>VEQN01000004.1 GCA_018883165.1 Candidatus Tayloriibacteriota bacterium
ATTCATAACCGCTCTAATATCTCCTGACTCAAACACTGTAGATCCACTAACTAATCTTTCTGCCCCGGCGTCATATATCTCACCCGCATTATCAAGTGTTACTCCACCATCGACAGAAATTGGAAGTGTTGGATATTCTTTTTTGAATTCACGAATCATATCTAACACCTCTTCATTAAATGGACTATGCTGAAATCCAACCTCGGAAATCCCCATGCACTGTATACCTGATATTACATTTGATATATCTCCTTTCTCGGCTGTAATATACGTGAGATATTCTTTTGTCTTCTCACGAGTTCGTAGTTCAACACCGATATATATTTCAACACCCTTGTCTCGCACGTTCGATGCAAGCTTTAACAAATTCTCTTTTGTAATTGATCTTGTGTGTACAATTACCCTGTTTGCCCCAGCTGCAATCCACTGATCTGCAACAAATGCAGGGTCTGAGACCATTAAATCTACTTCAAAATCAAATGTCTCCCAGTATGGTAGACCCTCCTCTTGTCCGACAATCTTTTTAAACATCCCATCATGATCTTGTATGTATGGCCACGTCTTATTATTTGTAAAAACACCATCGACAACATCGATCTGCACAGAATGTGCAATTGAAGATATTCTCTCTAGGTGTTGTACCAAATCATCAAAACTCTTTGGCAGGATCGCAGGTGTAATGTGTGTATATTTTTTTGATTCCATATATGTCAATTATTCGTATAACGGGGTGTGTGATATTTCTTCTATCTCGCCAAGCCTTCGCACGTGCCTCTCATCGCCACCAAACGGAGTATTCAGCCACAGAAGTACTAATTCAATTACCTTGTCAGAGGGTATAAATCGAGCACCTAACGATAATACGTTTGCGTTATTGTGCTCTCTCGAAAGAGTAACTATTACATCGGCATCTACACCACCATAGCACAGTGCAGCTCTTACATGTTTGTACTTATTCGCAACGATCGCTTCACCTTGACCGGATCCACCAATAACAATACCCCGAGTCTCTTGAATTTCTCCAGAAACAGATATGTCTCGTGGAGTCGCTTCAAGGGTTGGAGAATCTTGTTCAATGCTTCTCAGTTCCTCTGCTTCTGATACGGCTTTTGCCACCTTAGATATATATACCGGATAGTCATCTTTCTCATTGTATGTATAAGCACCACAATCAATAACTCGATGGCCAAGTTCCGCCAATGTGTTTCTAAGGTATTCTTTAAGCTGATACCCTGCGTGATCAGATCCGATAAAAATATTCATGATTACATAATACCACAGGAGGCATTACTGCCTCCTGTGAATTTCATCTACTATGTATTACGTGTACTACAGCAATTTACTTGCTTCAACCACGTGTCGGACAAGGGCATGTGTATACCCACCTTCGTTGTCATACCACGCAAGAACTTTCACAAGATTTCCATCAACAACTTTTGTCATCTTAAGATCTGCAATTGATGCATGTGGATTTCCTACAATATCTCGTGATACCAACTCCTCTTCAGTTACATCAAAGATGCCTTTCCAGTTTTCACTTTGTGCAGCTTCTTTAAGAACAGTATTTACTTCTTCCACTGTTGTAGGTCGCTTAGAGATGAATGTAACATCGGCAATTGAACCAGTCACCACAGGAACACGCACAGCGATACCATCAAATTTACCTTTGAGATCAGTAATTACTTTCGCTGTAGCAATTGCAGCACCCGTAGTTGAAGGTGCCATATTCATTGCTGCTGCTCGACCCTCTCTCCAGTCTTTCTTGTTTGGTGCATCTACGAGCGCCTGACTTGCGGTATATGCATGTGTAGTGTTAAGAATTGCTTTTTCAATACCAATCTTTTCATTAAGAATTGAGATCACTGGGCTGATTGCATTTGTAGTACAAGATGCATTTGATGATATCTCACATTTTGAAATATCATTAGGGTTCACACCCATGAGCACTGTTACCGCTTCTGGCTTCCCCGCATCATCTTTTGATGGAGCTGAAATTACAACTCTCTTTGCCCCAGCTTTAATATGAGCACTTGATTTTTCATATGAAGTAAAGAGACCTGTTGATTCCAAGACAATATCGACACCGAGTTTAGCCCATGGAAGATTTACTGGATCTTTCTCAGAAAGATATTGGACTTCTTTTCCATTAATGATGAGTATGTTCTTCTCCTTATCAGCTTTAATGTCTAGATTTGATCTTCCATATGCACTGTCATATTTCATGAGATATGCAATATTACCAATATCTGCAAGGTCATTAATGGCAACAACTTCTAATTCTGGTTGTTCTGACGCTAGTTTTAAGAAAGCTCTACCAATTCTACCCGCTCCGTTAATTGCTACTTTTTTTGTCATATGTACTGTATTTTATTTCTTAATAATTTCTGAATTACGCTTTCTTACACACTACTATCTCTTTGTGGTTGTGGCTGTATTCTTTGCTTCAACTTTAGGCATATTATCAACGTCCACAGAAGACTTATTCGTATTAGGTTCAGCTATGATTGGTCCAACATTAATAATCTTGTGTCTTGACGGACTGTATACAATTGCCAACTCTTTATAAATCAAGACCGCATCATCATTCTGTACATCTCTAAAAAATGCCTGCTGTTCCTTCAACTTTTGTGCATCTTGTACATACAGAATCTGTTCTGGATTCTGAGCTGGAAGAACCATAAGCTTCGATACATTTTTTAGCACTGCACTGTTTTTATTCGCCATCAATTTTTGCTGATATGATGGATTCTTTATCTGATAGAGTTGATATTGTGAATACACAAAGCCGGCCAGGACAATGAGAAAAAGTAGCTTAAAAAAACCACCTCCCCGCTTTTTCTTTTTAATTTCCAATGGAGAATTTGGAACGTTTACATCAATTCTTTTTTTATCAATATCAACCATTTTGTGTATATTTTTAGCTTATCTAATATGTATAATCATATAAAATTTAGAGAAATAACTCAACTTAACTCTCCCCAAATTCTATAGGTAAACTACTGTTCTGTAGTAACAGGTTCCGTATTACTAGATATAGCAGTGTTTGCGGTTGTCTCTGCAGGCGGAACTTCCTCCTGAGGCTGATCTGCAACTGGAGTAGCAGAATCTGAATCTGATGGAGCAGAGTCAGCCACCGGTTCGGAGTCAGAAGATGTCTCTACTGGTGGTGTATCAACAGATGAAGTCGCATTCTCAATTGGAGCTGTATATGGCGCCGCACCTGCATTGTGTATGAGCATTTGTTTAAATTGATCTTTTGTTACACACACGTCATCAACACAGATATCACCATTTACATTAAATTTTTGACCGCCATCCTTAAACCAAGCAACCATATTCTCGATTCCAGACTTTAAAGTATCCAATTGATTTTTCAACTCTTTTACCGCACCTACCATAACAGCTGTTATCTGATTGTATGACAACTCTCTTTGATCACTGAAAAGATCTGTAGATATCTTTGATACTGCGTTTGGAATTGCTAATTCAACATCTTGTGCCAAGAAACCGAGTACCGGCTGACCTGTTGGATTATTCTTCCATGTAAACGAAACTGGCTGAAGTTTAGATATTGCATCTAGTGCAATTGTAGAATCAAGATCGAACTGGACATCCTTTAGACGTGCATCTGAGACTGCATTGAACTCCGATGCCAATATTCTACCCTGTGCACGAATTGAATATGAATTAGTTCCCGCTGAGGTTCCTGTACCTCCAGATGAATTCAACCATCCATATGTTTGATATGAATCAACTGTTGAATACACATCGAGTGGGAATGCTGGTGTAGATGTCCCTATACCAATGTTTCCTGCAAGCAGTGTTCCTGCTGAACTTCCTTGAGCTCCTGTGCCAATTCCAAGGACACCACTTGATATACGTGAGATACTTGTATCAAGTGTACCAATGTTCGCAGTAGCATTTCCGAAAGCAAGTTTTCCTGTAGATCCGAGACGGAAGTCTGCTGGGCCACCAGAGCCTGTTGTATCTGTCACAATCTGCCATGTAGAACCGAGGGTGTTATGACTACCGGAAATTGTCTGATTTACACTTCCACCAATTGTGATATTAGCATTCACGCTAGCAGCCTGGCCAACGATCAATTGACCACTGATATTACCCGCTTGACCGACCGTAAGAACACCAGCACTACTCATGTTAAGCAATCGTGCATTTGTAGATGATGCGATTGTAAGCAAATCTGTTGTGGCACCTGATGCTCCAGTAACTGCAAATCGAGCAATTGGAGTACTCGTACCAACACCAATGTTTCCAGCTGCAATACTTGCACCAGAGACAGTGTTCATATTTGTACCCCACAACACTCCACCAATGTTTAATGTATAGTTTGAACTGCTTGAAGGTGTACTTACACCGTCACCGTTGTTACCAGATCCAATAACAATATTACCTGTTCCACCAGTTAGGGTGTATCCAGCTTTCATACCCAGCGCCACGTTGTAATGACCACTCGTCAAACTGTTCAACGCGTATGAACCGACAGCAGTGTTTGAAATACTTGTAGAAATAGCAGTGAGTGCATCATATCCAATCGCTACGTTGTCCGGCCCACTCGTTGAAGCATCAAGTGCATTCATACCTACAGCAATATTTCTTTGTCCCGATGAGATTAACATACCTGCACCTCTACCAACAGCAACGTTGTTTGCACTTGATGAGTTTACGGATTGTAGCGCAGTGAAACCAATGGCAGTATTTGAGCTTCCCGACGCACCTGTATTACCCGCACCACCGACATATATGTTTGACTGGGTTGTTGAAGCAGCCAAGAGTAATGTTGTATCTCTTACCAAGAACGATCCTGCCGAACCTAATATATTTACACCTCCACTAATTGTACTAGTTCCAACTACCGCTAAAGTTGATACTGGGGAGGTTGTACCAATTCCAACATTACCAGATGTATCAATTGTCATTCTCGTGGTACTTGAGGTCATAAACGCCAATGACCTGCCCGATCCGGTACCTGAATTTTCAGTTCCAATTCTAAATACATTAGTATCCCAATTAAAGGCACCCCTTTCATAGTTAGTAGCAGAAGAATAGGTATTATACAATCTAAAATTTCCAGCGGTTGAACCATTTCTAAGAGCAAGTGTCTGTGCAGCTTCTGAAACCATAACTGAAATATTCCCACCACCTTGATCGATTTGGAAACTTCCATACCCAGTACGAGAGAGATTATCTATGGCCACATTACCAGCCCCTCCAACAGTAATATTACCCCCTGATGCATACGCGCTTCGTAGACTTATAACGATACCTGAGCTAGATGACGATGTCACAGAAAGGCCGTTCAATGAATTGATACTTGTGTCACCGTTTGCTGCAACCGTAAATACACCTGCGTTTGTCGATGAGGCTAATCTAAACAATTCCGTAGTAGCACCTGATGCACCTAGAACTGAGAGTCTTGCAACAGGGGTACTTGTTCCGACACCTACATTACCAATAGAATAAGAAATATCGTTTCCTGATGTCACCCATTGACTCGGGGTGACACCAAGTGACGAGGTTGCAACCCACTGTGCACCTGTACCTGTTGACTGAAGTACCATACCTGATGTTCCAGAATCCCCGTTTATCCTAAATCCTCCCGTAAGGTTGATATCACCTGCTACAGTTAATGCATATCCTGGAGTTGAGGTTCCAATCCCCACATCCCCCGCTTGTGTAATTCTAAACAAAGATGGTCCTGTTGATGATGCAAAGTCGACAACATCTTTTCCTGCTTGTGCTTGTACGAACAATGTAGTTGATGTTGAGGTTGTACCCATGGATAGGTTTCGTACGATGAGGTCACGCCAGGTGCCAGTTGTGCCGCTATTTATTTCAAGTGCACCAGTAAATGCACGTGAAATTCCAGCATCATACGTCCCCGCTGTGGCATTATTCGTGTACTGTGTCCAACCTATTTGCCCATTTGCTGACAAAGCATGATGAGTGATATTTATGGCATGTTGAGCTCCAAGAGTAGTCAAACCCGACATTGGACCTATATGTATATTACCTGAGGTGGTTGTGATGCTTCCAGCCTGATTAATATTCAATGTCCCAACAGCGACGGTACCTGCGCTCGAAACAGAAAGTAATGCTGAGTTTGTTGAGGAGGCAACTGTAAATATCGGGTCTGTTGCACCAGATACACCAGTAACTGAAAGTCTCGCAGCCGGTGTAGATGTACCTATTCCCAAACCACCATTAGCGGTAACAACACCAAGGATGGAATTATTTACATCGAGCCATTGTTGCAGATCAGCTGTTTGTCCGGTCCTCCCTTTTATAGCAACAGCAATTGTACTGGATGATCCAGAATCAAACATTGCAGTCTGCTTGACGGTCAACGCAGGACTCGAAGTACTGAATGTGCCATTAGATACGTTCATGTATACCGCATATGATGGTGTGATATAGAATCTCTGTACATAACTTGAATCCAGAATCTCAAAAATATTTGATGATTGACCAGAAGCTGTCTGCAATATAAATCCACGAGATGTTGGGGATTGCATCTTAATAGCAAGATCTGCACTTGGTGAAGATGTCCCTATACCCACATTTCCACTGTAATAAATATTTGAACCAGATGTTACCCACTGACTTGAAGTTATTCCTAGAGAACTTGTAGACACATCCCCTGTAAGTCCTCCAATCGAAGTTACACCAGAGTTTGTGAGGGTGTTTCCACTCCAAGACAAACCGGTCCCTGCAGTAATTCTTGTGGAAGGTGTGTTCCAAAAAGCAGAAATATTTGTTGTTGATGCATATGCAAGTGCCCATTCTGTTGTTGATGCAGTAAATGGAATAGCATATCCAGAAGTAAGCGAGGTGAGTCCTGTACTGTTATCATATGAAAGACCAGCAACACTTGTAGAGAACATTGACCTCACAGTTGAGGTAGAAACCATCGCTTGAATTGTTGAGGTTGCGGCATTGATCCGTGCATCAACGCGTGAGTCAGTAAAATACAAATTTGTACCTTCCACTAAATCTGAGGTAGAGAGAGATGAGGTTGAAAAACTTAGAACACCAGATGATTGATCATACGTGAGTACACCACCAGATACAGAGACAGATGCTCTGGCGGACGATGTAGAGAATGACGTTGCCGGACTACTACTACCCAAAGCAGTAATCTGTTCCCGAAGTGGTGCAAGGGCCAATTCAATATCATTTACTACCTGCCTTGAAGATGTAGTGTCAGATGATGGTATGGAGTATGTGCCACCCGATGTGGTATATGTGTTATATATATTCTGAGTTACGGGTTGCACGAGGACACGCTCACCTCGTGCCAACTCCAAGTCACTTACTCTTTTTCTGAGCTGATTTAATTGAGTACTGAGTACTGTATCAACCTGTTTTGATGTTGGCGCTGTATACGTAGGTAGAGACACACTTCTGCGAGCCACATTGTTAACTGGATTAGTTTCCTTTTCTTTTATAGTTTCAGTAACTCTGTCTCGAGTATAGATTGGTTCAATTGCTCCAGAGCCAAAATTCACCAACTTATCAAACACAGAACGAACAACTTCTGAAATCGAAGCGACTTGTGTCTTTGTGTCTGGATTGAATACTCTCTTTTTCTCGAGTTCAAATACCGGTTTTTTATATACCGCCTCGACAATTTTTTTTGAGTTAAGTGACTGATATACCCCTGAGATATCTATAGCTACAGCATCTTTAGGTGTAGACAAAAAGATACACATGAGTGCAACAAAGATAAAACCGATTTTGGTTTTAAAAAAAATTCATTGGCCTTTGTGTGTAGTATATCACTTCTAGCCTTATTTCATAAAGAAAAAATGTGGAAAAGATTTAACTTTTCCACATTAATTTCTTTAGATACATCTGAGAAATTATTTCTTAGATTTTGTTGTAGTAGCAGTAGTTGTTGCTTTGGTTGTACTTGCAGTCACAGTCTCCTTTTTCGCAGTTGTCTTTTGCGCAGTTACAGGAAGAATGTTCACGATAATATCTCGTGATGGGCTGTAGATAATTGCTCTACCTTCTTTCATAAATACAAGAATTTTGTCACCGTTAATTGCACCTTTAAAGACAGGTTGTTGTTCAATCATTGTCTTGGCATCGGTGATAGTGATCACATCTGGAGCTGATGGTTCCTGAATGAGGACCAGCTTGGCAACATTTTCCAATATCTTTTTATTTTCCTCAATATTCGCTTTAGTGATTGAGCCTTGTGTATTGGCCATATTCTTTGGTGAATTACCTTTCATGTAGGACAAAGACCAGAAAATTCCAATCAATACAAGTATCACTACAATGATTTTTACCTTCATACTATTTTTCTTTGGTTGATTTAATTCCATATACGCGTACGTAAAAACTTTATATAAAGTATATCACCTATAGAAAGAGTACACTACCAAAAAGGTGATACCTGTGGAAATCTTATACCAACTTTATGAGCTCCAAAATGGTATCTTTAGCCACTTGAGGATTTACTGATCCTTTGGTGAGCTTCATAATCTGACCAACAAAGAATTGAATTGATGCTTCCTTCCCTGCTTTGTAGTCCGCGATAACGTTTGGGTTTGCAGCAAACAATTCCTCAATCATTTTCTTCAGTGCTTCAGGATCGTTCTTTTGAATCATACCTCGTGCTTCTGCTATTTGTTTTGGAGTATTCTTTGAAACATCATCGATATCCACCTGCTCCACACTCCAATATAGTGCAATTAAATCTTTTGCACCTCGAGATGATAGTTCACCAGCAGAAATCATGTTAATGATTTCTGCGAATGCATCTTTTGATATTTGAATGAGATAAGATCCAGGTTCTCCCTTTTTATCTGTCACTGATTTCTTCACCAGACCAGCAATATCAGAAGTAATGTAGTTAATTGCTAACTTTATTTTCTCTGACTCGATTAATTTTTCAGCAACTTGTGTGAAAAAATTTCTAAACATTTCATTCTGCACAAACATCTCAGCATCTTCGTCTTTCATTGCGAAATCATCTTTGTATGTCGCACGCATGTCCCAAGGAAGTTTTGGTAGTTGAATTGAATCTTTAGAGAACACTTCAGACACAATCAATTTTGGAAGATCTGGATCTGGGAAATATCGGTAATCGTGAGAATCTTCTTTTGCTCTCTGTGAAAATGTTTTACCAGTTGTCTCATCAAATCCCCTTGTTTCTTGGACTATTTTCAACCCTTTCTCTTTGAGAGTTGCGTCATCTGCACCCGAAGCACGAAGCTCCTCAGATCTTTCAAGAATATCAATATGTCTCTCTAGTTCATACTCAATTGCTCGTTCAACTGATTTGAATGAGTTCAGATTTTTAACTTCTACTTTTGTGCCGAAAGTTTTAAAGTCGTACGGTAACTCATGTGCTCTCGGGTTATCTGATACAGAAATATTTGCTTCAACTCGCATCTCTCCCTTTTCCATATTTGCTTCACCGGCTCCAAGTGTTCGAAGGAGTAGTTGTAATTCTTTTGCAAAATTCGCAGCAGTTTTTGCATCATGAATACAAGGCTCCGTTACAAGTTCCATGAGTGGAAGACCTGCTCGATTGAAATCAACCAAACTAAATGATCCTTTGTCATGACTTGAACTCGCTGTGTCTTCTTCAAGGTGAATTCTTGTCAGTCTTACAGTATGCATTCTAACTTGACCAGTCTCTGGATCGAGATCTTTAGGATCACCTTTTACAACAAGTGATCCACCTTTTACAAGTGGATATGCATACTGACTGATCTGATACCCCTTTGGTATATCAGGATAGAAGTAGTTTTTTCGATCCCACTCAGTGTACTCTGCAATTTCAGATCCAAGCGATGTTCCAACCTTAATTACATGCTCGATAGCTTTTTTGTTCAATGTAGGCAGTGTCCCCGGATGACCCATACAAATGGCACAGATATTTGTATTCGGTTTTTCTTCATCGGGATTGTTTTTGCATGCACAAAACATTTTAGAGTTAGTCTTCAACTCGGCATGTATTTCAAGTCCAATTACTGGATAGTATTTTTTACCATTTGGTCGAGTGATGATCATATATGCTGTGTTATATATTCGCTTAATCTTTTTAGTGAATCTATATCATATGCAGATACAGTGAGCATGTCTTTTGTTGATCCATCCTTGTTCTTCAGCACACCAGAGGATTCGAACAAGTCACGTATATCTGAAAGTAGACCATCGAGATCCTGCGGAGAGACAACATCAGTCTTTGTTATGACAATAACTTCTTTTTTATCTGCCATACCCTCATCGTACGATTCAAGTTCTGATCGAATCGTCTTGTATACATCTAAAACATCTTTAGCAGTTCCATGCTCAAGTGAAATACAATGGAACAATGCTTTTGTTCTTCGTATGTGTCTTAAGAATTTATGACCAAGACCTTTACCATCAGCAGCACCTTCTATGAGGCCTGGAATATCTGCAATTATCTTCCCGTACAGAGCACCGAGATTAGGTTCAAGTGTTGTGAATTCATACGCACCAACTTTTACGTTTGCTTTTGTGAGAGCATTCAACAAAGAAGATTTGCCAGCATTTGGAAGGCCAACAAGTCCAACATCCGCAATGAGCTCTACTTCTATATAGAAATCAGCTTCCTCACCATTTTTGCCCGGTGTCCACTCCTCAGGAGTTTGATTGGTCGGACCTTTAAATCTTTCGTTACCCATGCCACCATTACCCCCTTTAAGTATTAAAATCTCCTGACCCTCTTCGTCAATCCTAAACTCATCTCCGGTTGTTTTATTTTTAATAACAGATCCAACAGGAAGGTCAATGTACAGACTCTCACCATTTGCTCCATGTTTACTACTATTACCTCCCGGCTGACCATTCTCTGCATTAAACTCACGTATATTCTTGTATCGAGCAAGGAGCATGGTATCTCGTTTACCACGTACATATATATCCCCACCTCTACCACCATCACCTCCAGCGGGCCCACCGAACTCTTTAAATTTTTCATGCAACCATCGAACAACGCCGTTCCCACCTCGGCCTGCTCTCATATGCACCTCCATTTCGTCTATAAATGCCATAATATTACAAGAGACTATATCACGCGAAATCATTTTTCGCCATTTGCAGGGAAATCCCCTTTCTGCTACTATATTCCCATCGATGGAAATTAAAACCATTCTACCTATTATTCAAATCGTCCTAGCCGTTTTAGTAACGGTGGCAATTCTACTTCAGAAATCTGAAGCCGGTGCCGGAGGGGCGTTTGGTGGAAGTGACTCAGTATCTACCTGGAGAACACGACGAGGATTCGAGAAATTCCTCTTTGTATTCACTATTATCTTATCTGTACTATTTGTAGTAACAGCAGTAATAGCTCTCAATATCTAAGGTACTTTTCACAACATAATAATTAGGTAGAGGTTCATTATTATTTACTTTATTGAACGTGAAATCCCTAATCTCATCACTTAGACCTACCGAAAAACTTTTTTTCGGTATATGTGTTACCTTGATCGTACTAAGCGGTCTGTACATTCTTGACGCGCTTAACAAAAAATATTCTGTAGAGATGCCGATGTCTGGAGGAACATATACAGAAGGTATCGTCGGGTACGCAAGATTCATAAACCCGGTACTCGCATTCTCAGATGCGGACAAAGACCTCATAACCCTCATATACTCAGGACTTCTTAAAGCTTCACCTGAAGGTAAGCTTGTGTCGGATCTCGCTGAATCATGGAATGTCTCAGAAGATGGTCTAACATACACAGTTACACTGAAACCAAATCTTGTATTCCATGACAACTCACCCCTTACAACGGATGATATTGAGTTCACAATCGAAAAGATGCGGGATCAAAACATCAAAAGTCCAAAAGCAGATATTTGGAATGGAGTAAAAGTGGAAAAAGTAAACGAACGAGAAATTAAATTCATACTTAAAAAATCATACGCACCTTTTCTTGAGAACCTAACATTTGGTGTACTTCCTAAACATGTCTGGAAAGATATTGAACCTCAAGCATTCGATGTACATATACTTAACCGAGAACCAATTGGTTCAGGACCATACAAGATTAAAAAAGTTGATGTCGATACATCTGGCATATATCAATCATACAGACTTGAATCATTTGAGAAATATGCGCTAAAAACTCCATATATTGATCAGGTAATTATCACATTCTTCAAGAATGAAGCCGATGCCCTCTCTGCATACAAGAGTGGTAATATTGATGCAATCGGAGGTATTTCTCCTGAAGCAGCTACGGAATTAAAAGAAGATGGTTACACAGTTACAGCAACTTCACTACCTCGTGTATTTGCACTCTTCTTGAATCAAAGTAGCGCACCAGTACTTACCAACAAGGAGGTACGAAAAGCATTGAATGAATCAGTCGATCGAAATCACCTCATTAATGAAGTCCTCAAAGGTTGGGGTTCACCGGAGCAAGGACCAATTCCAGAAGACCTTTACAATGAACCAATTCTAAGTGATGCGAGTGCGGCGACTGCTCAGCAGGCTCAGAGAATACAAGATACACAGAAGCAGCTGCTTGATAAAGGGTGGAAACTTGGAGCTGACAATGTACTTGTGAAAGAAACAAAGTCTGGTAAGAAAACCGAAACAGTAAGACTCAGTTTCTCTATCTCAACTTCAAATATCCCAGAATTAAAGAAAACAGCTGAGATACTTAAAGACACATGGACAAAGCTTGGTGCAGATGTTACAGTACAAATATTCGAACCATCTGATTTGACCCAAAAGGTCATTCGCCCAAGAAAGTATGACTCTCTCCTCTTCGGAAATGTAATCGGACGAGATCTTGATTTATACCCATTCTGGCACTCTTCTGAGAGAAATGATCCTGGCCTCAATATCGCCCTGTATACAAACATTAAGGCAGACAAAGCACTGGATACATTACGAACAGCCTCAGATGAATCGAAAAGAAAGGAAGCATTTGATGTGTTCAATGCGGAAGTGGCGAATGACATCCCTGCAATATTCCTTTACTCACCTGGATATATATATGCAACCAGTGATTCAGTAAAAAACATTCAACTGCAAAATATGACCTCAATATCAGAACGATTTATGAATATTGATAAGTGGTACATACACACAGAGAGAATTTGGAAAATTTTCGTACAAAATTAATTAACATATAACATTACACACATGAACAACAGAAGACCATTCCACGGCCGACCTAACACAAACAGAAACGCTCAGCGTGGCGGATATGGAACGCCAAGACGAACAGATAACCGACCTCAGATTGAGGTACCGAGAGATACTCGACCTCCGATGACACAGGAAGATCAAGCTATTCAGCGGGCCGCTACCGGAGCACCACGTCCTATGGCACCGGCAAATACAGAGCCTAGACGACAAAGCAGCAACGGTGGAAATATGAGAAGAGGACGAATGATGAGACGACCAGAACCTCCACAAAAGAGACTCATCAACAATATGCCTAAGCCTGTTGAAACTGCACATATTCCAAATGTACAACCAGGAAACGTACGAATCATTCCACTTGGAGGTGTAGAGAAGATTGGAACAAACATGACTGCCATTGAAATGGGTGATGACATCATCGTCATCGATGCAGGATTCGGATTCAGCGATGAAGGAACTCCAGGTGTTGACTACATCCTCCCTAACACAAAATATCTCGAAGAGAGAAAATCAAAGGTTAAAGCAATCATCATCACACACGGTCACCTTGATCACATCGGAGGAATTCCATACATCATGGATCGAATTGGAAACCCACCAATGTATACTCGAAACCTTACATCACTCATGGTGAAGAAACGACAGTCTGAATTCCCTCACCTTGATCCGATCGAATACAAGATTGTTGAAACAAACGACAGAATCAAGATTGGTGAAATGGTAGTTCAATTCTTCGGCGTAACACACAGTATCCCTGATTCAATCGGTGTTGCTGTTGAAACACCAGGTGGATACATCGTAAACCCAGGTGACTTCAAACTCGATCACGTCGATGGAGTTGTCACAAAAGAAGAAGAAGCTTTATATGATTTCTTCAAAGACAAGAAAGTACTCATGCTTCTTGGTGAATCAACAAACGTAGAAAACCCTGGCTTCTCTACCCCAGAAAGACTTGTGCACGAAAGTCTTGATCAAATTGTACGAGACATCAAAGGAAGACTCATTGTTGGAATGTTCGCATCACACTTCCATCGAATCGCAAAGATTGTTGAGTCATCTGAGAAGTATGGAAAGAAAGTTATCGTCGAGGGACGAAGTATGAAAAACAACATTGATATTGCAATCCAAGCAGGAGTACTCAATGTAAAGAAAGGTACAATCATCGGGCCACATGAAGTAGACAACTACCCACCTGACAAGATTGTTATCCTCGCAACAGGTGCGCAAGGAGACGAATTCGCTGCACTTATGCGAATGTCACAAGGTACATACAAACACTTTAAGCTTAATGATCGAGACACAGTACTTCTCTCAGCATCTATTGTACCTGGAAATGAACGAGCAGTGGATAAACTTAAAGACAATCTTGCTCGAATCGGTGTACATATTGTGCATTACCGAACATCTGAAATGTTCATCCACTCAACAGGTCACGCAAACAGAGGTGAAATTGAATGGCTACATCGAAAATTGAAGCCAAAGTATTTAGTACCAATTCACGGCAACCATTACAAACTCAAGCTTCATGCTGAGCTTGCAATGCAGCTTGGTATGCCTGTACAGAATATTGTCATCCCAGACAACGGTACCATTATTGAGGTACAAGACTCTGGAGAAAAGCTTGTTCGACTAGCTGAAAAAGCCCCTGGAAACGTACTCATGGTGGATGGTTTTGCCATTAGTGACGTTCAGGATGTTGTAATTCGAGATCGACAACTTCTCTCACAAGATGGAATCTTCGTTGTGATTGGCCTCATCAACGCAGCCACAGGAAAACTTAAGAAATCTCCAGATATTATTTCTCGAGGATCGGTATATCTCCGAGAATCACAAGATCTCCTTCGAGAAACACGACATCTTGTGAAGCATGTAGTTGAAATGAACACTCAGAACATGCACCCTATCAATATCGATTACATTAAAGATGTAGTATCAGAATCTCTTGCAAAGTTCCTGTTCCAACACACTGCAAAAAGACCAATCATTATTCCAGTAATGATTTGTATCTAAAGCTCAGGACACACACAAAACAGGATACCTCTCGGTATCCTGTTTTGTTTTGTACATAAATATGTAAATTATAGTAAAATACAACGTATGGATAATATAATACGTGGATTTAAAAACATGAGAGAGATACTTCTCATTTTTGTATCTGTACTCATAGTTTCTTTTCATTTTTCTTCAGTATATTTCATCAACTCTTCATACCTCACGGGTATATTGAATGAAAAATTTGTTGGGTATTTATACACAGCCGGAGCATTCATAAATATCCTACTCTACTTAGGCCTCCCATACTTCCTTCGGAAGCAAGGGAATTTTAGATTAAGTATGTTGCTATTAATTCTTGAGGCAATTGCACTACTAGGTATTGCATTCGCTACGAGCCCAACACTGATTGTATTGTTATTCATACTACACTCAGCAGTAGGACCACTACTTTTCTACACCCTCGATATCTTTCTAGAGCGTTTTGCTAGACCAGAGGATATGGGTAGCATGCGCGGAATATATCTTACGATGCAAAACATTCCACCAATCATTACACCCTTCATTGCAGGCCTCATACTTACTCGCCCATCAAACTATTGGATCATTTACCTCATCGCGGCCGCATTCCTTGTCCCTTTAGCCATAATACTTTTTTCATACTTCCGAAGTTTCAGAGACCAGGCGTATTACATCCTAGATTTGAAGGAGGCGGCAGCGCGTTTCTACAACAAGAAGAATGTATTTGATGTGTTCATCGATCATTGCCTCTTGCATCTCTTCTACGGTGTTACAGTTATATATCTACCAATATATCTCGCAGACCATATCGGTTTTAGTTGGAGCAGTATTGGTATCATTTTTAGTGTGATGCTTCTCCCTTTTGTCTTATTTCAAATTCCGATTGGAAACCTAGAGGACAAGTATCATGACGAAAAGCACGTACTTGTTATTGGTTTCTACATCATGGCCGCAACATTTATGGTCATTCCTTTCGTTAAAGAAGCAAGTATTGTGGTATGGGCAACACTCTTGTTTACCAGCAGAATTGGTGCAAGTCTTGTGGAAGTCTCAAGCGAAAGCTACTTCTTCAAACATATTCACTCAGACAATGCAGGGTTTATCGGTTTCTTCCGAATGACAAGATCTCTCCCTTTTTTCATTAGCCCCATTCTCATGACAATCGCTGTAACTTTCTTTGAATTCAAATACATCTTCCTGATTACAGGGTTACTAATGCTTCTGGGAGTACGATACACTCTCATGATCACTGACGATATGAAGAAACCTACTCAGCAGTAATTCCAGCACAGGTATTAAATACCCTTGCCGTAACATTGTATTCATCAATACTTTTCTTCAGGATAGCCAACTGTGAGTTATATTCAGCTACAATGGTATTGTACTCTGTTGCCTTGGCGGTATATGCATCACCTGTAAGCTGATCTATTTCAGCTTTAAGTGCAGTGAGTCTCGCTTCTGTATATCCCAATGTCGTTTTCTCTGATTCTATTCGTTTCTTCAAATCATCATTAGGGAGTGCACACGCAGAGAGCGGTTTACCGAAATGTTGTACGATGAGCCACTGTCTTTTTCCTTGATACATACCTTGTCCCACAGCAACTCCAATATCTCGGTACCTTGTATCTAGAATATTCTTTTTGTGACCTGGGCTTGCCATCCACGCTGCGACAACCTGATCATCTCCTCCGAATATTCCGAGTGCTAAATTTTCACCCACAACGATATATTCATACCCTGCCTTCTTTGCTACATCAGATACACTTTCACCTGATGGTGAGACGTGTTGAAAATATTGATTCTGAAACATGTCCTGCAATTTTGATTCAGCGGCTTTAGAAAGTTTTGTATCGAGTGCAAGATATGGCAAACCGAGCTTCACTCGCTCTTTGTTTGTAAACGAGACGATACCAGATACAGAGAGTCTAACATCTGATGTTATTTGATTTGATACAACAGGAAGAAGATCATTTTTTGGTTGTACCCCTTGTGTATCACCCAACACGTTACTTGTTGTTGAGTTTGCATTAGTCACCGGACTACTAGTACCTGGAGTTGTAGTTCCTGTAGTAGGTATGTAGTTCTGGAGATCATTCAAGACTGTGGTTGAAGAAGCATTCAGAATACCTTTAAACTTTTCTTTGAAACTTGCAGCATATGGAGAATGTAGTGCATCAAATTTCTCAGGTAATTGTTTTAGCGGTTCTTGGAAATAGAACAAAGTGCCAAAGACAACGAGCAATATGAGGGCGGGACGGATAATAAACATAGTGGATATATTCTAGGCTAAATACCATTGTTTTTCCAGTACCTACAAAATAGAATACGAAGTCTGTAAATGTCTATACCTATACCTGCTTAATCTGCGCAATCCGAAGTAGTGCAAACAAGACACTAAGTACAAGTGGACCGATAAGGAAGCCTTCTGGGCCAAAGAACTGGAGACCTCCAAGGATTGAGAACAGAATCAATAGCGGATGGACATTCACACCCTTGTTGATGATAAATGGGGACAGGAAGTTATCAATAAGCCCAACGAGTAGTACTGACCAGACCAGTTGTCCAATCCACATCCCTGCGCCACCATAGAAATACAGATAGATTACTGCAGGAATCCACACGAGCGCAGTACCAACACCTGGGACTAATGCAGCTACTGCGGCAATACTTCCCCATAATGCAAAGTTAGGCACACCGAATATTATAAATCCAATACCAGTTAGTAAACCCTGTGCGAGTGCAACAACTAAAGATCCGAACAATACTGAATTGATTGCAGATTTTACAGAATCAATCAATAGTTTGTCTTTGTCATCTGCAAGTGGGCTTAGTACTAATAATTTTTCTTTAAAGTATGCACCATCTCTGAGGAAATAGAATAGTGCAATGAGTGACAACAATGCTTTCACTACAAGATCTAATGTTCCTGAAAATATCCCTCCTAGTTTATCTACTACAAATGAACTAAACCCTGTAAGGTATTCTCTTATGTTCAACTTAAAATCAGGTACATATCGCTGAATATAGTGTTCAGCAGTATTTGTAATCGTATCTACAGATACCGTTCCACCTGTAGTTAACTTTGTATACATACCCTGTGCTTCAGAGAATATCTGGTTACCCAAAAATACCACCGGAAGACCAATCAACACAACAAGAAGCAGAACCATTGTTCCTGCAGTAACACTTGGAGATTTGAGGAGGTTTAGTAGACGTACATACACGGGATACAAGATGACTGCAACCATACCTGATATTGCAAGTGCAATTAGGAATGGCCAAAAGATAAGTACAGACACCACAAGTGTAAGCACTAGTACTGTGGTAAAAAAGATGATTTGAAATTTAGTGTTCATATTATTTCTTTGCGATTAATTTAAGAAACTCTTTCTCAGTAATGATATCCTTCCCTGTTATTCTATCAAGATATACGATTCCGTCTAAGTGATCATACTCATGCTGAAACACTCGTGCAAGAAAATTACTGAATTTAGTTTTAACCTTCTTTCCCTCAAGGTTTGTATACTCCACTTCAATATGTACATGCCTTGGAGTATTACCCATGATTCCAGGGATTGAGAGGCACCCTTCATAGCCCTTTTTCATCTGTGTAGACGCCTTCACGATCTTTGGATTTATAATCGCTTCAGGACCAAAGATGGGCATATCAGGTCTTCTTTGTGTTGGTCTCTGCCAGATAACAAACATTCGTTTCGATATACCAACCTGCGGAGCTGCGAGCCCTACACCCTTTTCCTTCTCGCATGTAGAAATCATACCCTTAACCAACTTCTTCATAACTGGACCCACTAACTCCTTCGTACTCACTGGTTTTGCTTTTTTTCTGAGGATATCCTGACCAAGAAGTAGTACCGGTAGAGGCTTTACCTTTTGTGATTTCGTTTTCGTACGACTCATATGTATCCTAAGTGTACAGACATGTATCATAATTGCAATATTCCAAAATATGATATATATTCCGTCCAAGTACGCTGTTTGAAAACCCAAAACCAATTCAATGTATGACGCCGCAACCCTTACCTAAACTGAAAATCCTCTGTGCATTTAATGCACGGCATGAGAGTTACGCCTTCGATGACGATACGCTAGGCCTTCGCAATGCCGGCCATGAGGTAGTCAAAGTTCGATCACTCGAGATGATGCACAAAAAACTCAGCCAAGCAACATCGGCACAGAAACCTTTCGATGTCCTGCTCGCCGACTATTACCTCCCACATAAAAAAGGAGGTTCCACGGTATATTACACAAGGCAGAACCTTGACTCAGCTATCAGTGCAAAAATAAAATGTGTCGGACTGTTTTCTCCGGAGAATGAAAATATTTGCCAATTTGAAATCTTACGGAAACACAAACTCCTCATTATGACCGACTCCACGTGTCGAACCGTGACTCAACAGAGAGATACCCTGAAGATACTCAACATGGTTTGGGACAACTACGAAGCGTCGTTGATCTCAGACGGTATTGATATCCTCAGGGCGATTGAGGAATCATGGATGGCACGCGATGAGCCTCTTTGAATTGAAAACACCACCTGATGAAGGCGGTGTTTTTAATATGCGCGCAATCCTGCCCTGCCATTACGCACCGTGACACTTTTTATATTTCTTTCCGCTTCCACAAGGACATGGATCATTTCTACCAACCTTTGGGTCACTAGATATCTGTACGGGTTTTTCCCCTTCACCTAATTGCTTACCTGTGTCTCCAGAAATATATGCATCCGCATCAGGTTTTAGTTCAATCACTGGTACATTTTGTCCCCCGCCTACCTCACCCTGAACTTGTGCAAGTATTCGGATAATTTCTGCATCTACTGAAACTTCCATATCTCTAAAGAGTCGAAGACCTTCTCTCTTGTATTCAACCAACGGATCTCTTTGTCCATATGCTCGAAGATTCACACTTGATCTCATGTAGTCCATAAACTCAAGATGATCAATCCAGTACAAATCAATTGTCTGCAGCATGACACCTCTTGCAGTTCTAAGGAATGCAAGCGTATCTCCTGAAAGCTCTTCAATTTTCTTCCTGTTTTCAGCTATCGCTCGTTTTTCAACTTCAGAAGCCTTTAGGAGAATAGTATTAAGTACCACTTCCACCTGTTCTGGGTTACCAAGAAGTATCTCTTTTCTTCGCTTGTACACCTTAAGTCTCTGCTGATTTAGAACATCATCATATTCAAGTACGTGTCTTCGAGAATCAAAATGGAATCCTTCGATCTTTGTTTGCGCAGATTCGAGCGATCTACTGATGAGTGAGTGACCGATTGGTTCATCCTCAGGAATATTTAATCTACCCATCATTTTTTTGATGGTATCGCTCGCAAAGATTCTCATCAGATCATCTTCCATAGATACATAGAATTGTGTCTCTCCTGGATCCCCTTGTCGTCCTGATCGTCCTCGTAGCTGATTGTCGATTCTTCTCGCCTCATGTCTTTCTGTTCCAATTACATACAAGCCACCAAGAGATTTAATCTCCTCATATCTCTTTTGCTGCTCTTCTTTACTTACTGATATTGACGGTGCGCCACCCAGTTTAATATCAACACCTCGTCCCGCCATGTTTGTCGCAATAGTTACTGCACCCCTCTTACCAGCCTCTGCAACAATCTCACCTTCTCGTTCAGCAAACTCAGGCTTTGCATTAAGAAGTGTATGTGGAACACCTGCTTTCTTTAGATATTCTGACAGAAGTTGGTTTTTCTCAATTGAAACTGTTCCAACAAGAACTGGCTGACCTTTTTGATTTAGCTCTTTAATCTTCTTGGTAATTGCCATGAACTTACCTTTCTCAGTTCTAAAGATTAAATCATTTCGATCAATTCTCTGTACCGGTCTATGTGTAGGCACTTCAATTACATCAAGACCGTATACTTTCAAAAACTCTTCGGAGCTTGTAACACCGGTACCTGTCATACCTGCAAGCTTCGGATACATTCGGAAATAGTTCTGGAAGGTGATGGATGCATATGTTCGTGATTCTTTTTGAACTTTCACACCTTCCTTTGCTTCAATTGCTTGATGTAGACCTTCTGACCATCGTCTGCCAGGTTGGAGTCTTCCCGTTGATGGATCAACAATCATTACCTCCCCACCTTTTACAATATATTCAACATCGTTGTTGTACAACGCTTTTGCTCGTACGGCAGTTTCGAGATGATGTACATATTTAATACCACCTTCTGTATATATATTAGAAACACCGAGAAGCTTCTCAGCAAGATCAATACCCTCGCTAGTCATAGCGATAGTCTTAAACTTCTCATCTATCGTAAAGTGTTTGTCTTTCTCTAATTGTTTCGCAATATCAGCAAACGTATGATAGAGATTCTCAGAATCTGATGTTGGAGCAGAGATGATGAGTGGAGTTCTTGCTTCATCAATGAGGATTGAGTCCACCTCATCCACGATTGCGTAGTAAAATGCTCGCTGACTAAGATTAATCTCGTTGTGTTCAATATTGTCTCGTAGATAATCAAATCCAAACTGATTGTTTGTACCATATGTAATATCTGCATGATACGCTTCTCTTTTTGTAGATGGTTTCAAAAATTCATACCCCACTTTGAATGACCCCATCACATCCTCTTTCTCATCTGCCTCTTTTTCTTTTTTCGCTAATTCTTCAGGAGCAATATCTTTGGCACCAATATGTGAGATATCAAATATATATGACGCGTTGTCATTGATGACACCAACTGAAAGACCCAGTGCATTGTAAATTTGTCCCATCCATGTTGCATCTCGACGTGCGAGATAATCATTCACGGTGATGACGTGTACACCTTTTTGCGCAAGTGCATTTAAGTAACACGCAAGCGTTGCCATCAACGTTTTTCCTTCACCCGTCTTCATTTCTGCAATCTTACCTTCATGCAAAATCATTCCACCAATGAGCTGAACATCATAGTGCCTTTGTCCAAGTGTTCTTCGCGAAGCCTCTCGAACAACAGCAAAAGCCTCTGGAAGAATTGTATCAAGACTCTCTCCTGCAACAATTCGATCCTGAAACTCCTTTGTCTTTGATCGAAGCTCAGCATCTGAGAGTTTCTGAATTGAAGCCTCCAGTTCATTAATCTTTAAAACTGTCTTTTTGTACCTCTTAATCTGCCTTGCAGAATATGAAGGAAATATTGTTTTTAGGATTCCCATAGTTCCCCCACTCTATCATATTTACCCCCCATTTGCACGAAACAAAAACACCCACTTTCGTGGGTGTTTTTGCGATAACTGATTTAGTTATCTTGCGAAATTACTTTCGCTTCTTAGCTGCTTTCTTTGCTTTCTTCTTAGCAACCTTCTTTGCCTTCTTTTTTGCTGCCATGGTAGTGGTTGAAGTTAAGGAACTATTATTTGTAAGTGTTCATTATGCTGACCTCGCATATGAACCATGACTTAATTATCATACACAATTGATATACTCTCAATATTTTTTTCAAAAAAAATGTGGATAACTTTTTATTCAACAAAAAAACTTTTGCATTACACAAAAGTTTTTTCATAAATTATTTTATTTATTTTTTTATTGTGTCGGTGTTTTTCCTTCTTGAATTAATTTAATGTACGTCTCACCTTGTTCTTTGAATGCTGGTTCAATTTCAATTGCTTTTCTAATTTCTTCAATTGCTAATTGTCTCTGTCCGTTATTCAAGTATGCTGCTGCGAGTGATACATGATATTGAGGATTGTTAGGTTCTGCAGCAATCTTTTTCTTTGCGATCTCAATTACAAAATCATGTAGACCGAGTGAATCAGCACTTTGAATCACTTTAGGATCAGACAAAATTTCTAGATCATCACCAAACACTTTCTTTGCTTCGTTAAGTTTCTTGTCATACATGTATGCGATACCAAGATATACTTTCGCATCTTTATTCTGTGGAGCAAGTGCCAGTGCTTGCTTATACACCTCAACTGCTTCTGCAGTTTTTCCCATCATAATGAGTGTTAATCCCTTTTGGTAAAGCAATGACTGCTTCTTTGGTGCAACTTTTTCAGCTTGATTAATATATTCCAGTGACTGATTCAAGAGTCCGACCTTCTGGAGGAATACACCGTAAAGTAGTGGAGCTCGATGATCCCCTGCTGTATCTGCAATTATCTGTCGATAGTTTTCATCAACCACCGTTACATACTGCTCGATGACGTTCTTGTCCTTCACACCTGCAATTAACTGCGGAGTTACATCTGCGAGTCGTTCAATGATTTCTGTCTTTGCAAACGTGTTGTATGAAAGTGCATCTTTGAAGTATGAGAGTCTTCCTTCATATGTTGTTGCTCGTTTACCAAGCATACTTTCTGCACCAGGCTGAAATGATATTAAACCATCGATGAGTATACGACTCACTCGATATGGCTTGTATGCTGTGTGATATGTGGCAAAACCTACAATGATTGCAATAAACAGCACTGCGATACCAGTAACGAGATCATCACGTACAATTGATGGTTCGGATTTTCGATCATCATCTACATTTTCATGTGTCACATACGCAAGCAGGAAGAAGAATATGATGTAACTTGTTAAGTTATCGAACACAAATATATTGTGCACAAAGTACGCAACAAGTAGCGCAGTGACAAGACTTTTTTCAAACACACTCCAATCTGAATCTTTTTTTCTTTTCCAGATGAGTACAAGAGCACTTACAAACAACAGTAGGTATCCTAATAGTCCTAAGATTCCACCTGATATCATCCAATCAAGAAATACATTGTGTGTTCGATCAAACCATTGCTCTTGATCATATATATTTGGATTGTAATATTTTCCGAAAACATAACTGAAGTTTTCTTGACCCCATCCCAAGAGAGGTTTTTCAGCTACACCCTCTTTCGCAATATCCCAGAGTAATGTTCGTGATCGTCCCTGATTCTCAAGTACTGATGAGATATCAGTTGTGATCAAAGATGCAAATCGATACAACAATGGGCTATTTTTAACGAATTCTGTATTTTTAGTAAATCCAAGAATGCCAATTACTACTACAAAAAACACGAGAAGTCCCAATGCACTCTTTCTGAGCGCCTGGTTATTCTTTTCATATATTGCAATTAGTGCGGAACCGATGAGTACAGCAACACCAAGACCTACCACAGATCCTCGAGTACCTGTGTTGTACATAACTACAAGATTGAAGAGAGATACTGCACCGAGAACCACATACAAGATTATTTGATCTTTGAATTTTGAATACGATAATTTTGATATGAGGAAGATAGCTAAGAATGCGTGAAGGAGTGCATATATACCTAAGTATGTTGAATTACCAAGCCAGCCAGCAATACGAACAACTGATGCCTCAGAGTTATTGTAGTCAGCAAAACCACTAAGACCAACGGCGACACTTGCAGCAAGTGAGATTGATAGTAGTGCATACCATGCCTGCTTAGTCTTAACCACGGACGATGTAATGATGAAAAACGCAAATAGGTAGAGTATTGTTACATACCCTTCCATTCGTTCGAAGTTACTCCAGAAACTTCGATATGGATTTACAGAATTAAGGGTTGCTATACCGAGTATTATGGTGAAGATAACTGTAGACCACAATACAATGTTTTTCTTTGGTAGGTATGATTTGTCTCGAAGAATCAACCCAAGGTAAGAAATGAGACCAATACCAACAAAAGTTCTAAATGCTATTGCCTTACCTGTGATAAACGGGAAAAACAGTAAATCGTATTTCACGAAAGGTACCAATAGGACACCTACGATAGCTCCCAGAGTGACATACTTTAATATCGAATCAAAAATCTTATTCATGGTTACATTCTTATTTATATATATTGTATGAGTATATCACGCCTATTATATGCTACAATTTGGCCCATATGATGAAAGATAGCCCTACATATAGAGCCCTATCTAACGCGCTTTTTAGCATGATTAGCTTCGGGTGGCCAATAATAATAGCCATTTTTGTTACCCCGTATGTTGTAAACAGCCTTGGGGTGAAAGAGTATGGTGTATACCTATTTATCAGCACACTCATCAGTCTTGCAGGTTTGTTAGACGTCGGTATTGCATCAGCACTGGGTAAGTTCATAGCTGAAGAGAATGGTAGACGTAATGAAAATGAAATAAAGAAAATTTTTAGTATCGGAAACAGTATTTTTCTCTTGATTGGAATATTAGGATCTCTTGGCATACTAAGCACCATATTTATTGGTAAAGTATTCTTTGCAGAAAAGATGATTGAGTATTTCAAATATATCCCTGCATTCATAGCAGCTGCAGGCATGTTTTTTCTAACTTCCACCATGTCATTATTTTCAATGCTTCCAAATGCACTTCAGAGAATTGATGCTGGTGTAAAGGTGGGTCTATCATTCTTCACCACGCAACAATTAGTCATTGTCCTAATAATTGCTCTTGGATATGGAGTTAATGGTATTTTCTTCGGACTACTTGGTATCTATGTGATTTTCCATTTTTGGTATGCACACATGGCAAAGAGTATACTTCCCGATTCCCTCAAGAAAGCTCTTCGGGTATACAGTTGGGATAAAGAGGCGGTATTGAAGTATTATTCTTTTGGTATCAAAGTGTTTGTAAACAATATTGCAAACTCATCACTTACTTTCTTAGACAAAGCCATTATGCCAATCTTTGTAGGTCCAGCAAACTTAAGTTACTACGGTATCGCTGGAAGTATCTCGAACAAAACACCGGCAGTATCAAATACATTTGCAAATGTCATCTTCCCCATGACTGCTTCATTTGAAGGAGTTGGCGACAGAGAGCGAACGAAAATGCTCTACATCAGATCAATGAGATTGATCACAATTTTATCCGTATCAATTACCGTGACAATCCTATCTTTCCCGTACAAGATGCTCGCCTACTGGATTAATGAGGAGGTTGCAATCTTCGCAACAGCCACACTCATACCCCTTACTTGGACAAACCTCATTCTCTCGCTCACCGGCCCTCTTACAAACTTCCTAGTTGGTATGGGAAGACTACGGGCTCTTACAACAGCTTCAGTGACTGCGGCAATATTAAATGCGATCTTCCTTTTCCTTCTACTACCTCATTACGGTATCTACGGAGCAGCACTCGCATACCTATTTGCACTCACACCGTACCTCTTCTTGTTCTATTGGACTGAACACAATCTACTTGCTCTTAACTCAAGAATTAAATTTTATATCATATTTGTGTGTAAGCTCTTCTTCACTGGATATATCACCTACATGCTCAATCAATATGTAATTAGTCCATATATATACAACCTTACAACAGTACTTGTTGGATCAGCCATATCTGTACTGTCATATATCTTCATATACTATATATGTGGCCTATTTGAAAAAGATGATGTGCGTGACCTTAAACTATTCGCTCGTAGCGTATATACCAGTATTCAGAAGAGGTTTTAAAAGACTTCTTCACAAATGCGTAGTATAATCTAGTGGCAATAAATACATCACCATGGACTTCGAAGATATAGCTTGGGCTCTAGAAAGAAAGATAAAGAAGGTATTCATTCATCGCTCTTCAAACAAGCGACCTTCAAGCTACCCATTCATCTCTGGTGATACATTTAGATCAATCGCCAATCATATATATGAAAGACCTTCACGTATGCTTGTACCAGAGCATGTGCATGAGAAAGATATAGTGTTTGTAGAATCACATCTTCTAGAAGATTTCTTTAAAGAAATACATCCAAAGATTTCTCACCCATACATCCTCATCACACATAACGGAGACTTAAACATTACGGAAGAACACACTCAATACGTAAATGATAAAATCATTCATTGGTTTGCCCAGAATGTATTAATTGATCATCCAAAGATTACACCAATCCCCATTGGTCTTGAGAATGCACATCATGCCAATGCAGGAATGCTCCGTCTATATCAAGAATTCTCATCTGATCTTGCAGCAATAAAAGAAGGTAAGATTGATGATATCAGAGAGACTCGAAAATCGAGAATCCTCTATACTTTTAATGCCGCAACTAACCCCAAAGAAAGGAGCGAGGCACTCAAAGCACTTAAAGAAAGTGACACTGCTGACAAGCTAAACAGGGGTATTTTCATATCGCAACCAGCATATATACGAGTATTACGATCATATACCTTTGTGGCTTCCCCACCCGGTGGTGGTGAAGACTGCCACAGAACATGGGAAGCTCTATATATTGGCACGATTCCAATTGTAAAAGACAGTGTTATGGCAAGAAAATTTTACGAACTTGGTGTGCCACTGTATATTGTCAAAGACTGGAGTGAAGTATGCAATTTAAGTAAGTATGAACTCATTGCAAAATATGACATACTCTGGAAACACTCAAATACAGATACCTTGTATTTTGATTTTTGGAAGAATTTGATACTGAGTCACAAACAATAAATATGTATACAAAAAACAACATCTTTGGTACATACCTAAAGAACTTACACGAGAAGGATTTCTCATCAGACATACCTGATATAACCAAGAAAAGAACTCTTGAACTCATCAATGTGGCGATTAATTGCTGCGAAGATTGGAATACTGCGGTTGATGTTGGTGGCGGTAACGGTCACTACAGCCTCTCACTCACCGATAAATTCAAGAACATATTTTTAATTGAACCAACGCTTCATGAAGAACATGAGCGCATCCAAAAGAAACATCAAAATTACACCGTAATACACAAACTTGTAGAAGAAACAGAGCTCGATTCAAAAGTAGACTTTATTATGCTCTGTGACCTATTTGAGCATATTCTACACATTGAAGAATTTGCACAGAAAATATCAGACCTGCAAGACAAAGGTGGTGTCGTATATATCCTCACACCAAACCCATTATTCTGTGGACCAGCAATACAGTCTGAAATTCATAATTCAAAAATAGGTATATATGGTCACGAACGTCACTATTTCCCTCATGAGATATTGAATATTATGAATCCTTTAGGATACACATTGATATACAAAGCCTACGAAGAATTACCTTTACGAGACACTGTGCGCAGAGTACTAAGAGGTATATCAAGAAGGCATAAAAAGTATTCAATGCATTATTTATATAGAAAATTTGTTGGTCCGATTTTCGCTTTAATATTTAGAATCCTTAGTCCTGTAATCCAAGGACTCGTATATCAATCTGAATACAGAAACAGAGATAACCAAGAACACGCAAAAAGTGTGGTATACATATTTAAAAAACAATGAATCCAGAACTTACAATCATAATCCCCTGCTATAACTGTGAGAAGACTCTTAAAGAAGCAGTTGATTCTTGTTTTGAGCAAGGATTGCAGTCATTTGAAATTGTAATGGTTGATGACGGATCAACAGATGGCACATACGCGCTCATGCAATCTATCCAGAAGACACATCCAGATATTGTCAGGATATTTAAAAATGATCAAAACCTTGGTGGTGGCGCAACAAGAAACAGAGCAGTGCAAGAATCAAAAGCTGAGGCGATATTCTGTCTTGATAGTGACGATATATTACCGGAAGGTACTCTTTCGTCGATGTTTGCATATATGAAGCAAGGAAACTATGACGGAGTTGGCATCCATAAATCAATTAAATTCAAAGGTGCAAATAAGTCAGACGTCATCCGAATAGATTCATTTGGATATACAGATGAGATAATTCCCATAAACGCTTTAATTGAAACAAAAAAGACTGCGCTTAATCCACTCTACTCTACATTCATGCACACCAAAAATTCTTTCCTTAAGATTGGTGGATACACAGAATTTCACGGATTCGACACCCAGTCTCTTGCGTGGAGATTCCTAACCCATGGCTTCAAAGCATCAACCTGTAAAAACTCTTCGTACTTACATCGGCAACAATTTAATAAGTCATACTATGTTCGGGAATACGAGAGTGGGAAAATAAACTACAACTGGTTTGATATATATGACGAATTCCTCATATTCTTTCATGAGGATATACAAAAACAAATACTTTCTTTCGATTTTACAGATAGATTTGCAGATATCACTCAAGTCGTACTTACACATCCAAATCCATTGGTGCAAGAAATAATACAAACCCCTGTATACACTGAAACATTCCTAGACGAATGCCTTCATTCTGAAAATATTATTTATAGATATTGGGCAGCGTCAGAATTGCTTAGAAAAGGGAGGGTCAAAGAAGCGCTTGAACACTTGCACACTATAGATCCCGTACAGTTTCCGTACAAGGCACTACAAGAAAAAATTACCATGTGTGAACACATCCTACATGGTATGAGCCTAAGAGAGGCATATCGAGAAATGTGTAAGAGTCGTACATATATCAAGAGAGGCAGTCAAGAGTTTATTACCAAGAGAGTCTTGAGAAAAGTGAAAAAAGAGCTAAAGAGGATTCCGCATATTGCAAAATATACCTTTATGGCAATATCTTTTTTTCACAACATTAGAGAATTACTCACCGGCAGCGAAGAATATACAACATATTACAATCAGATTGATGATATAAAAAGAAAAAAGAAGATTGTGCTTGATATAGCTTTTGGTGGACTTGGAGATTGGCTAGCATTTACTGGCCTACCCCGACTACTCCATGACAAATACGGGATTGAATTCTATATCTCGCAACAAAGTCTTACAAGAATACGAAACAAAGATATTTTCAAACTCTGTTTTGAAATGAATCCATACTTCAAAGGTATCGTCGACACAGATGACATATTCTCATTTAAAATATTCGCACGTGACTACACAATCAAGAATTTTATCACTGATCAAAGTGGCGTTTCAGTCACCGAGATATTAGAGAAACAATTTAATGTCGACGGAAAAGGTGTACCAGAAATATATTATGCACCGAAAACACTTGATGCATACAAGAATATAATTCTCGTTGATAAAAACTATATTAGTGGAATTAAACTTGGGTGGATATATGACGAGAAGACCTTTGATAAAGAAATAGCAGCATGTACATCACAAGGTCTGCGTGTGGAATATGTAGATCCAAAAAAACAAGATCTCTTCACATATATCGATATGATCTATTCATCACACAACTTCATTACAGTACTCTCTGGCGGAGCTGCACTCTGTGCATGCTTAGATAAGCCATTTGTAGCCATACTTCCAAAAAATATTTTTGGTGGTAGTGTTAATATATTCACATTCAAAAAATCAAAGGCTCGATATGTGAGATAACATGAAATCCCCTATCCTCTTCATCACTTTCAATAGACCTGAAAAGACTGAACAAGTCTTTTCAGTCATTCGTGTATATCAACCAGAAAAAATATATATCGCTTCTGATGGTCCACGAGATAATAAACCAGGTGAAGCCGAATTGGTTGCGAGAACAAGAAAGATATTTGACACCATCGACTGGCCTTGTACAGTAATTCGAATCTTCAGAGAGACCAATCTCGGATGTAAACGCGCTGTATCAGAATCAATCACAGAGTTTTTCAAACATGAAGAAATGGGAATCATTTTAGAAGACGATTGCATGCCCAATCCAAGCTTTTTTGAGTACTGTACTGAAATGCTTTTGAAGTATAAAGAAAATGAGAGCATATTCCATGTCAACGGAACCAACCTCCTCCCTGCTTCCGATTTGCAAAATGTTCCTACCTCATACTATTTCACCAAGAATATTCACATCTGGGGATGGGCATCATGGAGACGCGCATGGAATCAATATGATATTGATATGAAAGATATTGAGTCACAAGAACAGCATATCATTAGTCAATTTGAAAACAAAAAAACAGGATATTTCTGGATCTCACTGTTTAAACACATTCGTGACAAGAATATAAACACATGGGACGCACAGTGGGTCTACAGTATATTAAAGAACAATGGTATAGGAATTGCACCCTGCGTAAACCTCATCAAAAACATTGGATTTGATGCATCCGCAACACACACCACCGCAGTTGAAAAAGACAGTCCATACATTAAAGAAACTGAATCAATGGACACCACTCATATTATCCACCCTGAAACAATACAGGTGCGAAGTGATCTCGACACAAAAATAGTACGTCGGCTATATATCCAGACAATTACACAAAAGATCTTATATCGAATTAAAAAAATATTTGTATGAAATCAGCCCTACGAACCATCGTAAAAAACATCATGGATACATACATTAGCTTTGAGTGTATGTTTGTAGCTTTGTTTCAAAAACCAAAAACTAATAGACGTAAGGTCCTTTTACTTCGTAAAGATGTCATCGGGGATTTCATTTTGTTCATACCAACCATCAAGCATTTCCGAAGATTCTACAAAGATGCAGAATTGTACCTTGTCGTGAACACTGTTGCGCTCGATTTACAATCTCAATTCCCTGAAGTTGACCACGTAATCCCATATGATGGAAAACAGTTTAGATCAAACTTCTTTTACCGAAGAAAGTTCTTCCACAACCTAGCCAAGGAAGGGTTTGATATTGTTGTCCATGCCGTATATTCAAGAGAATATATATGCGATCGAATGGTGCGAGTAACTGGAGCAAAAGAGCGGATTGCATTTTGTGCAGAAGGAGGAAAAATGACTACTGATGCACAGTACACAAGGCTCATTGATACACCAAAGGAACTAAATGAACCAGACAGAAACATGTATTTCCTTTCTGCGGTCATTGGTGAAGAAACGAACATACAATTCCCTACTTTAGATATTTCTAAGTTTGATTGCAAGAACGCAAAAACATTACTAGAGTCTCTACATATAGAGGAGAAGAAATATATCGTACTTCTACCTGGAGCAGGCGCACCATATCGCACCTGGCAACTTGAGAAGTTTGCAGAGGTTGCAGACCATATCGCGTCTACACACAATCTCAAAATTCTCATCTCAGGTAGCCATGGAGACCTCAATCTATGCAACAAAATCTACGAACTAATGTCTAAGAAGGACATGGCATTTGTCATAGCTGGACAATTAGATATTCCAAACTTTGCTCACATCCTCCACTCATCCCTCTTCTACTTTGGTAGCGAGACCGGACCACTCCACCTAGCTACAGCAATTCAAACACCTGTAGTTTGTATACTAGGTGCAGGCCACAGAGACCGATTCTTCCCATATGGTGACGCACGCATCAATAGATACGTAGCAGACGATGCGGCACCCTGCAGAGGTGACGGATGGAAATGCTCACAAAACCTACGTCCTGGTGAAATTGCACCTTGTATCAGAAACATCACCACTGATGCCGCAAAGCGTGAAATTAAAGAACTTCTTGATATACTTAGATAATGCAGAAGATAAAGACATACATAAAGCAGGCCATTCGTCTTGCTACCATCCCCTTCATACTCAAGGACTACTTTTTGTTTAAAAAAGCATCTGTACACACAAAACGATTCTCTCTAAAACTCTCTGATGCATATCCTTGCATTAAAGACAAAACGGTCACGACTGGATTTGATAGACACTACGTATATCACACCTCATGGGCTGCCAGAAAGGTTAAAGAAATTAATCCAACATTTCATGTGGATATTTCTTCAAGTCTCTACTTTTCAGGAATTGTCTCAGCATTTGTACCTGTGCACTTCTATGACTATCGACCCGCACAACTACACCTTTCTAATCTAGAATCAAAGCCTGGAGATCTAATGAATCTTCCATTTGAATCAAACAGTATCGATTCCATCTCCTGTATGCATACCATTGAGCATATCGGACTAGGAAGATATGGTGACCCGATCGATGCCGATGGGGACAGCAAAGCAATTAAAGAACTCATTCGTGTAACAAAGCCAGGAGGATCAATTCTTTTTGTTACTCCAATGGGAGAACACGCAATCATTGAATACAACGCGCACCGCATATATACATATGAATATATTATGGAATATTTTAGGGATCTTGAGCTAGTTGAATTCTCCCTCATCCCCGAACGAGAAGGTGGCATCATACTTAACGCTAAGAAAGAAGATCTCATTGGGGAGAAATATGCATGTGGATGCTTCTGGTTTAAAAAGAGATAACATGGAACACAAACCTTTCTTCATAGTACGATTTCGTGGTGGCCTCGGTAATCAACTGTTTCAATACGCTGCAGCTGTGGTATACGGAAAGATACACGGACGAACGTTTAAAGCTGACATTACTGGATACAAAAATCCAGACAAACAGAAGGTTCCTCGTGGATACAAACTTGAAAACTTCAACATAAACGTACCAATAGCTACAGAAGAAGAAATTCGCACCTACAAATACCCACTGGGAATATTAAGTAAGATATGGAGAGGTATTAAAACAAAAATATTTAAACTAGATTATCTCGACTTCCACCCATTGTATTTTAGAAGAACAATCAATTACCTTGATGGGTATTTCCAATCTCCTTTGTATTACAAAAACCACGAAGAAGAGATTCGGAATGCTTTTACCCTAAAGCCTGAGAAAGTGTCAGAATGTGCTAAGCATATACTTGAAGATATACACAATTCAGTGAGTGTATCCGTACATATACGAAGAGGTGATCTTGTGACTGAAATTGACGCATCAAACGCTCAAGGACTCTGCTCACTCGATTATTACGAACAAGCGATTGGTCGCATGAATGGTGAAATATCTTTGATGAAGAATAGCATCCCTGGTACCAAGCCAACATATTTTGTGTTTTCTGATGACATCTACTGGGTTGAAGATCATATACAGTTCCCGCCCGGAACTCGATTCGTATCAAAAGAGAAACTAGAAGACTACGAAGAGCTATACCTTATGTCAGAGTGCAAGCACAATATCATTGGTAACAGTACATTTAGCTGGTGGGCTGCCTGGCTTAATCGTAACCCTACAAAAATGGTGTATGTACCCAAGCAATGGACAGTCAAAAACACAGAACACCCCACCATTATTCCCAAGGGCTGGATTAGGATATAATTAGGGAGTTATGTTAATACTCAAGATTAAAGCCGGCCTAGGCAATCAACTGTTTCAATACGCATACGGTAGAGCCAGGGCACTTCGAAGCAATACTAATTTAGTCATTGATACAAGTTGGTACAATGAAATACCTGAGGTGGACACAAAGAGGACTTTCGATTTACATCGATACAATATTGTATGTGACGTACTTAGTGCATCTGAGTCCAAATCACTCCAGAAACCAATACAAAAGTTTTTACGAAAAGTCATTGGAAAGATCAAAAGAGATATATTTGGTGAAAACGATTATACATACTATCCAAAATATTCTAAGAAAATATCTCCTTTTTCTAAAGAATATATCGAAGGGTATTTTAATTCTGAAAAATATTTCTTGGACTTCGCTGATCAGATCAGAAAAGAACTAACCCTTAAAGAGAACCTTGGAGATATTGCATGGAAAGCCGAGACTGAAATCAGGCAATGTGCACATGAGAACATGGTACCCATTCTCATACACGTAAGACGTGGAGACTATGTGACCAACGTACATGCATCATCATTTCACGGAACCAAAGACAACTCATACTACATATCATCAATTGAACGTATGAACACAGAGCTAGAAAGACAGGGTGACACAAGAAAAAAGATGTATATTCTTGTATCTGATGATGTGAATGCATTGAAAACCGAAATTGTTCCCCTACTTGGCAATGATGCCTATATAATACTTTCCCGACCAGGTATACAAAACTACGAGGAGATATATCTGATGTCATTGTGCTCACACTTCATAATTGCGAACAGTTCATTCAGTTGGTGGGGCGCTTGGCTTTCAACACACAAAAACAAGATTGTAATTGCCCCTAAAGTGTGGGTGAACAACCCTAAAATTAAAACTCCAGATGTACTACCTGAAGGATGGATAGCTGTATAACAACATGATAACAACAATAATCGCTACAAAAAATGGAGAGAAATATATTGGTAAGGCTCTTGATTCTGTGTTCAAGCAGAGTGTGAGTAGTCACCCTAACTTTGAAGTCATCGTCATATCTGATGGATCAACTGATAATACGATCTCTTTTGTGAAAAACAATTTTCCGAAAGTAATCATCATTGAAAACAAAGAAAGCGTAGGCCCTGGTACCGCAAGAAATATCGGAATTTCACATGCAAAAAATGAATACATTGCAATACTAGATGATGATGACTGGTGGATCAACTCGGATAAATTAAAGAATCAAATTGAATTTCTAGAAACACACAAAAACTGTCTCGTAGTCGGTGCAGAGAAAACGGAATTTGTATCAGAGAATGGCACACACCTATGGTGGTATACACATCAAACGGATACGAGAGTGATTCATGACAACATGCTAGTGCGATGCCCTATCATTAATTCTTCTGTAGTATTTAGAAAAAGCGCATACGACTCCGTAGGTGGATATTCTGATTTACGACTTGCAGAAGATTACGATCTCTGGCTACGACTTGGTAAGATTGGTGATATTGCAAATATACCAAACACTGAAACTGCATATACACTGCGAAAAAACAGTGCATCTGGGTCAAACGGAAAACACAGCACGAGACTTGCCAGAATAGTGCTTGGCTTAGTTAAAAAATATAGACAAGATTACCCTAATTACACCAAGGCATTGCTAAAGGGATACCTTAGAATAATTAAAAACTTTACGATAGGATTCTAGTCGTTGAAAATACTTCTTAGAACATCCTCGGCAACTTCTTCCTTCTTAGATACATGCACATGTTTTGACGCATGATGCTCTTGCTGTTTGATGACATGATCCGACTTCTTGTGTTCAACTACAGGATCCGGCTTTGATGCTTCAACAGTCTTTACTTCCTCTTGTTGTTGAGAAGCAGGTGCACTCTTCATTACACTAAGTAATGCATCTCGAAGTGCAGAAAGATTCTCGGGTTTTGGTGCCTTTTTATCTTCCTCCACTTCAGGCTTCAAGTAGCTCAAAGACATAGCCTCACGAAGCTTGTTTTCTCTAGCATTTGCTCTTTCAGTGTTATCCTTGCTATTCCTCTGCTGTTGAGGAGGTCGTTGTTGTGGCTGTTGTTGAGGACCACGAGCTTCCCTACTGCCCTGAAATTGCGGTTTTTGCCCTTCTGGACGCCTGTTTTGACCTTGTGACGACGACTGATTCTGCCTTGATTGTTGATTATTGTTACCCCCTCCACCTCCCTGTGGCTGAGACTTACCGAATTGTGTCTGAATCCAACTTAACAATTCCTCTTCGACTTGCTGTCTCGGTCTAGCATATAGTGAGCGTGAAGAATCAATTATTTCTTTTACAAATGTTTTTTCAGGTTTTGGAATCGGTGGCATACCCGCTGCAGAGAACGGTGGTGATGTTACACCATCAATCATCAACTTAAGATACATCTGATATTTCTGTAGATTTACTATATCTTCAGCAGTGAACTGTGGCGCAAACTCTTTTTCTAAAACCTCAGCATCGTATGCACCGACTCTAAAGATACACATAGTACCTACGTTTCCGAATACCGCAGCACGAACCTCTTCCGTCATTTGTTCAATGTATTGATGTGCAATATGTAAGTTCAACTTATATTTTCTTGCCTCAGAAAGAATATCTGCAAAAGATTCATTCGCAAATGACTGAAACTCGTCTACATAAAGGTAAAAGTTTGGAGCTTCAGCGAGTTGTTTTTCATTTAGATCTGCACGACTCATGGCACCGAGATATATTTTCGTAATGAGCATACTACCCAAAAGGTTAGCGTTTGCTTCACCCACTCTACCCTTTGAAAGGTTGATGATGAGTATCTTTTTGTTATCCATCACATCTCGAATATCAAAAGATGATTTAGCCTGTCCGATGATATTTCGGATCAAAGGGTTTGCGACGAACTGACCTACTTTATTTTGAATCGCTGGTGCCGCTTCAGCAGCAAACTTGTCGGTATAGTTTGCATACTCATTTACCCAAAAAGATTTTACAGATGGATCTGAAATATGATTCACCACTTCTTTTCTAAACTCTTTGTCAGTAAGCATTCTGTTTACTCCTACAAGCGTAGATCCTGGATACTCCAAGAGTGCAAGCATAATGTTACCCAGAATGTATTCCATTCTTGCTGACCACGCATCAACCCAAATCTTCTTGAAGGCAGACATCATTCCACTGGCAACAAGATATCGTTGCTCAGGACCTACGTCTTCCATGACATTGAATGAGATTGGGTACTCCATATCGAAAGGAGCAAAATATATTACATCCTTTATTCGATGTTCTGGAACATATTCAAGAAGCAGATCTGCAGACTTGCCGTGAGGATCCATAAAGCACACACCATCACCGTTTTGAATATCTTGTATCGCCAAACTTTCAAGAAGTGTAGACTTACCCATACCTGTCTTTCCAATGGCATACAAATGTCTTGATCTATCTTTTTTCTTAATACCAAAACGCACTCGCCTGTTACGAGCATCAGTCTCACCGAAATACACTACTTTTTCATCGTCATTCATAGAGCTGTATGTGTGTATTATATACCAAGAAACAAAAGTGGTGTATGGCTATTCAGATTTCAATGCCGCCTTTGTATATTTGTTCGAAGCATTCCAGATGAGCCAACCATCTAAATTATTGTCGTACGCAGCTTTAAACTGCGTACGTACCATATCTGCCGTATATTCGGCACCAAGATCAAAATCTTGAATCCAAGGCATGAGTTTCTTACGTGACAGACCAATTGCTTCCGCCCTTTCAGCTGCTTGTTTCATTGATATATGTACCACTTCATACGGATACGCAGCAGGGTTCTTAAATCCATTCCAATTTGCTGGGTAGTGAGATGGATATACCATTGGATATATATAATCTACAAAAGGTAACGCATACTCTAATATCTGACCTATACCTAAATCATCTGGTTGAGTAGTTACCATACCAAACAAATCTGCTGATGTGATTAACCTACCTGCACCTCGTTTGCTTTCAATCGCTTCTTCTCTTTTGTTCACCCAACTAGAACTTGTACTATGTACCAAACTCCAATACTCATCAAACACAGGATCTTTTGCGGTACCCTTGAGGTGCTTTGCAATTGTCATTGTCATACCACTATTCATCTTCTTTTCTTCAAAAGCTGGTGTCGAGGTGCCAACTTCAACCAATGGTGTAAACTCACCCTTACCACCTCTCAATTCGGTATCTAGATATGTAAAAAACTTCTTGAAGACTTGTGGTTTTGGAGTATCACCTGACAAATATTTAATATTCTTCATATCACCATCTGAAGGAAATCTCACGTAGTCAAAGTTTATTTCATCAAAACCCAATTCATATGATGTTTTTGCAATATCAACGACATATTTCCAAGCCACCTCAGAACTCATATCAACCCATGACAAACCCTTCTTATCTTTCCATACACCCCCATCACTCATCCGCTTCACTGCAACCTCTGGATGTTTTTCAACAAAGCAAGGATCTTGGAATACAGATACACGACCAATGACATATATATTTTTATCATGTAGTGTTTTTATCAAACTCTTAATATCTTTGATTCTCTCCTCTACACATGATCCGTTATCGATATTTGGATTACCAGTCTTAAATGATACTTTACCTGTATAGTCTTTGATATCTAAGACGACAGCGTTTGCCTCTGTTGTATCGAGTAGTTGTATGAGGCCATCTCGAAGAGATGGAGTTCCAGCTACCCAACTAGTCATATATATTGCTTTAAGGTTTTTAGGCGGGAGGACATGCTCAACAAGCGGTTTTTCGATTTCAGCAATTTTAACTGTAGATGTCCCCTTAACCGCCGAAGCAACCGTAGCAAGAATACTTTCTTTGGGTTCCTTACCCTCCATGTATGTTTGAACAAAAATGAATCCAGAGATTGCAGCTGCACAGGAAATACATCCGACTAAGATATTCTTAACCATGCAATTTTTCTGTATTCTCTACACCATCCTGATTGTCTACAGATGGCTCTTGAATAATGACGTACTTCTTCTTCAAAGCAATTACAGTTATCGCGAGTCCTGAGATGACAATGACCCATTGTTTCCATTGATTGGGCAATCCCAGTGACGGAATGATTGCAACCCAAATTCCCATGATAGCGATAAGTGTTCTTTTTTTCATATACACATATTATATTTAATAATATCTATATGCGCACCTTACGCTGGGGATATTAATATTCTGCTTGTATACTCACAAACCCCGTCTTTCCGATTACCAAATGATCCATTAAATGAATTCCCACTACTCTACCTGCTTGTATTAATTGCTTTGTAACCTCTACATCAGCTGTACTAGGTTCCAGAACACCAGAGGGATGATTGTGTGCTAATACAACAGAGGCGGCACCGTACTCAAGTGCTGGTTTGAATACTTCTCGAGGATGTACCAAATTGGAATTCAATGTACCAATTGATATTATCTCTTGGTGAATTATTCTATTGTGAGTGTCCAAATACAGACCACATAGCTGCTCTTTTTGTAGAGTTCTCATTTCTATTAGATAGTCGTAGACGTCTCGAGCGTTTCGTATGACGGTTAGTCCCATATCATTTTTCTTAAACAACCTCCTCCCTATCTCCACACAAGCCACAATCTGACAAGCCTTAACGTGTGGAATCTGTAAATCCTTAGCTATACTTTCCGGGTCTGCCTGATTAGACACTGCACTGTTCCCGTATTCTCGTATAATCCGATATGACATATCAAGTACTCCCTCTTTTTTTGTGCCAGTCTGTAAGACCACCGCAAAAAGTTCGACCAATGAGAGTGATGCCACACCGTTATTGAGCATCTTCTCTCTTGGTCGATCTTCTGTTGGTAAATCTCGTATTTTACACGAGTAATCTTTCTGATTCGTATCGAGGCCTTCATATGAAGTCGATGTGAGTAAATCAGTATCGGAAAGTGTATATGTCATGAACACAACATACCACTAAGACATTAAGAAAATATGAACAAAAACTATTCTGCAATGTCCGTAAACAAGACTACATCTTTCATGTGTGACATAACTGTTGCAGGGATTTTGTGATATGGAAGATTTCCATCAATTGCTTTATCGAGTGCTTCTTTCTTTGATGTGCCAGTAACATAAAACAGTGCATGATCAACCTGATTTTTCATAAATGGAATGGTAGTTGAAAATCTTTGTGAATATTCAATCTTGTCTCCTGCATCCATAGATGAAACCCATACATCATCTGTGTTATATCTCTGATTAAACTCAGCTTCACCAAGAACACCTGGGATCATGCCTCCTGTATGCCCATCCTTACCCATGCCATACACAGCAAGAACTACACCTTTAGGAAAATCTCTTTTCCATTCTTTCAAGTTTCTTTCAAAACGACGAGCACAGTCTTCCATTGTCTCACCTGCATTTGGTTGTGTATTGATACAAAATGCGTCAACTTGAATTAATTCGTTATAGAAATCAGTTGCTTGAAGTATTGCAAAGTTGTTTATATCTACTTCATTAGAAAATCTTTCATCAGTAACCGTCACGGTTAGATCCATACTCAAGTACTCAGGATTAATACCATCGTATAATGTAACTGATGATCCACCAGCAAGCAGAAGAAGCACTGGTCTATCTACATACTGTGCAAGCAAATCATTAAGGTATGAAATAGCAGCTCTGTTTGTTTCTTCTACCGACTGAAATCTCTCGATTTTCAAGGAGTTTTTTGTTGGATTTGTATTCATAAAGATATTGTACATATTATTACAAAATAACAAAACCGCCTCAAAAAGGCGGTTTTGTTATCGTTTACTCGATTTACTTAATGTCTTTAAATGCCACAACCTTATGTGTCACATTTCCACCCTCTTCTGAAACGACAACAACAGTATCAGAATCCAATAGATCAATCTCAATATTCTTTACAAGATTCTGAACTGAAACCTCAGGAAGATACAATGGTCGTATTGCATAGTAGAGCATAAGCTTTTTAGCTTCAATTTCTTCTTTGCAACCAGCAACAACTACCACTGAAGGTCTCTGTGCTGCAAGTGCATAGTACAAACTTGAATCTGAAACAGCAGCGATAATCGCTTTCGCACCTGATGCTTTTGCTTCATCAGCAATACTCTTTGCAAGAGTATATGTATCATTCTTCACTTCTGGACCAAAGTTATAGTGAAGAAGATCATCAATCTTACTTTCAGTGTACATCATTATCTTACTCATGAGTGTTGTAGCTTCTACTGGGAAATCACCGTATGCAGTCTCTCCACTCATCGAAACAGCACCACTTCCTTCAAGCACCGCGTTTGCAACATCAAGAACCTCAGCTCGAGTAGGTCGAGGGTTCTTGATCATACTATCCAATACCTGTGTAGCTACAACACATGCTTTACCTCTTTTCACACACATCTCAATCATTTTCTTTTGCATGTATGGCATTTCTTCAAACGGCACTTCTGCACCAAGATCACCTCGTGCAACCATCGCACCATCAGAATAATCCAAGATCTCACTTAGATTATCAAAACCTTCTCTGTTCTCAATCTTTGAAATAATCTGAGGATTGTATCCAGGGAATTCATCTGTAATTTGCTTAATATCCAAGATATCTTGTTTACTTCGCACAAAAGAATGGATGATAAATTCGATGTTGTGCTTTCCACAGAATCGAATAAAGCTTTTGTCCTTTTCTGTAAGTGACGGAAGCTCAATATGAACACCAGGAGTATTAATGCTCTTTTTGTTCTTAATGGTTCCATTACTCTGGATTCGACACTTTAATGCATCACCTTCTTTAGCTTCAACTACGAATCCAATTGTTGCATCATCATACAATACAACAGTTCCAACTGGGACTTCATTATGGAAATTAGGATAATCTACATGAACAACGTGCGCACCATCATTTCTGTGTTCAAGATTACCACTGATGTAGATGATATCATCTCTTTTAACAGCAAAAGGTTCTTCTACGTTTTTTGTTCTAACCTCAGGACCTTTTGTATCAATCATGATTGCAACATGTGGAGATACAGATTTAATTCGTCCGATAAGGTGCTCAGCATCTTCAACCCCCTGGTGAGCAGTGTTTAGCCATGCAATATCGAGACCAGCATCAAATACCAGCTTGAGGAAATCGACATCTGATTTATTATCAGCAATCTTACCGAGGATCTTTGTTTTTCTAAAGTTTATCTTCATAACTTGGGTACGTCGTTAGTTCTTAAAATTTTAAAATGACAAGAGCCATTCTAGCAGTATTTACTCCCTTATTCAAGCTTATTTTAAGAATTTAATACTGAGTGAAAACAGGGTCATCTATCGATGTACCAAGTGTAAAACATGGAGCAAATTTAGTTGCAAGACCTTGTTCATAATCTCCGTTACCATTCACCTTAAGAGACTTTCTGGTCTCGGCGTCAAAGTAAATTGACATAAGATCTCCTGGTTCCCCATAAAGATATCCCGCCTTTCCATTCACACCGTAGCCAGCACCAGTTGTTGGAAAGTAGCCACTTACGTACATATATTTCTTTCTACCATTTGTAGCATTACATACTATTCCATTAGGCCAACCTGGGAAAATTTTATCTCCTTGACTCAAAGATGTGGAAGTTCCAACACCACCAGCTGCATACCCCCAACTCGCCTTCCCTTGTGCATCAGATACCAGTACTTTACCTGCTCCTTGTGTACCATCAATGAGTTGGAATTTACCAAATACAGCAAGACCACCAAGACCTAGTTTACCGAGTTTGTTTTGATCATCTTTAGATACCGTTACTGGTGGTAAAGTATTGTCCTTTGGTGGATTCTTTGGAGCTGCAGTCCATGCAAATGCTACTGGAACTGATGCGAAGAGTATGAGAGATGTGATGAGTGAGGTGAGGTTTTTCATGTGGGTATAAATATCAAAATTAATTTATTCCATAATAACACAAAACCTTCACATCGATTGTGAAGGTTGTGTATAGTATTAAAAACAATATAGATAGGATATCACGTACTTTTTTTGTTCTGCTTGAGCCGGATCTTTCTCCGATGTCATAGTAATTAGGTTACTAACTCCTCTCATTTCGAAAGTTGAGAACTTTTATTAAATCAGCTTAAGCGTGATTCAATGATCGGCCAAGGTATTGTTGGTAGTCCTTACATGCGGGGCATGAAGGCAACAATGATTTCAAATTGAATGATTCCACGAACAGCTTCCGCTACCCGTGCCTTGTTACGACTTACTCCCTGTCATCAAGCTTACCGTAGGCCCATACGAGATGAGACTTCGGGTACTCCTGACTCCCTTGAGTTGACGGGCGGTGAGTACAAGACTTGAGAACGTATTCACCGCGGTATAGCTGACCCGCGATTACTAGCAATTCCGGCTTCATGAGGTCGAGTTGCAGACCTCAATCCGAACTGGCGCCGTTTTTCTAACGATTTGCTCCACCTTACGGTATTGCGTCGTGTTGTAACGGCGATTGTATTATGTGTGTAGCCCAGGGTATCAAAGGGCCATGCTGACCTGGCGTCATCCTCACCTTCCTCCCCCGAGAGGGGGCAGTCTCGTGTGACACTTGTAACACACGACGAGGGTTGCGTTCGTTACCCCACTGAAGGGAACAATTCAAACCACGAACTGACGACGGCCATGCAGCACCTGCCTACTAGTCTTGCGAGGGCTCCAGTTTCTTGGAGCTTTCACGTAGGTTTCAAACCCTGGTGAGGTTCTTCGTTTACCATCGAATTAAACCACATAATCCACTGCTTGTGCAAGTCCCCGTCTATTCCTTTGAGTTTTAACCTTGCGGTCGTAATACCCAGGCGGTACATTTAACGCGTTAGCTACGCCTCTCAGAGGGTCGATACTCCGAAAAGCAAATGTACATCGTTTAGGGCGTGGACTACTGGGGTATCTAATCCCATTCGCTACCCACGCTTTCGTGTTTCAGTGTCAGGAGTGCGCCAGTGTGCTGCCTTCGCTTTTGGTATTCCCCATAATATCAACGGATTTCACCCCTACACTATGAGTTCTACACACCTCTCGCATCCTCTAGGTCTGCCGTTTCGAATGCCCTCCCCAGGTTAAGCCCGGGTCTTTGACACTCGACTAACAGAACCACCTACACACCCTTTACGCCCAATAATTCCGGATAACGCTTGGGGCACTCGTATTACCGCTGCTGCTGGCACGAGTTTAGCAACCCCTTATTCATGAGGTACTATCAATAACTTTCTCCCTCATAAAAGACCTTTACATCTCGAAAGACTTCATCAATCACGCGACATCGCTCCGTCAGGCTTGCGCCCATTGCGGAAGATTCTCGACTGCAGCCACCCGTAGGTGTATGGACCGTGTCTCAGTTCCATCGGTGGGGGTCAGCCTCTCAGCTCCCCTAGACGTCATTGCCTTGGTAGGCCATTACCCTACCAACTAGCTGATGTCACGCAGGCCGTTCCCAAAGCGTTAAAACTTTACTCCGAAGAGACTATCAAGTATTAGCTCATCTTTCGATGAGTTATTCCTGACTTTGGGGGACGTACCTACGCATTACTACCTCGTTCGCCACTAAGACAAAATTGATATAATCGCAAATGTCTCCGTTCGACTTGCATGCCTTATCCATGTCGCCAGCGTTCATCCTGAGCTAGGATCAAACTCTAAATATAAATTTCTCGACACAACAAAAGTTGTTACTTGAAATTAAAACTTCAAACAGAACAAAAAAAGGATATGATGCTTCTATCTATGTTGTTTTCAAACTGAGACATCGTCTCGCATGTTGCATTGGTTTTCTGGATGGGTTAGTCGCATCTTGTCGTCGTTGACCTTAGCTACCCAGAAGACGTACGTTGTACCTAAAAACGCCCCTTACAGAGCGTGCCTAGCATTATACGCACATGAGTATCTTTGTCAAATGCTTATTTATGCAGATTCCGTGGCATAATAACCCTTATATATAGCCATATATTTATGAAATGAAATGACCCGCTTTCGCGGGCCATTTTTTGGAGTACGATTTAATTCTATGACGAGTCAGAAAGCCAGTTTGTAGAACTTTCAAAACATGAATTCGTTAGCCTATTTCGCAGTACATCCTGATCTCCATGTCCATGTTGAAGGCTCGATACAAGCATCTGAGTTTCCTGCTTTCATATCAGGTTTTAATATAGCTCCAACATCAGTCGGGCAACATACTGCAAAAGCTTCTGTATACGTACCAGTAGACCCTGACGCACATCCCTGACCATCTTCCCCTACCGGATATACATGAGCTTGATATGCACCACCATGGCTTCTACACCCTCCACCAGTTCTCACCTCCCCAGCACTACAGTGTACTTCTGACCAATGACCTGTGATCGGAGAAACCACAGTTCGACATCCATTAATATATCCAGAACTTCCACCACCTAACCCTACACAGTTCTCACCATTCTCATTACAATATCTCGCAGCACCGACATCTCCATTTACACCCAATTTCATGGTGTCTGGTAATTTGTACTGCAAATAACTTTTATCATTCGTAACAACGGTCGAACCAAAAACGCCCAGTGAGTTAACTCCTAGTACACCTGTTTTGACTTGATTTACAGTCGATGTAGTTATCGGCGCCGCAACGTTAAACTTTGGTGGAACACCTGACGGAGATTTCCATTTACGTGAAGCAGCATAAAGTGTGTCTGCTCCGTATATAAAACCAACAAGAATTATGAATGGAATTATTTTTTTCATATCTTCTATTTTGCTTTACATCCTGATCTCCATGTCCATGTTGAAGGCTCGATACAAGCGGCCGTATCTGCAGGAGTACCTGAAGGAAGAGTATTCGCTTCTACTGTACAACAAACCGCAAATGGCTCAGTGTACGTACCAGTAGAGCCAGAACTACATGACCACCCACCCTTAGAACCATCTTTTGAAGTTATTGGATAGTTGTGGTAACTATATGCACCACCGTGACTTCTACACCCGCCGCCGGTTCTTAACTCATTCGCATTGCAGAATACCTCAGCCGCTTCACTTACTACACTACCAATAACTGTTCTGCAACTCTGCAAATTCTTAATTATAACTTTCGGACCAGTAAGTGATTCTACACAATTTCCACCATATTGATCACAATACCTCTTTGCTCCAACATCACCATTTACTCCAACCATAAACGTAGGATGTGTAGTCTTTGCAGGTAATGTATATGTTTTACTACCACTAAACAGAGCTCTACCAAATACTGCAAGACCACCAAGACCTAATGTACCGTCCTTCGCTTGGGTATCAGAACCCACATTTATTGGTGCTGGTGCATTGTTACTTGGTGGATTACTTGGTGCAGGTTTCCAGGAAGAGGCCTGGGCTGCAACATGACTAGCCGTTATTAATACAAGCAACACAATTATTGAAAATGATATGTTTTTCATAGTATCAGTACATATTGTATCATAAGAAAAAAACCGTACGAGGCGCGTACGGTTTTTCCTTCCCTTCTTTACTTTACTTTTTCTTACTCTGCCATTTCTCCAAAGTAACCAAAAGTGGAGAACCAACAAAGATTGATGAATATGTTCCAACCGCAATACCCAATATGAGTACGAGTGAGAAATTCTTTGTAGTCTCAGGACCAAAGAAATACAACGCCAACAAAGAAAGCATCGTTGTAAGTGATGTATTGATTGATCTTGAGAGTGTTTGTGTAATCGACTCCCCCACAATCTGTGAGAATGTCTTTTTGTTTGAATTGATTCGGAGATTCTCTCGTGTTCGGTCGAATACTACGATTGTGTCATGTACAGAGAATCCAAGAATTACAAGGAGTGCAGTCACAAAGAGCGCATCGATCTCATATCCACCGTTTCTACCCATGAAGGCAAATATACCAGTCGGAATAAGTACATCATGAAGAAGTGCGATAATAGCAACAGCACCATACTTCCAAGAAGCAATTGGTCTTGATACATGTCTAAACACGTATGTAATGAATAGTACGATTGCGAGGATAACAAGGATAATTGACCATACGGCTTTACCTTTAAGCTCGTCGCCCAAGACCGGACCCACTGAATCAAATCGCTTAACCTCTCCACCCAAAGTTGCAACAACCGCTTTTCGTTCAATCTCACTCAAAGCTTTTGTTCGTATAATATATCCGTTCTCACCAGCCTGCCGTACGATCACTTCACCAAGATTTTGTGATTGAAGAGCGGTTCTAATCTGCTCATTAGACATCATGTCTGTACTTGATGCATTTTGAGTATAGTGAACTTCGATAATTGTTCCACCTTTAAAGTCGATACCATAATTCAATCCGAATTTGGCAATTGAGAATATTGAGAATCCGACCAGGAGTATCGCGATTGCGTAGAATACCTTTCTGTAGTGTATGATAAACATAGTAGTGATATTAAGTGATTAATTTCTAAGTCCGTGACCGAATAAGAATCGCATTACACCTTCGAATCGTTTTGCACCGAGCGCAAGAAGCAATGTTCTTGATACAGTGATTGATGTAAACATTGATACAAACACACCGAGAATAAACACAAGTGCAAATCCTTTGATAAGCGGTGAGGTTGCAGTGAAGAACAAGATGAGACCCGTGATAATACTTGAGGTATTACTATCTCGGATTGAAAGCCAAGCTCGCTTGAACCCTTCTCGTGTTCCCTCTTCGATTGAATACCCCTTAAGGAATTCTTCTTTCATTCGCTCAAAGATAAGGATATTTCCATCGACGGCCATACCCATCGAAATAATAAATCCTGCAAGGCCCGCAGATGTGAGTACAATGCCAAATATCTTAAAGAGTGCAAGTGTAATGATGACATACATTGCAAGTGAGATTACTGCGAGAAGACCAGGAAGTCGGTACCAGAACAAGAGGAATAGTCCTACAATGATGAATCCCCAAATACCAGCGTTTACACTTGCCTTAAGCGCATCTACTCCAAGAGACGCACCAATTGATTGTGTGCCCACAAGGTCAATCGGAACAGGAAGTGCACCATATCGAAGATCTTGTGCTAGAGTCTTCGCTTCAGCAGGAGTAAATCTTCCACTAATTACTGCCTTGCCATCTCGAATAGGTTCTCGTACCACAGGTGTAGAGATTGCTCGCCCATCAAGGAAGATTGCGATTGTCTTCCCAACATTTTGAGCAGTAAGATCAGCAAAGAGCTTCTTACCCTCCTCGTTAAATGTAAGACTTACAATTGGCTGATTTGTATTTGGATCAAACTGAAGCTGTGCTTTCTCAAGATATCTACCCGTAAGTTGTGTTGGTACATATTGTACCGCCCCAGCTTGAATATCCGCTGTTACATTAGTTGTTGCATCTTTTTGTACCACCGGGATTGAAGACCCTTCAATTTTAAATTCAAGAATCGGCGTCTTACCAATAAGTTCAACTGCCTGATTAACATCAGTTACACCAGGGAGCTCAACAATGAGCTTATGGAGTGTTTGACCGTTACTTGTACTTTTTTCTGTCTGAACAATCGGTTCAGCAACACCAAATGCATTGATTCGTGATTCAATAACCGCCTTCAAACTATTCATTGCACCATCAACCTCTTCAGTAGCAAGTTTTGATGTATCAGCTTGGTACACAAGATGTGAACCTCCACTTAGATCAAGACCAAGCTTGAATGGAAACTTTGAAATAAACCCACTATCCTTTGATTCAGAGTAATGCACAAACCCTCCAAGGAGTGCCCCGACAAGGAGTAGCAATACTGCGTAAATTCGTATCTTTGTCATATTGTAAGACTATAAACCTGAATATTTTTAATAACAGGGTCAATTATACAGAGAAAATGGAGCTAGGCAATGAAAAATTAAGCTCCAACACGAGAAAGTAATGTCTTTATTGTCTGAAGTGCAATTTTCAAATCAAGAAATACAGACTTGTTCTTAATATAATACAAGTCATATGCAAGCTTTTCCATGGTTTCTTCAATAGTGTGAGGTGGTTTCTCATGATGAATCTGGGCCCATCCTGACAATCCAGGCTTTATTAAATGTCGCACGTTATAGTGAGGAATTTCCTTGTTGTAAAGGTCTACGAGATTAGGAAACTCCGGCCTTGGACCAATAAGTGACAGATCACCCTTAAGGATATTCCACAACTGAGGTAGCTCATCAATTCGTGTCACTCGCATAAACTTTCCAAGTTTTGTAATCTTATCTTTGTTCTGTCCAAGTTGATTTCCAGCATCCATGACAGTCATAGTTCTGAATTTATACATCTGTATCTGCTTTCCTCCTTGACCTACACGGATTGGTGTATAAAACATAGGACCACCATCTTCAAGTTTCATTCCAATCCATACAAACGGATACACAAACAAAGATACGATAAAGAGTGGTATTGATATACACAAATCCATAACCCTCTTGATTACATCATAAATGAAATTTGGCTCTATTGAAGCATGCTCCAAGAACCATGTTTCATTAATTAGACTTAGTGGAACCCTATCAGTCACATTCTCATACAAATCTTGAATATTCACAAACTGGATACCCTCAAAAATGAGAGTATACAAAGCTGGGACATGTTTTTGTATTACTGGATTTAAGAGATCAATAGCAACTACTGAGATATTCTCTTTCTCCACCCTCTCTTTAATCTTCTTTGATACGTCAACATCGGACATATGTGCAATATCCTCGGGAGTACACACCCCTACAATATGCAAGAATTCGCCTTCTGATTGACTGACTCTGTGTTCAAGATATGAAACATCTACACCACCCCCAAGAACAAGTACTTTAAGTGCCGATCTCTTTGTAATACTTGGATATATCAAAAATCTCCAAGTGCCAAGGAGTACAAGTGACACTAAGAGATACAATGCCAATATTACTTTTGGAGTTACTGCAAAGAATGGAACAACATAGAAGAATAAAGTTGCGAGTAACACATTGAAGATATGTGCTGTAATCACCTTCTGGGACACTCTTGATTTCACCAAAAGCGTGTAGGTGTCATAAAGACCTGCAATGAAAAACACCAACATCCAGACCACAAACAGAAGACTGAATGGAATCAAGTGATCAAGGAAATACTGAGCAGATGGTGCATTAAAGTTTCTGAATAAAAGTGCCAACCACAAAGAAGCGACAAATACCACTATGTCGCCCACCAATAACCATGCCGATTCACTTTTGCGTACTACTGCCATACTGTGCGATACTATACTACATACACCATGAAAGAAAAGACCAGTAAAAACAAAGTCCTCTATGTCATTACAAAATCGAATTTCGGAGGAGCTCAAAGATATGTCTACGAATTAGCAAAACGTTCACACGAAGAAGGTATCGAAACCGCAGTTGCGCTTGGCGGAAACGGTATTTTAGTAGACAAGCTTAAGGAAATTGGGATCACCATCTTTCCTCTGGAATCCGCCGTCAGAGATATACATCTTACCAAGGAATTTAAACTGCTCTTAAGACTGTATTCAGTAGTTAAATCGTTTCAACCTACAGTACTCCATTTGAATAGTCCGAAAATTGGTGGAATTGGTGCTGTGGTCGGTAGGATACTTCGAATACCGAAAATCATATATACAAATCATGGATGGCCATTCAAAGAAGAGCGCCCAGAATGGCAACTCATGCTCATACGATTCTTTTCATGGCTCACCATATTTTTTAACAAGAAAATAATTGTACTCTCAGAAACAGAAAAAGATTTTGTGAAGAGATGGCCAACCGCATCGAAGAAAATTGAGGTGATACCAAATGGACTCTCTCCTTTTGATGCATATCCAAAAGAAGTAGCACAGAAAAAACTTGGTATTGAAACATCACCTAATACCCTAGTCATTGGAACCATCGCAGAGTTACATAAGAACAAAGGACTTACATATGCAATTGAGGGTATTCGGATGTACCTGGACCACAATCCTGCACAAAAGACCTTGTTTGCAATCATCGGTGAAGGTGAACGAAGACATGAGCTTGAAAGCCAAATTAAGGCTTCAAATATGGGTAAAAACGTAATCCTTTGTGGTCATATTGATAATGCAAGATTGTATCTCAATGCTTTTGATATATTCTTGCTCAGTTCAATCAAAGAAGGATTGCCATACGCGATTCTTGAGGCAGGATATACAGGTGTTCCTGTCATCTCAACATCTGTCGGTGGAATTCCTGAAGTAATTAAGAATTTTGAGACAGGACTCCTCATTCCACCGAGAAGACCTCAGGAAATTAAAAATGCCCTCATATACATAGAGGAGCATCCGGAGATTATACAGAAAATTTCAACAGGTCTCTCTAAAAAAGTTAAAGACGTATATGATTTTGATATTGTGTACAAAAAGACTCACGAACTGTACAACTAAGCTCCGTGGAATTCATTTCGCATCACATCTCGATGAGTGGCTCTTGAATATTTCATCATACCCATCAATATCCCAAGACCTACAAACTCAGTGAGCAAATGAGATCCTCCATAGCTCATAAACGGTACAGGAATACCCGTTACAGGCATAATGCCAATATTCATACCGATATTAATAATTAAGTGTGTCATTAGGAATATGGTATACCCTACTGCATACAAGGTTTCAAAGTTGGTTTCCCCTTTCATTGCCCACATTAATATTCTACCGATAATGATGGTGTATAGCACGAAGAGCATGATCACACCGATAAAACCCCATTCTTCAGAGAATGCTGCGAATATAAAGTCTGTTTGATACTCAGGTAGAAACTTCAATCTTGATTGCGTACCGTACCCAATTCCCTTTCCAAAAACTTCACCAGATCCTACAGTAATCATTGCCTGGTACGCATTGTATCCAGTACCACGAATATCGGCTAGCGGGTGTATGAAATTCATGATTCTAGCTTTCTGATATTCTTTAAATCCATAGTTCCACAAGCCTGCGAACGATATCGCTCCAATACAAAACACGATAGCAAGGTGTTTCTTTGAGATACCCGATATTAATACCATACCAAACCATATCGAGCAGATTGTGATAGCAGATCCAAAGTCAGGTTGAAGGGCAACCAACAGAGCAACAATCCCAGCATATACGGCAGATACAACAATGTGCCGTATATGTGCAATTTGAATATGTCTTCTAGAGAAATATTTAGCCAAAAGAAGTATCATCACAAGTTTTACAGGGTCTGAAGGTTGGATAGAAAACAAACCTAGATTTACCCAACTTTTCGCACCCTTAGCAACATGACCTATACCAAACAAAACCAGCAGTGCGAGTATTGCAACTGCATACAAACTTACAATCACTGAAGTCCTTCGTAAGAATCTAAAATCAACAAAGCTCAATGAAAACAGTGCCACGAAAGATATACCAATCCATATCAGTTGTCTCTCAGCAAAATTAGTTACACCTGTGAAAGAATTCATGGTTAACAAACTCATCACAAGTATTGGAATGAGCGCACCTACGATGTACCAATCGATTGAGAATTTTCGTAAAACTGACATGGAACCTATATCTTAATTGGAAGCTTTGGAATAATTTCTATTCTACTTACAGCAAAATCAAACGGTCGTGGCCACGTGAATATTATAGGAACCTGATCTTCTGCTGGTAATACATCTACCATAGTCTTTGATGCTGCCTTTGCGTTACCATTCTCATCATATACAATCGCAACAACCTCAATATCCTTATACTTATTAATCGTCTCGTTTACAAGTACAGCCTGTAGTACCGGGGTTGTTGTTGCATTCCTCAAATTCTCGTCTGCAATACTTAGTTCAGGTTTTTTGCTTTGAAACCGTTTCCAAACCGCAGGAGCCGTGAACTCGAATACTGCTTTTGCAGGCTGCCTCTCCCCAGCATTAAATGCTGGCTCAAAAATTGGAAATGTTTTTGTAGGTGGAACTAAAGCATACCCCTCTCTTGTGCCGATAAGTACATTGTCTTTGTCATATACCAAGAAAATATATTCTATCGGTTCTGCAACATACTCAACATTTGGATTCTGTGCGTATGCAACGAGATTATGGAGTCCCTTAGCTACACTAAAT
>VEQN01000014.1 GCA_018883165.1 Candidatus Tayloriibacteriota bacterium
GGCTACACGGAGTACACGAACTGCACCTCCTCCACAAACCGAGTGTGCCTGGGCTGCCCTCCCAACAAGTACTGCGTGGGCAACGACGTCTTTGACTGCACAGCACCATGCGCCGGCAACCAGTACGAGACGTCGCCCTGCAACGAAACCACCAACAGGGTGTGCAGCGCTTGCCCCGCCGACAGCTACTGCAACGGCGTCAGCCGCACAGTGTGCAGGGCAGCCTGCGAGCCTGGCACCTACGAGACCACGGCCTGCACGGCCACCACCAACCGCGTCTGCAGCCCCTGCCCTCCCAACAGCTACTGCAGCGGCGGCACCAACGTGTCGGGGTGCACTGCCCCGTGCCCGGGCGGCAAGTTTGAAACCACCCAGTGCACTTTCAGATGAGTCCACCTGTTTCATACTCCAGCCTGTCATAGCGGCATATTTCTGATACATCCCAGCTAATTGTTCAGCGAAAAGTGCCGCTTCTTCACCACCAGCACCAGCTCGCACTTCAAGAATTACTTCTGATGGGAACTCATCAGCAGCTTCATCTTCTTTGATGATTTGTGAGATTTTTTCTTCAATACCTTGAATCTGCGCAACTACTGTTTTCACTTCTTCTTCAGCGAGTTCTTTCATACTCGGATCTTTCATCATCTCAAGAACTTCTTCGTGCTGTTTCATAAGCCGTTCATACTCATATGCGAAAAAACTTGTCTTGTGGTTCTGTTTCAAGTCATCTAAATCTCCTTTGTATTTGTATATCAGTTCTTCCATGTGTATATATTGTACATTATTTTACGAAGCAAAAGAAAAAACCGCTTTGTATGATGCGGTTTTTTCAAGATACGCTACTTTGCAGACTTCTTTGATGTTGCCTTAGCCATTCGAGTCTTAAACTTGTCTACTCGTCCAGCTGCATCCAATACCTTTTCAGTACCAGTATAGAATGGGTGACACTTTGAGCAAATTTCCACGTTTACCTTTTCCTTAACTGAGCCCAAAGTAAATGAAGCTCCGCAAGCGCAAGTAAATGTAGCGTTTGTATTATATGTAGGATGAATATCTGCTTTCATGGGGGCTACTATACCCTATTTCTGTTTTTTAGGCAACAAGGACACCGGCCCTTAATTACCCTGCAAAATATCGATATTTTCCTGCATAGTTTTAACCCGGGCCATCACCTGATTGCCATAGAATGTGTTACTACCGCTACATGACCGTCCAGAGTAGTATCGACATGCAGCATTTCTCTCAGTTGTGGCAGTCTGAGCAGATGCTCCTAAATCAGCCAGATACAGGGCTGATGCCATGAATGCATCCTGCGGGTTCCAAGGATCAGCAAATGATTTCCCATTCAATGTAGCAATTCTGTCTTTGAACAACACCCAGGTAGATGGAATAAATTGAGCAGGACCCATGGCTCCACCGAATCCATAGCTGAGTGGACATGAGACTGGTGTGTTAAATGCGTCTCTACCCAAAGATGCAGTTACTTCCAAGAATGGTTTTACATCTCTTGAAGGTTTCATAACATTTGCAACAGCTACGCCACTACTTCGTCTTACACCCGCACCGGTTTCTTGATTTCGCAAAAAGCATGCGCCCACATTCGCACCCAAGTTACTTTCTTGTTGAATAATTGAAAGCACGAAAGCTGCTCTTACCCCTGTTTTTGCACTTGCTGCTTTCGCGTATGTTACCGCATCACCGAACTTAATCGCTGCAGTATCTCGAAGCTGGAAGAGTGCGTTTCGAATCTCTGCTGCACGTTTAGTCTTATCTGCAATAACTGACTTATATGCTTTTTGTTCATTTTTATTAAGTGCCAAAAGCTTTTTCTTCTGTGCTTCAGAAGCTTGAATAATTTTTCTTTCGTTCTCAATATTTACCTTTACTCCAATCTCCTCGTTTCTCTTATCATCCAACTCCTGTCTCGCCTCCTCATTTTCAGCTTTCGCAGTTTTAATTGTATTAAGGTGTGTCTTCATCTCCTGCTTAATTGATGTAAATGAGTCTAAATCGATGAAGAACTCTGAAATATTTTTTGTACTCAGCAATGCTTCAGCTACCGTATAGTTATCCAACTCCCGAGTACGCTGAATGATCTGTGAAAGTGAATCTCTACCTTTATTAATCCGTCCACCCAATGCTGTGATGGTATTTGTCTTTATGGTTATATCTTTACCCAGCTTATTAATACTCAATTCTTGAGCCTTAATTTTGAGTTGTGCTTGCTTAATCTTTGCATTTAAGATATCGATATCTCGTTGATATCCAGCACCCTCAGCTTCTTTTGTCTTCAAAATGTTTTGTTGAGCCTTAATTTCGTTTTCGATATTCTGAAGCTCAGCCCGAAGCTGTGCTTCTTGTTCTGGGGTCAAATTATTTGATTGTGATTCTGCGTACTGTACAGGTCCGATTGCAAAAACGGCAATCAGAAAAAAGAACGCATATGAAAGAACCGTCTGTATTCTCATGAATACATTATATTGTATATTGAAGGATAGAAAAAGGGCACTTTCGTGCCCTTTTTCCTTGACGATATAGAATGTGAGATTATTCCGCTGGAATCTCCTCTTCTTCCTTCTTACCCTTCTGAACAGATGTCTCAATTGCTGACATATCAATTGTTGTTGGAGCATCTTCAGTTTCTTCCTTCGCTGCGTTTACAAGTGCAACTACTTCGTCTGCATCAACTTCTGATGTAACACCTGCTGGGAGCTTGATGTCAGAAACCTTAATTTGATCATCGAATGTCTTAAGTACAGATACATCAACTTCGATAACATGAGGGAGGTCTTTTGGAAGTGCTTCGATTTCAAGCTCGTGCATAACCTTGATAAGAGTACCACCGAGAGTTTTAGCCGCTGGAGCTTCACCAACGAATTCGAGAGGTACAGCAACCTGTACTTTCTTACCCTTCTCAATCACATAGAAATCTACGTGCGTAACCTTGTCAGTTACAGGGTCCTTTTTAATATCGTGGATAAGAGCATCATGGTCTTCATCTACACCTGTAAGTGTAATTACAGTAGATTCACCTGCAGCCTTGAATGCTTTCATAAATTCTGATTCACTCACTGAAACAGGAGTTGAAGCAGCTTTTGGGCCATAAAATACAGCTGGGATTTTACCCGCAGCTCGCACTTCTGTTACCCCTTCTGTTCTTTTTTCTATAGTCAATTTCATAGTGTTCTGAATTATATATATATTTCTCAAAAAGGCAACCTATTCCGTGCTAGAATCAATAAGTTATGGATTTTACTAAAAGACAGAAGATACTCCTATATGCAATCACTGGCACTGTTCTAGCCCTTATTTTATACCTCTTTGACAGGAAACTTATACATCTATATATGTCATTACCTTTCCTGTCTGGTTCTGACGGATCAGGACACTGGTCAATAGGAGAATATTATAGCGCTCACATATTCCCCAAAACATGGGGATGGATCCCGGTTTGGTCAGGAGGGATGCCATTTCCGCAATTCTATCCACCATTTTTCTTTTTCTTTAATGCACTTGTTGCGCATATATTTCCATGGGTAGAATATCTAACCATCTCTAAGCTATTAGTAGTAGGGTCTGCATTTCTTATACCCATAACAGTGGTCTGGACTGCAAAACAATTATTTCGAGCCAGAAGAGTTGGAGAAGAAAATACAACCCACTCAAACTGGAGTACCTATATCCCAGCAATACTTGCAGGGGTACTTTCAGTATTTGTAGTCACAACCGTCGGTGGTCAGAGTTCTCTTGGTTTTACTTTACAAGCAGCAATCAACAAAGGTTTCGTACCTCAGTTTTTTGCATTAATTCCAATTTTACTTTGTCTCGGTTTTGTATCACACATACACACAAGCAGATTTGCAAGATATGCCTCAGGCCTATTCTTTTTCATTGCACTACTCACCAATGTACACACGGCACTTCTTCTTGTTGTAGTTATAGGATCTATTGCACTCACAGAGATGTGTTTTAGTGGAAATCTGAGAACTGCATACCACATACTTAAAAGATATGCGCTTGTATTTGGTATTGCAGGATTTAGTGCTTCGTTCTGGTTTTTCCCCCTTTTTGCAACATACTCATATCTCACATCTGTACCCCTTACCTTTGAATGGGACCGTATCGATCAAAGCTTAATATCAATATTTCTCATATCGTTCCCAATTGCAACATATCTGTCTATACGAAGAAAAAACCCTGTCGTTCTTGGAATCATCGTGGGTATATCAATAATTGCAGTAGCATCAATATTGAGAATGGATCAGAAATTCCCCTACCTTCCTTTCCACATGTATCGATGGCTCGCAATCACACCTTACGTATGCATGATACTCATTGCATACATACCCGACAGTTTCAATTTCAGACAAAAACGTTCGCAGATATTTTTCTCAATCCTTTTGATTCTTGGAGCAGCATATATATATCGTAATGAGATTAGAATATATACAAACGGTGGAATATATCTAAGATATATGAGCGAGCGAGTTGATGATCTCATCTCATACATACAGAAAAACCCAGGGTTGACTACCATTGGTACTGATGAAGACCTGGGAAGAAATGCAAGCTTCATAATCGATGCAAAGCTTGGGCTTCTTGGTGTACCAACCACTACACACATCATCAGAGAATCAGCACCAAGTGGCTTATTTTTGGCCCCAACCAGAAATACATTCTCTTCGGTATTTGAAATGGCAGGTGTTAGAACATACATTGGAAAGACAGAGAATTTCACAAGACAACCGATCGAATTACGCATAAACAGAGCAAGAGGACTAGGCATTAGGTATATCGTCGCATCTGATCCCGGTGTAGTAGGAGCTTTGAGTACTTCAACTGGTGCAACTTTTATACAAAAATTTGGTCCTAGATATTTGTACGAGATACAAGACTATACACCCAAGACGAGTGCTCTTGAGGTATTACCGACATTAGCGTTCTCACCTTTGAACTTTAAGGTTAGACCCGCTGAGGAATTAAATTTCACCATGCTTGGTGAACAAGCATTAATGCAAAATGCATTCCCGTATGTATATATCGCGAGAGATCCAGATAGAAATATTGATGAGATACCACTTGATGAATTGAAACATTTCTCTTCAATTATCTTTACTACATATCCGTATAAAAATATAGATACCGCTCTTTCACAGATACAAGAATACACAAAAGATAGGATTGTATATGCAGTAGAACAAAAAAGTCCTTTGTTCCTTGCCTTACAGAAAGAATCTTTAAACAATAAAAATATAATCGTATACAAACGAAATATTAAAGAGAAAAATATACGAAAATTATCAGAGAACATTGTTGGAGAAATATTCAGGTCAATACAAAAAAATGGAGTACCGAGTAACCAAACAAATGTTGTTCCCTACTATATCAGGCAAACATACTACCCTTGGTGGAACAGAGTTGATGATAAAATGATATATGCTGTTACACCATTCTATACACTCACCTTCGGCGATAAGGGGAGTTCAACATCAACAATTGAATCTACACTCGTATTTAAAACTGGTAGATCAGTACATATAGGACTCGGAGTCACACTTGCTCTCCTTCTAGGAATGATATATGTCGAGGTACGGAGATTGTATCTACAGAAAAATTAAGGATTTGAGTACCAAGTTGAACCAGGTATATTATTCCATGTATATGGAGTATATGTACCACTGTACCATGTGTTTGCAGTATATGTACCCGGATACCATGTATATCCATAACTCATCCATCCACTAGGCGGATACCATGTGTATCCACAACTACCATATTGATCTGGGTACCATGTATATCCGCAACTACCGTATTGTTCTGAGTACCATGTATATCCGTTATTCTCGCAATCATATTGATTGTAGTAACTCGAATCAGAGCAGTAAGCAGAACCAGTAGAACATGTTGCGGATGTACAGCCATATTGATCAGAATAACTTGAATTACTACAATATGCCGAAGAAATCATACATTGAGCACCAGTACACTCAGATTCGGAAGAGTATCCACCGGAACTACAATACCCCGGAGAAGTATAGTAACCGGCTCCTGTGCATTCAGATTCAGAAGAATATCCACTAGCACTACAGTATCCACCACTATATGAACCGTTGTTTACACAATCCGATTCATTTGTATATGAAGAATTAGAGCAGTATCCACCACTATATGAACCATTGTTTGTGCAATTCCACTCATCAGTATATGAACTGTTTGAACAATATGACCTGTTCATTTCACAGTCTGTCTGGTTTGTATATGTAGGATTTGAACAATATGGAGTAAAGCTACTTGATGTGTCAGATGGTACATCAGATGGGCTTTCGGATGATGTATCGGAAGGGGTGACACTACCAGATGTATACTCTTCACCATTAGTTACACCCAATACCTTATCAGCAACTACATCACCTGGGTTTCTTGTACACAAACTTGAAGTACTTGAGAGATCAAATACTGGATACTCACCAGTTGTAGTACAAGCAGCAGCCATGATTGTTGGAGACACTTCCGTTTTTCCTGTAACAATAAATCCTGTCTTTTTGTTTCCATATACCCCATCAGTTGCTGTTGTATATTTTTCTGATAGATATGCATATCCTACAATAGCCTCTGCTGTACCTGTATCACCATCTATATCAACAGATGCCGCCTTGTAGCAGTGTTCTGAAGGATCATCTTTCGGATCTCTTGGTGCTTGTGGTAGATACCCTGCCGTAACCAACATCGCAGCCAACTGATCAAACTTAATACACGCTGGATCAGTGTGGTTCACATCAGCATACGCAACTGTTGCTAGAAATGAAGATATTGTAGGAAATGTTTGTGCAAGTGAGACACCTTCTGTTTGTGCAAGAACAGGTAACACGTATTGGTTTTTCTCAGCATACAACTCAAGCGCAGTTTTAACCTGTTGCAAGTCTTGATTTCTTTTAGAGTCATCAGCTTTGAGGCGTGCATCATTTAAGCTTGCCATTGTTACCGCAGCAAGGATACCTATGATTCCAATCACAATCAAAAGCTCGATCAAAGTGAAACCTTTTTTTCTGTATACGAGGTGCTTCATATTGATAGTTTAAGCCTAATGAGCTCTGGAGTATCAGTTGCTCGATACAATAAAATAACTGCGCTGAGTAATAGTAATACACATAGTGCAATGACTACATTTCTTGCTTGTGTCTCAGAACGGACTATTCGTGAACGCATTAAAAACCGAACAAGCGGAGGAATTCTCTGTCTTGGATCATACCTATTGTATACAAACGCTCCAGAATCATTTGGGCGTATTGGACGAATTTGCTCTTCTTCAAATCTCAAGTCCGTTGACATACACCTAGTATATCACACCCTATATCCTGTTCATGATTTTTAACTTCTCAGTTACCACCTCTTCAATCTTTTGTACCGATAGCTTTAAAAACTTGTACGGTGCAATCTCTTTCTCATTCTCATTAAGTGCAGCTTGCAGACCTTCTTTGTATGCGACTCGTAGTTCGGTATTGTAGTGCACCATCGAAACTCCAGCAGAGACTGCTGCACTTAATTCCTCATTTGCGATTCCTGAAGCTCCGTGAAGTACCAATGGGACTCCCGCACTTGCTGCAATTGATGCAATACGATTAATATCGAGTTTTGGATTACCACCTGTAATTACCCCGTGAATATTTCCAACTGCAGGAGCTAAAAGATCTATACCTGTCTCTCTAACAAATCGAGCTGCATCTTCAGGCTTTGTTAAACACTCCGAAGCAATTGTTCCATCATCATTCAACTTGATACCCTCCGGTGCCCCATCCAACAACTTTGAAGATGCACCGATATATCCAATCTCTGCTTCCACAAGAATATCTGTACCGTCCCTTTCGTTCACCATCTTTGCATATTCAACCGCTTTTCTAGTCATGGATAGGTTTTCTTCAAAACTCCCCTTTGCATCATCTGTAATGACCATATCGAATCCAGCATCAATTGCCTCTTTAACTCTCTCAAATGAATATGTATGATCCGCGTTTAAAAAAACAGGCTGACCGGTTTTTTCTCTAATACCCTTAACTAAAGATACAACCTGAGTGATTCCTACAAAATCCCGCTCACCTTCAGATACACCTATAATTACTGGCACATTTAATTTCTTTGCTGATGAGACAATAGCGTTAAATGCTTCAAGGTTTGAAATATTAAAGTGACCTATCGCTTTTCCGTTTTCTCTGGCTTCGTGAATATATTCTCTTAAGGTTTTCATGTGGTAAATAATAGCATATACTTAGTACATATGAATATATTCAACCCTACACCTGAATTCATTGCAATTGGTGATGTCGTAATTGATGCATTTATCAAACTTAAAAATGCACATGAGGTAGTTAACAGTGAGACACAATCTACCGAGCTGTGTATGGTATTCGGCACAAAACTTCCTTTTGAATCTGCAGAAGAAGTGGTTGCAGTTGGAAACAGTGCAAATGCTGCCGTTGCTGCAGCAAGAATCGGTCTCTCATCAGGACTCATCGCACACATCGGAAAAGATGAGAATGGTGAAAAATGTATTAAAAAACTCAAAGAGGAAGGTGTATCTACAAAATTCATACAAATGCATCCAGGTCTTCATACCAACTACCATTATGTACTTTGGTATGGTAGCGAAAGAACCATCCTCATCAAACACGAGAACTTCCCTCTTACTCTTCCAAACATTTCAAAGACAAAATGGTTATATTTAAGTTCACTCGGTGAGACCTCTCTTCCATTTCATTCAACCATAGTTGAATACCTAGAGAAGAATCCAAATATTAAACTCATCTTCCAACCAGGAACATATCAGATCAAATTCGGAACTGATGCGTTAAAGAAGATATATGAACATACTGAACTATTTTTCTGCAATCTAGAAGAAGCACAAACAATTTTGCATATCGATACAAACAGTGCTGACGCAAAGAATATTCTATTACTATTACGCAAACTTAGAGATCTAGGTCCAAAGTTGCCTGTAATTACGGATGGACCGCATGGCGCATACACCTTTGTACAAAAAGATGGTGTAGAGAAAGTGGCACATCTACCAATATTTCCAGACATTGCACCACCCCAAGAACGAACGGGTGCGGGAGACGCATTCGCTTCTACATTTAGTAGTGCCATTGCGCTTGGTAAATCTGTTGAGGATGCACTCAAATGGGGCGCGATAAACTCAATGAATGTGTGCCAACGAGTTGGAGCACAAGCAGGACTTCTCACTAAAGCTCAGATTGAAGCATATATACAGAACCCGCCACAAGGCTGGAATATATCAATTATTAATTAGATAAATTCTTACCAAGACCGATTCTTCCTTCAAACCCTATATACTTAAGTATAGTAGTACCAATATCCCTCGTTGTACCCGGTGTCGACACAATACCACTCCCATGATCTGTTGGTATAATTAGTAATCTATTATGTCTAGGTAACTGACCGACATATTTTGTTGCCCTGCTTGGCATCGCTAGATGATCTGACGCAATCACCACCACTGTATCATTAGCATACTCTGAATTAATTATCTTCCTTACAAGTTCAGAGACTAATATATCCGAACACGACACGGCGTGTAGTATTTTATCTTGTATATGCGGATACGGAGATGACTTGCAACTTGGAGATACGTAACCTGATGGACCATGTGTATCCATCGTAGATCCAAATAAAGCAAATGGTCTTTTATGTTCCGCAAGATCCTTAAACTTCCTGAAGAAAAGTTCAAGGGTCTCGTCATCATACAACCCCCACTCGCTTACCTCATTATGGATTACTGCCTTATCCTTGAGCTCTTCAAATCCCTCTACAGAATCGAAACCTTTGTCTTTGTAATAGTCGCCCGTTCCTGCAAAACCCAATCGTGTTCCACTCATATATGCGAGTGTGTACCCATGATCCTTCAACAACTCAGGTAGACACTTAATATTATGTATAATATTTTTTTGACCAACTTTATACACGTTCTGCGCAGTAGAGAATCCACACTGACTCGCAATCATACCACCTAGTGTAAACCAATCTGATTCACCTTGTCCGATATCACTAAAGGAAATTCCATACCTCTCCAACTCATCTAAATTCTTAGTGAGATTAGGAAAATATTTTTTGTTTGAGTAAGTTCTTTCTAAACTTTCTACGTACAAATATACAAGATTCTTTGGCGCACCAACTGGTTTTATCCAACTATCATTCATTTTATGTATCTCCGCTATCTGCTTAACCTCCTGTGCGTATATTGTAACGAGTTGTCTAGATGCTGGGCATATCATAAATGCCGCTATCATTACTGCATATGAAATTGAAATAGCATATTTTTTACTATTCTTGTTTTTAATTGCGACACAGCAGACATAGATTGTGTAGGCAATAGATACCAAGAATAACGTTAAGACTGCAACAACTTGAATAACATAGCCAGATACACCTGCACCCTCTAGTCCATTCAAGAGATGGAAAAAGATTGCATTTGTAAGTCCTCTACCTGTAAAATAATCACTGATTATATAGAGTAGGTTTAAGCCCGATACAATTGTTGATAAAATAGTAAATAAAATTGTATTTATTATCCCCGCACGACCATAGGTGTACATGAAAAGAGAAATGCCATATAAGATGATTGCGGATATAAAATAAATCATAAGGTTCCAGAAACAAATACAAATCGAGGTACATAACTACCATCTATTAATACAAGTTCTGTGAACATCTTAGCTGGGCGTACCCAAATCTTTGATACCGGATTGTCGTATTGAGATTCATACACAACCAAATCTTCTAGAGTCTCAGTATGTTTTCCAACTCCATACACTCGATACATATTCCCCGTCTTTGAATGTTTATATAGACCAGGTTTTACTGATTTAACCATCTCTTCATATTTTTTTCTTGATTCAACTTCCTCGGCAGTACGTGTGTCTTCCCCTCCCACCATCGTTGCAGGGTCTTTCATGAACATACTTCGCATACCTTGGTAACACACTTTGCAGACATGTAATTTCTCAACCTGACTATTTCCCGTTTCTGAGTTTTCAGGTGGACTAAATACAAGACCACCAAAATCTGTTAATTCTTTCTTACAGAAATCGCAAATAGGACTTATAGACATAATATATTTATTTAATATCGTAACATGTTGCCACACAAACGTCTGAACAAATCATTGCACCAGGTGCGCACGCACTTCCACATGAAGCATATTGACCACCAAGCTTTTTACACAACGATTCGGTAACAATCTGCGTATCATATGATGTACACTTCCCAGACTCAGACCATGTCCCACCGGCATCAGTACAAAGCTTTGATTTTGAAACTGTTGTAGTGGGTGTATCCATTGTAAACACGAGAGTTTCTTTACCATCTGATACAGTTACATTTTTCCCTGAAATACTTATTGTTATATTTGATTGCAACATACTCAATACTTTTGACTCGAGTGACGATACCCCTTCATCTGTACAATACATCATTGTAGAAACTACATCAGCGGCAGAGATTTTCTTTGTCTTCGGATCTATTGATATCTTTCCAGAAAAGTTGTTACAAACTGACCCGGAAATATTTCCATCTTTAAATAATATCCAGATCGGCATTTTTGGTACTGATCCCGGTCCAGTAAGTGTTAACTTTACACCGTTTATACTTTTTAAATCATCTGATGATATACCGATCGGTTTTACACTAATTGCAGTGAGCTTCGCTCTTGTGAGAGAACCAAAAAATCCAGTTGCTGGTAACCCAATACTCTTCTGATATTTTCTTAAAGCTTCTCGTGTAGCCAATCCAAAATATCCAGTACTTAGACCCGACTTAAGGTGCCCTGACTGTATCAAATATTCCTGAAGAAGCATCACATCAGTTCCCCTCATACCTACACTTAAATTCTTGGTAAATTGAGTATTATTTGCATGTGCAATTTGTGTGTGTAAAAGCACAAAAAACAGTGCGGTTGCAATATATGTAATATATTTCATATATCATTAGTATATCACTATTTCCTCGCCAAAGCCCTTCTCACAGCGGCTACGATATCAGAGACGGTCATACCATACTCTTTTATGAGTTCTTGAGGTGTACCAGACTGACCAAACCTATCATGTACCCCCACGCACTCAAGTACTGGTTGCTGACCTCTTTTAAGACCTGTAAGTACCGTCTCGGCAACAGCGCCTCCGAGACCACCAGCAATCTGATGCTCCTCAACTGTAACCAAAGCACCTGTTTCTTTTGCCACTGATAGTACCGCCTCGATATCTAACGGCTTTATTGTTGCCATATTCAAAACCTTTGCTGCGATGCCTTCTTCTTCAAGTTGTTTTGCAGCAAGAAGTGCATTGTGAACCAGTGCCCCACATGCAAGTATTGCAACATCATGTCGTATACCATGAGTGTCACTATCAAGTTTAAATGTTGATGTACTATTTCCCCTCTTTTGTTCTAACAAAAGAAACCTGTCTGTATCTAATTCATAGAACACTTGAGCTTTTCCAATTTCAAAGGGTGTATCAGAAGTTGTTATTACAGGTGATTTTTCTCGAGCCAACCGAATATATACAGGAGTATTGGTACCCCCTTCTTCTTTTCGTAACGCACTTACCATGGTAGCTTTCTTTGCTTCTACAGCATCACACGGAACAATGACAGTCATGTTTGGGATGACACGAGTTATCGCAATATCTTCAATTGCCTGATGAGTTCCACCATCAGGACCTACTGAGACACCAGCATGTGATCCAGCAATGATTACCTTCTGATCATTGTAACAAATTGTTGTTCTGATTTGTTCCCAATTTCTACCAGGACTAAACATTGCGTACGAAGTGATGAATGGAAGTTTTCCCATCGCAGCCATACCCGATGCAACTGAAGCGAGATTTTGTTCCGCAACTCCAATCTCAATAAATCTGTCAGGAAATTCTTTCTTGAAGAGATGCATCTGAGTAGACTCAGTAAGATCTGCACACAACCCAACAATGTTTTGATTCTTTTTGGCAGACTCAAGAAGCCCTTCGCCAAACCCTTTTCTGATTGGAACTTGCTCTACATCTGTATCAAATATTTTTGTATTGAGGTGTATATTAGACATGTGTTTAATTTATTAAGAAATATGTTCCAACCAGCACGACGAATGCGAGTAACATATCTATGTACCCTGCGCTTTTATTCCTGAGTTGTACAAAGATACTCAAGACCACCAGAAATGCTGTGAAATATATTATTGGATTCAATAGATTGGATGAGTATCCAACCGTATCCTGACCTACCACATATTTTATACAGACAGTAACTGCAATATGAATGAAAGCTACAACGAGAAAAGGTATTGAAACGATTGGGGTGTATTTGGTTGTATCTTGTTTTTCGTAGTACATATTATTCACCAAGCGCACGCAGCGCTTCTTTAACCTGATCCGCTTTTGCAGGTGCACCAGAAATATCTGATATACCAGGAGGAGTTCCGTGCCACTCAAATCGGTGTTCCATATATGGAACACCTCTGCCTGGAATTGTGTGCGTTATAATCACAGATGGTTTCTCGAATATTGTTTGAGCCTCACGAACAGCTGCAACAATAGCTCTCATGTCATGCCCATCTATCTCAATGACATGCCACCCGAATGATTTCCACTTATCAAACAGTGGTGACAGCGGCATAATATCCTCTGTATATCCATCTATTTGAATATTGTTTCGATCAATAATTGCGATAAGATTTCCTAGTTTTTCTTTTGCAGCAAGCATTGCAGCTTCCCAATTCTGACCCTCATTCAATTCACCATCACCCAAAAATGTGTATATGAATCGTGGAGACACCTTACCGTGATCAATTCTGTCTGCTATAGCCATACCAACAGCCTGTGAGAGTCCTGAGCCAAGTGGACCTGAGCTTGTTTCAAGCATAGGGAGAAATTCTCTATGCGGATGACCTTGAAGTCTAGAACCAAATTTTCGTAACGTGAGTAATTCTTCTATGGGAAGATATCCAGCATGTGCCATTGTTGCATAAAGCACAGGACAGATATGCCCATTAGAGAGTACGACCCTGTCTCGGATATCTAGAGACGGATTCTTTGGATCATGCTTTAGTAATTTAAAGTAAAGCGCTGTAAATATATCAGCCATACCAAGTGGTCCACCCGTGTGACCTGATTTTGCTTCTGCAAGCATGTGTATAATCGAGACTCGTATCTTTCGAGCCTGTTCTTCAAGTGATTGAACTTCTGAATCAGTAATGAACATATCAGACATATATACAATAGTATATCAAATTAATTTTGATATATCTCTAGTAATAGTCAGCGGTTTCTCGCCATGGAATAAGAATTTATCTGGTGATGGTCTCGCGCCAGTAGAACGAATAAGTTCTATATCTGATAAATTATTGTTGAGGTGCTGTGTACAAAAACCCCAGCAGCGGTTCAAATAAATGATTGGCTCAACTTTAAAACCTGCTCGATTAAACCCATAAGCAAATTCTACTGATTTACGCCAAACTAATTCGGCTGGACCATTATCGCCAAAAGAATAACCAGCAGTCTTATTTGTTGGTTCAGTATTAGATATTGCATACTGTGATGAGAATGAACCTGGTGCAACATATGGTGGAAGCAATTCATCAGTTCTTGGGTTTACGCTAAGAGCTTGATTGGCTGGCAATCTGGCAGTAATCCATGTCCACATGGCAGATGTCCAAAGACGACTTTGAGAAAATGTCATGTTGTTGGTCCCAATTACGCCAGTTGACGTTATAACCCAAGTAGTATCGTTAAATTCGTAACCCTGAGTTACTTTAACTCCAGCGCCAGTTGGTTGTGAACCGCTCAATAAATCAGAAGCCCTTATCCAAATACCATTGCCGCCGCTACCAACAAAGCTAACAACATAAATTCCATTCTGTGAAGCAGAAGTTTGGCCTACAACTAAGACTCTATCTCCAGTAGAT
>VEQN01000005.1 GCA_018883165.1 Candidatus Tayloriibacteriota bacterium
GCTGAACACATTACTGTGCTTACACTTAAAGCCTATCAACCTAGTAATCTCCTAGGGGTCTCAAACGATTATTAATCTTGGAGCAAGTTTCCCGCTTAGATGCTTTCAGCGGTTATCAAAACTGAACATAGCTACCCGACGGTGCCCTTGGCAGGACAGCCGGTAGACCAGAGGTTCATTCATCCCGGTCCTCTCGTACTAGGGACAAGCCTCCTCAATAATCAACGCCCACAGTAGATAGGAGACCAACCTGTCTCACGCGTGACATACCAAATCATTTTCATGATTGACTGGACTAGAACTTCTTCCGGGATTTTTTCTAACTTCCTTTTGATAAACAAAAAGATCCTAGAAAAAATGCTTGGGAAGGTTAACGATTAGTCTCTACGGGTGCCTTCTTAGGCTTCCCTCGGAATTGTCATGACTTTATAAATAAAGTTTTAGATTTTCCCGATACTAGTTAACTTATCACATTCTGCTTACGCAAAAGTGACGCCGTGATTTTATCTCCTATTTTTCGACGAAAAGACCTTTAATGAATTGTGTATAACAATCTGGTTTGAATAAATGATAACCCTCATATGTTTTAGGTTCAGACGGGTTCGCGGGTCAAATTCTAATGAAAGAACTTCACCAGCGAACGGTCTGAACCCAGCTCGCGTAACTTTTTAAATGGCGAACAGCCATACCCTTGGGACCTTCTCCAGCCCCAGGATAAGTTGAGCCGACATCGAGGTGCCGAACACTACCGTCGATATGGACTCTTAGGTAGTACCAGCCTGTTATCCCCAGGGTAACTTTTATCCGTTAATCTTAAGCCGCATCTAATGCGAACTCTCGGTTCACTATGCTCCGCTTTCGCGTCTGCTCGACATGTACGTCTTGCAGTCAAGCTAGCTTGTGCCATTACACTATCGGCACGGTTTCCATTCGCGCCTAGCTAACCTTAATAAACTCCTCCGTTACTCTTTAGGAGGATACCGCCCCAGTAAAACTACCCACCAGATACTGTCTCTCTAAGTTTTTGCCTTAGAGATTAGAACATATAGTCACAAAAATTGGTATTTCACTGACGAGTAGATCGTAACCGAAATCACAACCATCAAACCTCTCCCAACTATGCTACGTAGTGTAATCATATGCTCAATATCAAGCTGCAGTAAAGCTTCTAGGGTCTTTTCGTCTATCTGCAGGTAACCGGCATCTTCACCGGTATTGTATTTTCACCGAGCAGGTCTTCGAGACAGCTCTCCAGTCATTATGCCATTCGTGCGCGTCGGAACTTACCCGACAAGGTACTTCGCTACCTTAGGACCGTTATAGTTACGGCCGACATTCACCAGGGCTTATATCAGCCAGCAATACATCTTGCGACATATCACCACCGATATTTGACCTTCTGGCATTGGTCAGGTGTCACCCCCTATACATCCTCTTGCGAGTTCGCAGGGAGCTGTGTTTTTGATAAACAGTTGCCAGAGATACTTTCGCTGCGGCCACTTTAATAAATTAAAATGGCAAGCCTTATTCCAAAGTTACGGCTGCTTTTTTGCCGAGTTCCTTGAAGACCTCTCACTCGTTCGCCTTGGTCTACTCGACCTGATCACCTGTGTCGGTTTGCGGTACGGTTTTCACATATATTAAGTTTAGAAGTTTTTCTCGGAAGCGTGCTTTATAGAATCGACAGAAAGCGAACTTCCCGCTGTATCACTCTGCTTGGAATCGATATTTAAATCAGTCACCGGATTTACCTGGTGAGCATCCTTACAGCATGAACGCAAATCCTTTAATGCGCTCTATATACTACACTCCGTCCCTCCATCACTATACGTGAAAGTCATGGAATATTAACCATGTGTCCATCAGGTCCGACTCTCGTCATCCCCTTAGGCCCGACTAACCCTTCGTCGACAATCGTTGCGAAGGAAACCTTGATCTTTCGGCGTCGGGGTTTTTCACCCCGATTGTGGTTACTTGTGCCAACATTCTTACTTCCTGACGCTCCAGAGTGGGTCACCCCTTCTCCTTCATCGCGGACAGGAACACTCTCCTACCAATAGATTTATCCGAAGATAAATTTATTCCTCAGTTTCGGTACCATGTTTTAGCCCCGCTTATCTGCGGCGCGGAGTCTCTTGATGAGTGAGCTGTTACGCTATCTTTCAAGGATTGCTGCTTCTAAGCAAACCTCCTCATTGTCAATGAAACTCCACCACCTTAAGTGCACTTAACATGAATTTAGGGACCTTAAATAGAGATCTGGGCTGTTTCCCTTTTGACTAGTGCAGCTTAGCCCACACAGTCTGACTGCCACGCTCTAACTTCTAGTATTCAGAGTTTGATAGGACTCGCGAGATTTCTCCCTGTCGAGTCCTTCCAGTGCTTTACCCCTAGAAGGAACACGTGACGCTAACCCAAAAGCTATTTCGGAGAGAACCAGCTATTACCAAGCTCGATTAGCTTTTCACTTCAACCCACAAGTCATCCGGATGCGTTGAACAACATATCGGTTCGGCCCTCCATCTGTCTTTCGACAAACTTCAGCCTGCTCATGGGTAGCTCGCTTTGGCTTCGGGTCTGATACGTACTACGTACGCGCTATTCACACTCGGTTTCCCTATGGCTCCATCCTCGCGGACTTAGCCTGCAGCATGTATCAACTCGTTGGCTCATTCTTCAATAGGCACGCCGTGACGGTATAAATACCGCTCCGACTCCTTGTAGGCATATGGTTTCAGGTCTATTTCATCGTCCTCACCGGACTGCTTTTCACCTTTCCCTCACGGTACTAGTTCACTATCGATCACAACATATATTTAGCCTTAGCAGTTAGTTCTGCTGGATTCCTCCGAGCTACTCGTGTCTCGAAGTACTCAAGAATGACAGTAAGAGGTATTTCATTTTCATATACGGGACTATCACCCACTAGGGTTAAGCTTTCCAGCTTATTCTATTAATGAAACACTTTGTAACTCTTTGAACATAAATGTTCGTCTGCCACCTTACAACCCCGAGCTACCCAATGGACTGTACTATTGCTAGTACCTTCCATTGGAAAGCTCGGTTTGGGCTCTTTCCATTTCGCTCGCCGCTACTTAGGAAATTGTGCACTTACGTGCTTGTTTTCTTTTCCTCCAGGTACTGGAATGTTTTACTTCCCTGGGTAAGCATCTTGAATCTAGTCAAGATTAGAGATCAAGTCTCTAGGGTTTCCCCATTCGGAAATCTCCGGATCAAAGGTTGCTTAGCACCTCCCCGAAGCGTATCGCCGCTATACTGCGTCCTTCATCGCTATGTTGTGTCAAGGCATCCACCATACGCCCTTATATTTCCATTAGGAAATATAAAAACCACAATCACTTTTATTTGTTACCTGCCCCACATATCTTCTTGAGAAAAAATATGTGGGATTGTCGGAGCTCTAAAGGATGGGTGATATAAAATCACCACTAACGGATGGAGATGCGGGGTTTGGACCCGTAAATGTCTTAAGTCAGTTTCACTGTCCCAACAGCTGTTGCTTACACTATGGCTTGCAACTTTTTTGACAGCAAACTGCCACGACATTTTTTAGAGCTACCTTTCATGGTACTCTCAACTCCTTCTACCGCAGGGTTTGCAAAAGCCGATGCGCACCCTTTAGAGCTCCGACACTATCTCTGGCTTGAAAAGACCATAAAATAAATTTTACGTTCACCAGGATAGAATTTAGTTTTCAAGGTATATGTTTTCTGAGTGATCTTTCGAGTGCTATTTTCTTAAAAGAAAATGCTCTCTTTCGAGAGCGGTCTTTCCTATAGCGTCCTATTCAGACGTTATTGGTCTAACCGCATTCGTAAGATGATTAACATAACTGATACGGGCTATTATACGCATAGAGAAACCTTTGTCAACAAAAATACCTTCAAAAATAGGGCTGGAAATGGTAAAACAGGATGTTTCTAAAAAAGCCATATAATAGGCCATGGGATGAAACAAAAAACACCCCTCTTGAGGGTGTTTTTTGTATAGTTCCCTACGGTATCTAGAGATTACTGCTTTCGAGAAAGTTCGTTTACCGCTTTTTCAATGATTCGTGATGCAGCATCTCGTCCACCAAGGCCGAATGCTAGACCGAATGCAATTGAGAGAGCAACTACCACTCCAATGAACACAACCTGAACAAGTTCAGCTGCGATGTTGAGTTCAACAAGTGCTGTAAGTGCAGCAAAGATGATGATAGCCCATTTAGCAATAGCGCCTAAAAGTTTAGCGCTCGCCATATGTGCTGCTGTTGATGCACTTGAAACAATCTTCTGTACCACTTCCCCAATCACAACTGAAACGAGAAGAATAAGAATTGCAATGATCACATGTGGGATGTAACCCATTACAACATCTTCAAGATATGCTGTGACCTGAGTAAATCCAAACACTCGAAGTGCTGAGAGGAAGAAGATTGCAATTACAAACCATTTAATTAATCCTCCAACAAACGCACCTGAGTTGAGATTGATTCCACCCTTCTTGAGCATATCTTCGATACCCGCTTGTTTAAGCACTGCATCTACTCGAAGCGCCTTGAAAGCTTTTTCGATAACCTGCCCGATGAATGTTCCAGCCACCCATCCAACTGTAAATATTATGAGAGCGACGAATAGATACGCGAGTACCTGAATTGCAAAAGGAGCAAAACCAGTAAATGTTGTACCTAATGCATCACCCCAAGTCTGAATAATCATATGAAAGATATAAGTTGATTTTATATAACAGGGGCGACTACCCCTACACCCCTATTATATCAATTTAGAAGAGTCCAAGCTTGTCCAAAACAACTTCGTGGGGATAATCCAAAACATCTCGTACCAGCCTATCTCCCACGCCGAGTCTGTACTTAAAGTCTTCTGAATCAAGAATTGCATACTTAATCTCTTTACCCATCTCTGCTTCAATAGAGGACATAACTGATTCAACCGTTCCTCTCTTTGTGTTGTCTGCTACCACGAGAATATCGATAGTGTTATCCCATAATTCTTTAAATATTCCTGAAAACACAACGAGTTTAATTCTTCCAATCTTTGAAATTTTTTTTACAATAGGCTGTTTGTGTACCAAACTTGTCTGCAAGAGCAGTCTTTGGAATTCAACCAAATATGGAAACCTGTCATTAAGGTACCACACTACCGTGTTCCCTCCTCGTGATGATTTTTTAATTAGTCCAACTTTGGCAAGAAAGTTTAATTCCCTTCTCGCTCGACTTGTTTCAACTTTTGACCGATCTACAACATCACTTGTTTCATAATACAAAGTAGGATTAAACAAAAATAATCTCATTAATTTTACTCTTGCTGCACCTCCAAATATTTTCTCAAGTGTGTCCATTTTCTTTCTGTAGTTATCTGATAAATTCAGTTCGGCTCATGAATATCCGACTGTCTTAATATGTAATAAATGTATCATATTTTTAAACAAAAAGCCCCACCCACCGCGAAGAGTGAGGCTCTTTGCAGATAGATGGTGCGTTACGCAGCAAGCGCTGCGGGCTCAACGAAATATGACCGCCAAGCCACGAATTCCTGTTGACGCAAATCACCTGGATCTTCTTCAGTTTTCTGGGCCTTGAGTTGTGCTTTGATGTCACCAACGCTTTGCATGACAGGTTCGACCAAGTCGAACATATCATCGTAGCGAATGAATTGATACCCTCCTGCTGGTAGTGCAGGGTCAAGAATCAAACGCGTGACACTCGCATCGTGATGTGCAGCGGCGATTGTCGGCTTTCCCCGAGCAACCGTTTGAACACCGAACTCGACGCCGAGACCGATAGATGGAAGATCACACAGTGCGACGAAGAGGTGGCAACGCATCACACAGTTTTCGATATCATGGATCCACACATCACGAGGAGTACCTGCGGCAAGACCGAGGAACTCAAGGACGACGCATCCGCGCTTTACCAATTCCGCCTTAAAGCGAACCACTTTATCCCTGAATTCGGGTGGTGCTTGTGTAAGCGCACAACCGACGTAAACCCTGACTTCGGGTTCATACTCAAACAATTGGAGCTGTCTAATCATAGTGATTGGGGTTTGAAATTGTCGACGAGCTAACGTTTCGTTTCCCATGTAATGGAAAACCCTACACCTAAAGTATGTCAGCAATATTTCAGAAAGCAACAAACAAAAAACCACCCAATACGGGTGGTTTTTTGTGAATACCTGAATGTAAGGATTACTTAATTTCAACCTTTCCTCCAGCTTCTTCAATCTGCTTCTTGAGAGCATCTGCTTCTTCCTTCTTAAGACCTTCCTTAAGAACTGATGGAGCTGCATCAACAAGATCCTTAGCCTCTTTAAGACCAAGACCGAGAACTTCTTTCACAACCTTAATGATTGCAATCTTGTTCGCACCAGCATCCGCTAGGTGAACGTTGAATGAAGTCTTTTCTTCAGCCGCAGGACCTGCTGCTGCAGGACCAGCTACTGCAACTGCTGCTGCAGAAACGCCGAATTTCTTTTCAAGGAATTTTACAAGTTCGTGGAGTTCGATAACTGACATCTTTTCGATTGTCTCAACTACTGTCTTGAACTGTGCAGGAGTTTCAATAACCTCTGCTGTTGTTGTTTCTTCTGACATATTTTTTAAAAATTAACTACTACTAAATTATTGCTTCTTCTCCGCGATAGCGTTCAACGCAAGGACAAAGCCTTGGATTGGAGAATTGATGATATTGACGAACTGAGCGTACAAAGTCTTCTGTGATGGGATTGATGCGATCGCTTCCATTTCAGATTTAGTCTTAAATACTCCATCAAATACACCGCCGAGAATTGATACTTTTCCATCAAGTTTTTTCTGGAATTCGTAGATTTCTCTTGCTGGTGCAAGGAGGTCAGCACTGTACACAAGCGCAAGTTCCCCTTGAAGTTCAGGCATATCACCTGAAATCTTAGAGTCGTTAAGCACTCGCTTAGTCAATGTCTTCTTAGCAACTGTGAATTGAACGTCTTTTGATCGGAGCTCTTTTCGAACTACTGTAGACTCAGAAACTGGTAGCTTGTGAAAGTTCACAAACACAACAGATTTTGATGAATCAACAATATTTTTTACTTTAGCTACAATCTCGCCTTTCTTTTCTTTTGAAATTGCCATTTTTGTAATGAACGTAAATTATATTTCCGACCTGAAGGTTTAAGACAACCAGAAACCCACCGTTTAGGGTGGGTTTCAAAGAGAGTAGATTGAAAATATGGCCAAATAGCTATATTTTCGACCTCTGCACAGGATTTATGCCTTTTACGACACCTGTGGTCTTTGAAGCCCTTCGGTACAAGATTACCTGAAATATATGCTTTGTCAAACCTTAAGATATACAAACATTTTATATATCTTAAAGAACCCTGGATACAAGAACGACGCATCCTTGAGACTCATCCCTCCTCGATAGTTTTTATATGACTTTTCGATCTCTTTCACAATTGAATCTAAACTAACTTGTATAGATTTAGAATATGCTTTTGAATTACTTATCGGATATGCATCAATCCTTCTGAGAATTGCATTTATTTTTAACACATACCTATCAGCAAACTTTTTAGTAACAATCCCCGATTGAATTCGTGTTCGCAGTGCACGAAGTTCTACTTTAATATCATTAATGGAATATTCTTCAACGGCAATATCTGAGTATGTAGATGTTGCAACTATTGGGATTGAAGCTGCATCGACCACACCATCACCCTCATAATCTTTTTCTAAAGTAATCGTTGTTGTTGCATTGTCATTAGTTATGTTAATCGTACTTACACTTTGCGGAGTTGTAGCATCTATATCAAAGATGTATGCCGGCTGACTGTATGACGACTTATACGTACCATCTCTAAAATCTACCCTATCAATCATAAATGATTCTGTTCCTAGGGACTTTGAAGAAAAGTTAATCTTTCTTGGTTTTACGGGTAATAGTATTATTTTTTCTGAATTTGTATTTTCATACGCTACCCCTTTCATATTACTCGAATGCACATACCCTTCTTTCACTTGATAGTCTTCGACAACCCCAATATCTGTTTCCACCTTAACTTTTCCATCCCCCTGTATCTTCACTCTCCAATATGATGTAACTTCAAGAGGAGCATCTACCTGTTGATTGCTTGGAACTACCGTTACATATGGTGCCGCGGAAAACTTCAGGTCTCTGCCAAATACAATGTCATTTAGTATCGTTAGTACAGGTTCTGTTGATGCAAGATTTACATGCTCAATTCTGTTCGGATGTATATTGTTGTATTTGAAAACATCAATCAATATTGTCCTACCAGCTCGCTTCGAGATATCACCTACAGGTACGACACCATCACCATTTTTTGTATACATTGAATTACGGCTCATTGCACAATATGCATCTGCCGAGACGTTCTGTTGAACCAGACCCACTCCAAGTGACAACTCCGCCTGCGGACCGCATTTTTCTATATACTCAATTCCATTTTGAGTAAGTACATTTGTACTCAGTATATGTGTAATTTTTCCAGATAAAGTATCACTAATCGAGTACCTAATATCTTTTACCTTGTCATATACAATTTTGTTACCGATAGCAGCAGTACGGACATCCACATCTGAAAACGGAATTTTTCTATCTTTAAACACACCGGTTCTAAATATGAAATCTAACATCATATCTTTTGTACGCAGATGCACAGGGTCTTTGTTTTTGGTATGTATTTCAATTCCGGAAGACATTTGATCTAAGGTTATTCTCACAAGTTCATTTACTGATTTAATATTCTTTGAGAACGACCTTGCTGTTGATTGTGTAAGAATCGCACCATGCAATATTGATTGCCCATCACCATGAAGTACTGATGATACAGATGAAAAAGACCCTTGCTCTGGAGTACCAATTAATACTACAGATTCGATAAGGTGCCCAAGACCCTCTGACTCTAAATATGATGCAAACTTTTTTGCAACAATACCACCGAAGCTATGACCGACAAGTATCACCTTACCAGTTTTTGATTTTAAAGCTTTTTCCTTAATCTCTTTAGTCCATATTTTCCTATTCATTAAAACTACTTCATCGGAAGAATATCGCCAGTCATACACTATCACACCCCAATCCTGTATCATTCTTCTGTTTTTTAACCCGACAAGATATTCTTCCATACCCTTGTACACATCAATATCTAAAAATCCAAGACCAATAGATGATCCAATATTTGTTCTAGAGACCATATCTTTAGGATATATAGATTTAGATATAGGTTCTCCGCTCGTATTGAAATACAACTTCTTCACATCAGCATCTCTATTTGGTTCCCATAACTGATTCTCGAACATGTATCCCCTTGTATATAACCTACTACCCTGAAGACCAGGGAAGAAAAACATTGAGGAACAACATTTCTTAATGTTTGGCTTTTCGAGAAGCCAAGGCATAACATTAAGTGAACCATCCGCCGAGTCACCTACTCCTTGGATATTTTGAAGCGGAAATCTAGGGCCAGTACCACTACCCCACCAATTGTCCCTAGCTTCAACAAATCCACCCTCTGCATATGTTGCGTATCCTATGTGCTCCTCGAAGATATTTCCTACAACAGTTGAAGACGCTGCATATGCTTCGAATCCAATACGATTATTCAAAAAAGTATTTGCACTTAAGAAGTTCTCAGCATGTTCGAATGTTGAAATACCAGTTTTTAGTCTTGAGAAACTATTGCCACTGAACGTTGTGTATACTTTGTTAAACACTTGTACACCAATTGAACTTGGTGAATCAACAAACTCTGAATTCTCAACAGTGACTACACCATTTTCATACGATGACACAACCGCCACCGTCATGTTATTGCGGAATACTGTATCTGATATATACATATTCGAATACTTAAATGATTCAATTACAGATGTAGCAGTAATGTTGGTTAATGTCACATTTTGTACTGTAAGCTCAGAATGATTCCAAGATGAGATTAAAGCACCACTAGCGTTACAAGTATCAAATACGCTATTTGATATGATTATCTTTGAATTATCCCATCCATATATCTTTGGACAATCTCCATTTGCCTGTATACCAGATACAACCAAACTGCCACCCATTGTGTATATACCGGAGAAAGAATGTCCTGACAGAATACGAGCGCTTGTTCCCACTATCTCCAACTCCCCATATACATATATAGATCCACTATTGAATTGTAACCCTTTCTCGCCAACTTGAATTACAAGTTTCAAACCCTTAGGTATTGTCAGGTTTCCATTAATCTCATGCGTTGATTGATATTTCCATACTTCATTCGAAGACAGAGTCCGATCACCAATCACAGATTCAGCGCTGATGTATGACGGTACAAGTATCCATGCGTACAGTGCAAAAAGAAAAACACATTTCATGTCCGTAGATTACATGAATGAGATGAAAATGATTTTAAGAAAAAATTAGATTATTGTTTGATACAAGCCTGTCGCTATCAAAACCATGAAACCGAAAATAAGGATTGCGAGAAATCCACATATAAGTCTAAAAGCAGTTGTATCAAACATGAAATTATTGTAACACAAAAAGCCCGTCTCTTTCGGGAGCGGGCTTTTTGCTGAATCAAGATCTAACAGATCTGGACTTCGTTCAAGTTATTACTTGATGAAGTTTACACCTGTTGGAGTCTTGTAATCATCCCAACCATATGTCTGTGTTACAGACACTGAACCAACTGTCCATGCAACTGACTCAATGTATGCTGAGTAGATACCTGAAGTCAATCCTGTTGATGACGCAGTAGCTGTAACTGTTACAGGAACTGTTGTACCATCAGCGATGTTGTTGTCTGGGATTGTTGAAACAAGTACTGAAGCTGTTGTTGTAGCAGCGTAGTCAGATCGTGCGAACTTAACTACTACTGATGTGTTAGCAAGCTTTGTCATTGTTCCTCCAAGAGCTGTTACGTTCAATGGGAATCGAGCTGTTGCAGCTGTAGATGAACCCTGCTGGTTTGTACCATCGATTGTGATAGTAGGTGTTCCAGCGAGTGCGAATACAGGAGCAGCAGTGTAAACATACTGAGCAACGTTAGATACTGATGAGCCTGAAGCAGTAGCTGTTGTACCGTTTGGCTTTTCGTATACTACGTTTCCAACAACCACACTAGCGTATGAGCCAGATGTTGTGTTTGATGGGAAGTCAGCCTTGATTGTGTATGTTACGTTTGTGTCGTTTCCAGGAACTACTGCACCTGCTGTTGAGTCGAGGTTATCGAATGCAACTGTTGATGCGTAAGACTTAGACTTCAACAATGTTGAACCCTGGTAGAGGTACAATGTTGTAGGAGCTGTACCAGAAGTTGTTGTTGTAGCGTACACAGTCATGAGCTTTGAATCACCTGAAGTTGACTTCAAGTTGAATGTACCAAGAGTAACATTCTGAAGTACATCAGAACCATTTACTCGGTAGTTCATTGATCGGATAGGATTTGAAGCACCTGAGAGTGTCAAAGTAGATGTACCTGGTTTCTTGAATGTATGTGTTCGAGTGTAACCTGAACCTGATACATCGTAGAAGCTTGATACGCCGTTACCTGAAACCGCTCGTACAGATGATGATCCGTAACCCTGAACTGTAACTGTTCGGTCGTTGTCAAGTCCGTTTGTACTGAATGATACAGTTAGAACTTTTGTAACGTCCTTAGCAACTACAAAGTTAAGACCTGAAAGTCGGTAGTAATATACCTGGTTCTGGTCCTTAGTAAATGTAGACATTGTTACAGGAATTGTAGCAATTACGTTTGATCCATCCCAAACCTTGATTGTGTTGATCAAAGTTGCTGGGTTTTCTGATGATGAACCATCAGATACTGCAACTTTAAGGTCAAGAGTCTGAACTGAAACATCAGCGATTCGAGCCTTGAACTCAATTCCGTATACAGGAACATCGTTCTGAGTCTTCACGTTTGAGTTATCAGCAGGTGTTGATGCAAGTCGAGTATCGAGTGTACCTTCAACTCCTGATGTTGTAACTGTAGTTGTAGTGTTTGTAGTTGTTGTGTTTGTTGTAACAACTGCATCAGCTGCAACAGCAGCTCGTGTCATAGGACCAAAGAATCCTGTTTGTGGAAGACCCTTTGTAGCCTGGTATGCTCGAACTGCAGTTCTTGTAAGAGGACCAAATGATCCCTTCGCAACGCCAGCTGGCATTGTAAGGAGACCCTTTGATTCGAGGAATGACTGTAGAGCTACTACGTCAGCACCTCGTGAACCTACCTTAAGGTTCATTGTGAATGTGTAAGCTGTAGACACTGTCTGTGCTGAAGCTGCTACTGGAGCAACAACTGAAAGCGCAAGAGCAAGTGTAAGAACAGCTGCGAAATATTTCTTCATATGATAATTAAAATTTGTTTAAAGGTTTTGCTTCACCACATTAATTGATAAACAATTTATAATGTGTGGTTACACACAACCTTCGGGTTAAACTAACCTGGCGAACCCGTAGAGAAACTCGAAGTAATTCCGAGTACCTGTACGGGTTCGCCGTTTGTAATAACTAACTATAATGACTCCATTTGTCGTGAAGAGTCATACCACTTCCCAACCTCATTTCCATCAACATCTTTTTATTAATTTTCATTAACGTAAAGTTGAGAACGAAATCGACACGAAGTTTGGAAAAGTTGTCGAATGTAATTTGTATTTCTGAGTACTGAATATCTGTCGTTCTGATGTTCAGAAATTGAACTAACTATGGGTTTTTCAATGGTCAGATTGTTACTGGGTAGCGCTCCTATATATATGTAACTTTCAGGAACATATAATAGTGCCTATAAATACTGTGCTACATACCATGACGGTATATAGCCCCATATATTACAGAAAAACACCCCCTTAGTCAATGAAAGTCAACCACTCGAGTTTTTGGAAAGATGGCTTAAAACAAAGATATAAAAGACATCAAAAGGACAAAATTATTTCGCAAGCGCGTATCTTGACCATCTCCTTTCCCCTGTTTTAGTTAAAACTCCTTGTTCTACCAACGCCAGAAGCTCTCTTTGTATGGTTTTTTCGCTACATCCTTTAACAACACCTTCCAGATCTTTTATGGAAAGTTCGCCTTTTGCGGCGATAGTATTAATAATAAGTTCTTGTCTACCTGACTTTGCAAATGGTGCAGATTTACTCTCTTCCTTACCCGGTATCGTAGATGACAATCCGTGTAAATCCTCGAGAGTTTTAGAAGTTGCTAATCTTTGTCTGAATACAGCATTAGTAGGATGGAATGAAGATCTCGATGTTCTTGTTAAAGAAGCCTCCTTTGGATTTGATACAGAAAGAGTCTCGATTATTGGTTTGGGTTTCTCCAACACAACCTTTTCATCAACTATAGGTTTAGGTGCCTGAATGAACATCTCAGACTCAAAGTCAGACATTTTAAGCGAAGGTTGTGGTGATATCTTATGAGACAATTCTTCTACTTCAAACATAAAAGATTTAATTTGTCCGAGGAGGATGTCAGAGTTAGATTCTGAAATGAGTTTAAGTGCATGTGCCAGTTCTACCAAATTTACCAAGAACAATGACTTAGACAGAATAACATCTCTGTCTTTTATAGAGAGTGTTCCCGAGTTGCACAAACTTGAGATTGCAATATCGGACATATCCAAAGCAGTACTCCTCAACTTCATTCGTATCTCTTTGTTTTCCTCAATATGCGCAGTTACTAGACAGGTGGCCTTAGTGATTTGAGACACCTTCTTACAGAGGTAGGACACCTTGTTGTCTTTTATAAAAGACAACAACTTTTCTGTCCCTTGTACCTCTCCAACCTGCTCTGAAACTTGATTGTCTTTTTGCATAATTTTTAGTGACTTTTAATAGTGACCCCATTATATATAAGACAACTTTAAAAGCAACTTAGTGTACGAATGTTTGCGTGATAAAATATGTACATGGCAAAACGTGAAAAAAAGAAATCTCCTGATACGGACATTAAACAATCTTCTAAGACAAGTTATTTAAAAGAAAGCACATGGAAAAGTGTATGGGGAATCTCCCTGTTTATACTATCAATCTTCTTCCTCTTTGCAGGGTTTGGAGGTGGTGGTTTAGTGGGTACAAAAGTACACGATATCCTGTCTGATCTCTTAGGATATGGATACTACCTCATCCCTGCAATTCTTTTAATACTCTCCCTTTCTTTCTTTGGGGATCAGGAAAGGAGTTTCCCACCGTCAAAGATTGCAGGTACCGTACTCTTCATAGTATCTGGTCTTGGTTTATTTGAGCTTACCAGCGAGACAAGTGGAGGTATCGTTGGGGCCCTCATATCAAAACCCCTCCTTCAACTCTTTGACTATGCAACCAGCGTAATTACACTCGTCGGGTTACTACTCATTTCAATCATTGTGATTTACGACGCAGCTCTACGCAAAGAGCATGTAATGTTCTGGAGACTCATTCACGGTAAAAAAGATGAAGAAGGAATGGATGAAAAAGTATCTAATAATAAGGATAAAATTAAAGGACAACCAATGTCTGATATAAAAGACATGGATGAAGAAGAGATTGATGAGAAAAAAGCAGCTTCTGTCCTTGAAACCATAAAGGCCAAGCTTAAGGCTGAGACCAAACCTGAACCTATTGAAAAAGAACCTAAGGTGGCTGTGGATAACAAAGCTGAAAATGACAAAGATGATGTCATCCAAGTATCAAGAAAATCTCTACTCCTTGGTAAAGCATTCGTTCCTCCCCCGCTTTCCCTTCTTGAAGGCGATAGTGGTAAACCAGGAGTTGGTGACATTAAAGCGAACGCAAATGTAATTAAAAGAACTCTTCAGAACTTCGGTATAGATGTAGAGATGGATGAGGTCTCAATTGGACCATCTGTCACACGGTATGCATTGAAGCCAGCAGAAGGTGTAAAACTTTCTAAAATCCTTGGCCTTCAGAACAACCTCTCACTTGCTCTTGCGGCACACCCAATTCGTATTGAAGCACCAATCCCTGGTAAGTCACTTGTAGGTATTGAAATTCCAAACACAGTGAAGACAAAAGTAGGTCTAGGTACACTTCTTGCACAAGATGAATATCAGAAATCTGAGACACCACTCATGATAGCTCTCGGTAAAGGAATCTCTGGTAAATCATATTTCGGTAACCTAACAAAACTTCCACACCTTCTCATCGCAGGTACAACTGGATCTGGTAAATCAATTACCATTCATGCAATCATCACTTCCCTCCTCTACAGAAACTCAGCTGACAATCTCCGATTCATCATGATTGACCCTAAACGAGTGGAGCTCACTCAGTACAACAAGATCCCTCACCTTCTCACCCCAGTAATCACAGATGCAAAGAAAGCAATTCTTTCACTCAAGTGGGCAGCAAAAGAAATGGATAGACGATATAACATTCTTGAAAAACATTCGGTTCGAGATATTAGCTCTTACCATAAAAACATCCTAACGCCATTACTTGAGAAAAAGAAAAAAGGTGAAATTAAGGATGATGAAATGATCGACCCGATGCCATACATTGTTATCGTAATTGATGAGTTGGCAGATATCATGCAAACATACCCTCGAGAACTTGAAGCGGGTATTGTTCGACTTGCGCAAATGAGTCGAGCTGTGGGTATCCATCTCATCCTCTCAACACAAAGACCATCGGTAAACGTAATCACTGGTCTCATTAAGGCAAACGTACCGTCTCGAATCGCTCTCCAGGTAGCATCACAAATTGACTCTAGAACAATCCTTGATATGCGAGGAGCTGAGGAGCTTCTTGGTGCCGGAGACATGCTCTATCTCTCAGGCGACATGGCAACTCCGCAACGAATCCAGTCAGCATTCATTAGTGAGGCTGAAATGAAACGAGTGGTACAGTACCTAATCGATAATGCAGAGGGTCTTCCATCAGAAATTACTCTCACAGGTGAAAGTGTTACTAACGTAACACCTGACCCGATATTTAGCTCTAGCACAGAAGGTGGCCTTGGAGACGACGAAGATGTTGATGATGATTTGTATGAAGAAGCAAAACAAATCGTACTCGAGGCTGGAAAAGCTTCAACATCATATATTCAGAGGAAACTACGAGTTGGATATGCACGAGCTGCTAGGCTTATGGATATCCTCGAAGACAAGGGTGTCATAGGTCCTGCTGACGGTGCTAAACCACGAGAAGTACTCATCGGTCGCGAAGGTGGATCTTCAAATGACGAGGAATATTCAGAAGAAGCAGAGGAGGAAGAGACAAATTTATAATTCATTTACATCCCCTTAATATCGATACCCTATGCTAAAGCCATACGAAGACGGAAAACTGATACTGAAAACACTGATGGTTGGAATCTTCGTATTATGTTTGATTGGATATGGCATATTCCAGGCAAAAAAGATCGTGGAGGGTCCTGAACTAAGCCTGTATTCCCCTACCCCTGGTGGGACAGTAACAGACAACAGGCTTACCGTCTCTGGAAAAGCCTCAAACATCTCAGCCATCTGGCTTAATGACAGACCAATTGTGACAGACGAATCGGGAGTTTTCAATGAGAAACTAATGGTATATCCAGGGTATAATATAATCACACTCAAGGCTGAGGATAAGTTCGGGTCAAGAGTTGAGAAAAAAATAGAAGTCGTATATAAGCAATAATTAATTTACATGGCAAAAAAGAACGCACCAAAGAAAGATAAGAAAGTATCTAAGGAGGTTACCGAAGATACAACTCTGGATACAGAAACAGAAGTAGCAACTGAAAATGAGGAAGAGGTTTCTTCAAAGAAATCTAAATCAGCTCCATCGGAAAGTGAGATCAAGGATACACTTGCACAGATTAAGACTAAGTTTGGTGATGACGCAATCATGAAGCTTGGTGATAAACCAAAAGTAAACGTAAATGTCATTCCAACCGGATCAATTGGTCTAGATGCAGCACTCGGTGTTGGTGGTATGCCTCGAGGCAGAATCATTGAAATATTTGGGCCAGAGTCTTCAGGTAAGACGACACTCGCCCTCCATGTTGTGGCAGAAGCGCAGAAGATGAGTGGAATTTGTGCGTATATTGATGCCGAGCATGCGATGGATCCAGAGTATGCAAAACGACTTGGTGTAAAGATTGATCAGCTTCTCATCTCTCAACCAGATACAGGTGAACAAGCTCTCGAGATTGTAGAAAGCTTAGTACGATCTGGAAAAATTGATGTCATCGTAATTGACTCCGTTGCAGCCCTTACCCCTAAAGATGAAATCGAAGGTGACATGGGTGCACACCATGTTGGAAAACAAGCAAGGCTCATGTCTCAAGCACTTCGAAAACTTACAAGTATCGTTTCAAAGACAAAGACCGTAGTAATTTTCATCAACCAAATACGAATGCAAATTGGAGTCATGTTTGGAAATCCAGAGACTACACCAGGTGGTAAAGCACTAAAATTCTACACTTCTGTAAGACTGGATATTCGAAGAATTGCTCAGATAAAGAAAGGTGAAGAAATCATGGGAGGACGAGTGCGAGTGAAAGTTGTTAAAAACAAAGTAGCAGCTCCATTTAAGCAAACTGAATTCGATTTGATGTACAACGAAGGTATTTCAAAAGAAGGTGAGATGATTGCTCTTGGGGAAAAGATGGGCATAATTTCAAAAAGTGGTACAAGCTACTCATACGTAGAAGAGAAGCTTGGTCGAGGATATGATGCAACAAGGCAATATCTACGAGAAAATACAGTAACAGCAAACAAGATACTTAAAGAAATTCGAGCGAAGCTGAAGGAACAAGAATAGAAGGCGTAAAACACCCGCAGAGAGCGGGTGTTTTTTGTAATATATACGACTAGACTTCTCCCCTGCTTTGGACTAGAATGCCTGTATTAATTAGCCATTTAGGAATATACACCCAATGCTAGAATATAACGAAATTACAGTACGAAAGTACATTGTATTTGAAGGAGAGCCATATGAAGTACTTTCTTCACATGTGTTTCGAAAGCAGATGCGAAAGCCAGTAAACGCTACTAAGCTTAAAAATCTCATGAACGGTCGAGTGGTTGAGCACTCATTCGGTGCAACTGACAAAGCTGAGGAAGCAGATATCGATGAACGCAAAGTAAAGTTTTTATATGCAAACAGAGGTGAATGGTGGTTTTGCGAAGAGAATGATCCAAGTAAACGATTTAAACTTGAGGAATCCCTCATCGGAACAGCAGCTAAGTTCATGAAAGCGAACACTCTTGTTGATGTACTTTCTTTTGAAGACAACATTTTCAGTGTAAAGCTTCCAATCAAGGTTGAACTTAAAGTAACTGACGCTCCCCCAGCAGTTAAAGGTGACACAGCGAAAGGTGGTAACAAAGTCATCACACTTGAGACTGGTGCAACAATCAACGCTCCAATTTTCGTTGCTGAAGGTGATGTAGTACGAATCAACACTGAAACTGGAGAATATGTAGAGCGAGTAAGTAACAAGTAATATCTATATATGAATACAGCGGCACCTAGTTTGGTGCCGCTGTTTCGTTATTGATGCAAAATATTACTTTGCCAATTGCCACAAAAACTTAAAGTTATTTCTAAATGACTCAACAATCGCTGGGTTACGCATGATAAATGCGATCGGTTCTTTAGCACTCCATACACCCATTACAACCATAGTATCTGAGACATTAAAACAACTAGGGTTAAAATATTCTTTAGGCAGTCGCTTCATATTGTATTTTGATGCAAAAGGTCTGTCCTTTTTTATAATTTGCATCAAATCATCATCAGCAATCATTGAGATATAAGCACCTTTTTTGAATATACCCTTGTCTAGATCTGCAAAAAAGTCTCTTATGCTTTTCCTCTTACCATAATACGCAGAGTATGTGACCACATTCACGATTTCCCCTTTCTTCAATTCCGACGCCATAATTTCATATGCTCGTTTGAATCCAGATACACCTTGGTACACATTAACTTCATTTCTTTCATTTTCTGGAACCGGAAGCATCTTAATATCTTTCAATAGTTCCTCTAAAGCCTTAGTCTGTTCTTTTGATTCTTCAATGAGCGAGTCGGGCATTTCCGCTTGGTAATATTTAATATTGTTTTTTACCTGGTATGAGACCAAACCCTTCTTTATTAAAGATTCAAGACTTGCATACACACTTGAACTAGATATGCCCGATGTAGAGATTATCTTTCCCGTCTTCTGTCTGCCTTGCAAAAGCAAAGTATTGTATACCCTAATTTCATTATCGTTTAAACCTATTTTTTTAAGTATTTCTAAATTCATACATATTACTCTCCAATGTGAGAGAGTTTGTGCACATAATAGTAATACATGTATACATGATTGTAAATAGCTATTACCCAGCTGTTTAAAACCAATATGAACAAGATAAAATATATAATTATAGCCACAATACTCGTACTCATCGCGGTGAGTACGATGCACACAAAGGAAACCAAAGAAGCAAGACTTGGTGCCGTATTCCACAGCACCGGTTTCGCATCTTTTGTGGGTGAAGAATCAAGAAACGGATTATTACTAGCACTCAAGGATACAGGCTTCCCTGCCGAACGAGTCGTTATTGAAGATGGTAAATCTGATGTGACAGGATCAGTAAACGCTGTGAATAAATTGGTACATGTAGATAAGGTACAGGCGATAATTGGACCGGAGTGGACCGAGTTTGGTGCAGCAGTTGCACCAATCGCAAGTACCAACAAAATACCGATTATTTCCCCGTGGGTGGTTGCTGACTCTGATTTCGTGAAGCCACCGTATTTTTGGTCTATGACGCCATCGGATTTGGGTGAGCACAAAGCACTTGCACAATATATGAAAAAGAAATCGGTAAAAAAAGTTGCGGTGATTAAAACCGTGAATACCTGGTCGAACATAAATGCAAAGCAAATAACAACAGAGCTGGCAAATCTTGGTATCGAATACATAGAAATTAGCACAAATCCAGATCAGACAGATTTTAGAACCGAGATACTTAAGGTTAAGGAGTACAAGCCAGACTATGCATATTCAGCTATATCAGATGACATGGGTCATGCAGCATTATGCAACCAAGTACTTGCACAGATAGGCGACATAATGATTGCTACACATAGCGCACGTGCCAAAGCAAAATCAACACTTGATAATCTTGGGCGATTTAAGAGCAAAGTTGTCTTTGCAGAGATGCATTCTGGCAACAAGCAAGATGAGTTTAATGAGAAATACAAAGCAATATATGGTAAGTACCCTTCAGGCCCAAGCGCGGCGGCCACATATGATGCTGCAGTAATACTAATCAAAGGCCTGGCGAGTAACTTGAGTACAGTAGAATCAATTTCTCAAGCTAATTACGAAGGTTACTCCGGCTACATACGATTTGATTCTAAAGGAAAACTTCCACTAAGAAATGCTTCTGTGTTTACATTTGATGAATCAGGGAAACAAGTTCCTCTTTTTAACTAAGGGTTGAAACAACAAAACACCTCCCTGTTACAGGAGGTGTTTTGTTGTTTCAGCTTATGCTGCTACGTAAGGAAGGAGTCCCATGAATCGGGCTCGCTTGATTGCTGTAGCCAACTGTCGCTGGTGTTTAGCTGTCACACCTGTCTTCTTTCGAGACATAATTCGACCCTGAGGATTGATGAACTTTGAGATGATCGCAGTATCCTTATAGTCGATATGCTGAATGTTGTTTTGTGTGAAATAGCACTGTTTTGCCATATTCGTTTATATATATATGCCGTACTCTACTATGTGAATCTACAAACTAGAATGGAATGTCTTCTGGATTAATTTCCTCTTCTGGATAATCCATGCTTGGCATATTGTCGAGCGCGTTATCTTCTTTAGAAGATTTTGGTGCTGACTTAGGTTCATATGAACCACCTTGGTTTGAACCAGCATCTCCTCGTCGTTCACCGAATTGAACTCGGTCAGCAACTACTTCTGTTCGATACTGTTTCTTACCATCTTGCCCATCCCAACTTCGTGTTTGCATTCGTCCTTCTACATAGACAGAACTACCTTTTTTCAAGTACTGAGCAGCTGTTTCAGCTTGTCTACCAAATACCACAATGTTGTGATAATCAGCTGACTCTTGCTTAGCACCTTTCGCGTCTTTCCAGACTCGATTAGTTGCTACAGAGAAACTTGCTACCGACATACCTGAAGGCAATGCTTTTAATTCAGGATCCCTTGTTAAATTACCGATAATAAATGCTTTGTTAAGATACATGGATGTATTGTATCAATTTGGTTATTGATTAATCAACCTGTACTTCTTCTGGAGCTTCAGTTGGTTCTGTACCAGCTTCTGTGGCTTCCTTAGTTCCTTTCTTTGAAGAAACTTCCTTTGCACCAACGAGAGTGTTCTCTCGTACAGTTGCAATGAGAAGGTATCGGAGTATTGGCTCAAAAGCTTTTACCTCTTTTTCAAAAGCAGGAATTTCTTCTGCGTTAAGTTCAAACTTAACCCATCCAAAATATGCCTCTGTGTATCGCTTTTTTTGCGCCTTAACTGTCTTTGATATTTCGTAAGCGAGATTAGTCATTTCAGGAGTTCCCTCCGCGATGAACGTACCCCCTTTCTTTTCAATCAAAGATTTAAGATGCGAAAATGGAACCGCAACCTCGTCTTCAGAAAGAGTTGGAACAAAATGGAATCCGAGTTCATATACTCGTACACCCTCTTGTCGCTCATTTGTGTCTTTTTCTATTGACATGGGCTACACACTACCACAGGTTAAGGTGTAATGCAACCAAATTACTGAAGCTTAAATGCTGAAATAGCGTTATTTAACAAGGCTATTCTGACTGTCTCAAATTCCAGACCCTTAATCTCCGCTATCTTTTTAACCACCTCAGTGACATACAAGGGTTCGTTCCGTCTCCCCCTGAAAGGCACCGGGGCAACAAATGGACAGTCGGTCTCAGAAAGCATCCTATTTAATGGCACAAAACGAACTAGTTCCTCATACTGCTTCGCAAACGTGATTACACCCGTGAAAGATATTGTGAATCCCAAATCCAAGAATGCCTGTGCTTCCTCAATGCTACCAGCAAAGAAGTGTGCATTCCCTCTCAATTTTGTACCATACACACTGAAGCAATCTTTAAGTATTTCTAAAATCTTTCCATATGATTCTCTCGCATGAATCATTATTGGCTTATCATATTTCACCGCAAGAGCAATTTGTGCTCGGAAATCCTCTTCTTGAATTCTCAAATATTCCTCCTTGTTTTCCGCTGGGTCAAGCCTATATACATCAATACCACACTCTCCTACCGCAACGGTCTTTTGATGAGCAACCAACGGCTCAAAATCATGAGTATTAAATCTGTTCATAGGTGTTACCTCAGTTGGATGAAGTCCGACAATACCGTATACGCCATCATATTTCTCAGACAAACTCACAATTTGTTTTGATGCCTCAAGAGTAGTACCGACATTAATCATCAGTACTCCTGCTTCCTTTGCACGTGAAAGGACTTCCTCCCGATCCGGGTCATACTCTTCGAAGTTTACATGTGCATGTACGTCAATGTATTTTGCAGATTCAATCATATATACGGTATATCATAGTATTTGACAGTAGTATTGCAAGGTGTACGATTTGTGTAGATATACGGAGCATAGAGATGTGTACATATCTTGTGAGCACATCCCTATGCTTAGCGAACATTCTGTTCTCTGACATAGTTCCAACCAGAAATTCACCCTTCTATGCCAGACTCAATCTACCACACCATCTCCTCGATCATCGCAGCATTAATGCTGTATGCATTCTACACACACAGCTTCATGCTTCTCTCTGCCTGCCTCATCTGGTATGGCATCGGCATCTATGCTGCAAACTCGCACCTTAACTGGTGCAAGAATGCTGGAAAACATGTCGAGCATCCCTGGAGATTTTTCTGTTGGTTCTCATTCAATGGTGTCATACTCCTCATCGCAACAAAAACGTATGAGATGTGGCACTCAAAGACTCAAAATCAACTGACTGAATGAAATTCCAGTTCAGACACCCGTTCCCATTAGAACACGGGTGTTACTCTTTTCTCAAAAACAGTGGTTCAACAGGCATCTTATTCTGCTTCACACATTCTTTTATTTTCTTTGAAGTATCTGGGAGAAGTGGTTGTAACATTAATGCAACACTGTAGAGAGCAATCACAAGTTCTTGTATGAGGACCACGCCTGTTTCTTTATCTGTCTTAATAACTGAAAAAGGTTTTTTCTCTTGTATAAAGAGATCAAGACTTTGTATACGTGACCACACAAATTGTGATACTTTAACAAAGTCGTATTCTGCACAAATATCAAAAAAAGTATCTGGAATCTGGACACCACTCACATCTACAGGCCCAACAAGATTAGCCTCCGCCATTTTCATAATTCTACTGGTTAGGTTTCCAATCCCGTTCGCAAGCTTCGCATTGTATGCCTCTTTGAATCTCTCCATCGTAAATGGACTATCCTCGAATGCTGACAACTCTGAAAGACAGAAGAATCGCAAAGCATCTGTCCCATATTCTTTCACTACATCATACGGATTAACAACATTACCAAGTGATTTAGACATCTTTACACCACCCTCCCCTGTGAGAAAACCATCAATCACAATCTGATGCGTATTTGGGAGATGAGCAGCCATGAGCATCGCTTGCCACATTGCTGACTGTTGTCTTAAGTTATCCTTTCCACAATATTGTATTGGGGTTCCGTTTCTCCAATATATATCAAATGCATCTTCATCTGTTGGCCACCCAAGTGTTGAGATGTAGTTTACCAATGCATCAAACCATACATACATTACATGTTCCTCATCACCTGGAACAGGAACACCCCATGACATTTTGCTTTTTTGTCTTGAGATACTAAAGTCTTGCAGTCCACGACTTACAAATGATTTAATCTCATTGAATCGAAAATCTGGTATTACAAAGTTAGGATGTGATTCATAGAAAGAGAGAAGTTTCTCACCAAATTCCGAGAATTTAAAGAAGTAATTTTCTTCCTCAATAAGTTCCAACTCTTTGTTTGGATGTATTGGACACTTACCATCAACAAGCTCAGAATCAGTTTTCTCAAGCTCACATCCTACACAATATTTAGCTTGATAGTTTTTCTTATATATATACCCATTCTGAAAACACCTGTTCCAGAACTCTTGTGCTGCTTTTTCATGCTTTGGATCAGTTGTACGAATGAAATGTACATCATTTGAGATATGTAAAAGATCTTTGAGACCCTTAAATTGTTCTGCATAACCATCCACATATGTCTGTACGCTTTTCCCCTCTTTCAAAGCAGCATCATAGAGCTTCTGACCATGCTCATCTGTTCCAGTATTAAAAAACACCTCATATCCCTGAAGCTTCTTCACTCGTGCAACAGCATCAGCCCTGATGAGTTCCGTAGCAAAGCCAACATGCGGATCCGCATTTACATACGGCAATGTTGTGGTTATATAGAAATGTTTTTTTGCTGATTCCATATATCGGAAATACTAGCACGAATCCTTTGTATTTAGAATTAGGTAATATTCTCTGTTGTACTAAACCTCTTGTTCTTTTCAACGTCTTCAATGAGTTCCATAAGTACTACAGAAAGAGGTACAGCAAGAAGTGCTCCGACGAGACCGGCAAGTTCTGCACCGGCAACAAGGGCAATGATGACCATCAATGGAGGGATGCCAATGACTTTTTTAGCAACCAGTGGGTACATAATATGAGATTCAATTTGTTGTATGACAACGTAGATGGCAATGACGATGAGTCCTAGTCCAAAACCACCATCAAGTGTTGCTAGGATAAATGCTGGAATCGCTGAGATGGACATACCAACAATCGGTACGAGTTCAAATATGGCAGCGAGGAATGCAAGAAGCAGTGCATGAGGAATACCTGCGATTAAGAGAGCAACATAAGTCAAGACCCCTACAAATAGACCGAGGAGCAATTGTCCCTGCATCCATTTACCAATTTTGTTTTGTGATCTCTGCCACAATCCTTTCACATACTTTTCATATCGAAGAGGTGTAATGATTGATAAGAACTCACCGACACCATCATCCCGCACAGAGAGATAGAACGATATTACCACCACAAGCACAATACTCACGACACCTCCAAAAAATCCTGTCACCGTATCAAACAAACCTCCAGAAAATTGTGAGAGAGCGCCCGCAGTGTATCCTGCCAAATCACCAATTGAAATTGTATTCGGAATATCTGGGAAGAATGTCTTTACACTCTTGTATGCGTTACCTGTGAGTGGGTTGAATATATCAATAGTTTTTACATATTTAGGCAAACTATTTAACGCTGATGCGGTTTCAGAAAATAGTGGAGGTACCACAAACGAAAATGTTGCTGCTGCGACAGCTGCAATTCCGATATACATAATTGAAGCTGCAAATACTCTTTGTATCCCCCTTCTAGTTAACCATCGTGTTCCTGGCTCAATTACAGATGCAATTACCACAGCAGAGATGAGAACCAAGATGAGGCCCCTGAGTGTAATTGCTGCATAAATACACAAAACAAAAATGGCAACCTTGAACAGAGTGCCCATGCTAATTTCTATTGTCAATTTTTGTTTTGGTCGAGGCTCTTCCATGGGTCTAAGTTGTACTTACAGAATACCACTTGAACCCATAGACGTGAAGAGAGGTTTAATATTACAAAATCCCCTTAATTTACCTTATCTTTTTGAGGTACTCTACGAATTGTGGTTTGTCTTTTTCCCTGAATGGACCAACTATTGCCAAGTTCGCTTTTTGTGCCTGAATTAAATCTTTAGCCACCATATGTACCTGTTTAGATGTAATAGAAGAAATCTCATCCGCTCGTGTCTTAGGGAGTGAAAATTTTCCTTTAACAACCTCCTCTCTTCCAAAGAAGTTCGCGTAGTCTTCAACAGTTTCAAGATGAAGCACAAGACCTGACAATCGATACTCTCTGACTTTCTCCATCTCATGTTCTGTTACCCCTTCCTTTTTTATCTTAACCAACTCTTCAACAATTCCCTGGATTGCTTCCCCTACTCGATCATTTGAAACACCCGCAGATACGGTTAACTCACCTGTATCAAAACCTGTATTCAAATTTGCATATACGTAATAGCAGATACCAAGTTCTTCCCTCATCTTATGATACAAACGAGAACTCATACCACCCGAGAGCGCAGCGATGAGTGACTTACCAGCTTGTACTCGCTTATCTCTAAAATCAAACCCCCTAAACGAAAGGACCAGATGCGTCTGATCTGTTTCTTTGTATTGTATAGACACTTGAGGCTGATTCTGTGAGACCGATGTCTTTTGGAATTGATTCTTCTTTCCCGACTTTAATGTACCAAACAATTTCTGTATATCTGTATCAGCACTTTTTTCAGCAATATTACCTGCGACAATAACCACTGTATTCTTGGCAGTATATTGACCACTGTGATATTTCAACAAATTGTCTCTGTTAAATGAACTTACAGTTTCTTTGGTTCCAATAATATCTCTTCCCGCAGGTTGGTCACCATACAACAATTCAGAAGAGAGCTTCTGAACTCGGTATTGGGGATCATCCATATACATATTCATCTCTTGGATAACCACTCCTTGTTCTTTTTTAATCTCATCCTCCGGAAACACTGAGTTTAAATATATATCAGACACCATCTCAATAATCTTCGCACCGTGTTTTTTATGTGCTCGTGCATAGTAACCAGTATATGCTCTTCCAGTGAACGCATTGTAGTCAGCACCAATCCTATCAAACTCCAACGCAATATCTTTTGCAGTTGGTCTTTTTACAGTTCCCTTGAAACACATATGTTCCAAGAAATGTGCCAATCCACTTTCTATCTTTGTCTCAAAATCTGCTCCAGTACCCACAAGAACCATAGCTAAGACAGTCTCAGTGTTCTTCATCGGAATATATAGATATCGGAGCCCGTTTGTAAGTGTCTTTTTCTTTGGAATTGGTGTTTGCATATACCTGAAGTCTACATAAACAAAAACAGCCTAGCAACTTGCGTTGCTAGGCTGATGTTTTTTGGAGCCCGAGAATGTCTTACTCGACAACCACAGGTGTTCAAGACGACGGTGCCTCTGCCGAACGATCAGAAGCCTCATCAGGTTCATCAAGCTCACCCCGCATATCAGCACGGAGCACCGCTTCGCGAAGTGGCACTCGTGGTTTTGTAGGAAGCGGAGCCTCCACGAGCAGATCTTCTGGTGGCGATCTCCGCCACGACAGATGAACAGTGAAACCCAGATCCCGATTCGTAAGCACCGCAAACCAGCGCTCCGTATCATGATCAGAGTATGCACTCGCGTCATCTGCAAACCCCCGACTCTCAAGGATACTGAGCGCAGCTTTGAAATCATCTTTGTCGATTGCTCGCAGAGCGAAATGGCAAGTTGACGCTGGGTGAACCCCAGAAACAACCTTCACAGGAAGACTTCCGGGTTTCCCCACGAAGATGAATCCAGTGTCTTCACTCAAGTCCACACCTTCAGGAAGCCGAGCGCCGAGATGCTTCATTGCCCAAGCAATGGCATGTTTTTTTGATTTGCCAGTGTGGATTGCAACCACCGATCCGTAATCTTGGACCAATTTTCCATCGTTAACCAGGTCTTTGAGCGTGGTGCTCATCTGAATTTCCTCCATATCAAACTTCCAGATGTTTGATTTGTTGTGTTGAGGTGCTACACGCTTGGTTTTAAGCCATGCGTATGTTTCTTTTGTCTGGACAAAAGATCCTGGATAGGAGAGTACCACCAAAATATTGGTTTGGCAAGGTTAGAGATTGGACTGAATTTTTGACACAAGATCAGGTATTGCAATTCTCTCCTGCTCACCCGTATCTCTGAATCTGATTGTTACAGTATCTTTCTTTTCATCTGTTGCTTCAACAGTATCAAAATCAACCACTACACAGAACGGTGTACCAATTTCGTCTTGCCGTCGATATCTTTTACCAATGTTTCCATTATCATCAAACAGTACACGACCAGGAAATACTTTTCGGAGCGTCGTGTAAATCTCTCTTGCCTTCTCAACAAGCTGCGGTTTGTTTTTTAGAAGTGGAGACACTGCAACCAAAACAGGTGCAACTTTTGGAGAGAGCTTTAAATATGCTCTAGGCTCACCACCGAGATTATCCTCTGTGTATGCATTGGAAAGTACTGCGAGGAAAAGTCGTCCTACTCCAAATGTCGGTTCAATACAATGTGGAATGAGTCGTTTCTTCTCTGGATCAATTTCTGCTTCATCAAAGTATGAAATATCTGTTCCAGATGCTGTCTGGTGTGCCTTAAGATCGAAGTCAGTTCGGTATGCAAGACCCAAAAGCTCTTTCTGACCAAACGGAAAATCAAACTCTGTATCAACACTATGTTTTGAATAGTGGGCACGATCTGCTTCTGGTACCACAATCTTATGGAGCTTGTCCTTACTCAAACCAATTTCATACAAGAAATCTAACTGCTCTTTGTAGAGACTTTCAAATATCTCTTCCCATTGTTCTGGTCGAATGAAATATTCGATTTCCATTTGTTCCAATTCACGCACTCGGAAGATGAAGTCTCTTGGTGCAATTTCATTTCTAAATGCTTTACCAATCTGTGCAATACCAAATGGGAGTTTCGGGTGGAATGAATCAACAACATTCTTAAAGTTTACGAAAATACCCTGTGCTGTTTCAGGTCTAAGATATGAGATTGAAGCCTCATCTTGAGTTGCACCGACATGTGTCTTAAACATCATATTGAACTGCCGTACATCTCCAAGTGCGTTTCCTTCAGGGCTCTTAATTCCCTTTTCTTTGATGAGTGCATCCATTTCTGAAATATTCATTCCCCTCGGATCAACACCAACCTCCTCAAGCAAATGGTCAGCTCGATATCTCTTTTTAGTCTTCAAATCTTCTACCAACGGATCTGAGAAACCGCCCACGTGTCCTGACGCCTTCCACACCTCCTGATTCATGAGGATCGCAGCATCAACCCCATACATATCTTCTCTGTCGAGTACAAACTTCTTCCACCACAAATTCTGAATGTTCTGCTTAAGTGCAACACCAAGTGGCCCGTAGTCCCAGGTACCTGCAAGACCACCGTAGATTTCAGATCCTTGGTATACAAAACCTTTTCTCTTACAGAGAGAAATGATTTTTTCCATAGCATTTTCTGGGTATTTTGCGCTTTGTGATAATTCAGTCATATGTAGGTATATTACAGGGATTTGGGTATTTTTCAATATGAAATACAAATACCTTATTTTCATATATACTATATCCCATGAAACGATTTTTAGAAACAATCAAGCTTTCAGTTGCAAGCAAAGCTTTTTATCAACGAGTTCTTGAAGGGCGAGAACCTATGGGTTTCAGATATTTCTTCTGGCTAAACATGATCTATGCTGTTACCATTGCTGCAGTATTCCTCCCCATAGTATTTGCCATAACATCCCCAAAGGCGCATCAGGAAGTAATTCAAACTATTCCAGAAAACCTAGAGGTATACGTAAAGAAAGGTATGGTGAGTACAAATCAACCAGAACCATATGTAGTGGTAAATACGTGGTCAAAAGATAAAAGTGGTGAAGAGGTGGACAAATGTAAAGATGAAAAATGTACACGACACAAAAAGAGTCCAACCAACCTTGTCGTTATTGATACACAAACACCATTTAGTATTGAGCAGTTCCGATTATACGATACAGCTGTACTTGTAAAAGCAGACAGTATTATTACCCAGAAAGATAACGGAACAGTGGAGGTAGTTACCAACCCAAAGGAACTAGATTTTACATTTAATCGTGCATGGGTAGAAAAGATGATCAACAAGTTCTCCTGGCTTGCATACCTTATTCCTGTTGGAATCTTTTTCCTTGGATCAACATTCGGTTACGCCTTTATACTCCTTGCCTATGTTATCTGGGCACTTATTGCCTGGGCACTCTTGTCTTGGTATCGAAAAGATATAAAAGTAACATTCAGACACGCATACTCAGTCACATTATATGCATCAATCGTATTCTTTGTACTAGAACTTCTAAGTTACATGCTGCCTTTTGCTGATACAAACACATTCCAATTCATTGTATTCGCAATATTCTTGTATGTCCTCACAAAGAAGGATACAGAAGTACATGAACATATACCTGGTCAACCAGCAAAGGAAGTTATCGCGGATGATGACAAAAATAACGGAGTAGTATAGGTAGAATATTAAAACCCCTCCTCCGAGGGGTTTTAATATTATCTTCCTCCACCAACCTTTTCTTCCCCAAACTTATATCCCGGATCACTTTCAAGTTTGGTATCGAGATCATCTACAGTCTGCTCTACAATGCCACCCGTAAAGGTATCTCGGCCTCGTATACTCTGCTTGGTAATTATCTGCGGAGTTTGTCCAACTTGACCCAAACTTGGTAGGAATGACACCTGATATGCGAACTCTTTTGCACTTGCTGAAAATCCTGTTCCAGCTGCAAGATCTCCCACTGTCCATGTAAGCTCTCGTGTATCTTCGTTGTATTTCACTCCTGCATTTCCTGGGTGTGTAATACCAAGCCATTCAACATAAGGTGGCAGTGTTGCTCGATATACCACATCTTTTACATTATTATATGAGTTATTGAGACTCACCATGACTGTATATGTTGTGCGCTGATCTGGGACCGGGGTCGATGGGCCAGTATTTTCAAACGGACCCACAGATCGTACAAGTTTTGATTTGATACCAAGATCAGATGAGACCTTGATTGTCTTAGTCACAGTCGAACTAATCTCTTGAGGCACATTATCTTCGTCTAATCGTTTAGCCTTTACGGTAAGATCAAAAGTTAGTGTCTGTCTTCTGAATTCAGAATTATTTTTTAAGGTTGGAGGAAGTGGTGCAAAAGAGAATTGTACACGACCAACAGCACCTGCTGGTATTTCTTTCAAATCAGCAAGGGTAGTTCTATCCCACATGATTGTATTATCTATTGATCGATAGAATCCTCGCTCCCCTTCTATACTGAGCTTATCGAGCATTTCACCACCGAATCGTGCTTCTACTACTACATCTGTAAGTGGAACTGGTAGGTTATTCTGCCATGTTATTTCACCCTTAACATTTACACCGGCTCTAGCGATATGAGTTGACGCAGTCTTACCATCAAGTGATACGTCAGCACCAAGGAACGGTCGCTTGAGTGCTATTGGTACTGCATTGGTTACGAATATAGTTCCAATGTCATTCTTATCTTCAGGATTTTCAGTACCGGTATAGAATCGGAACACTCGCTCTTGACTATCCCCTCCAATGAGTGAACCCTTGAGAGTTATGATTCGTTCTTCACCAGGTTTAACATCACCAAGTACCCATGTTGTATTTTCAGAAGACGGTACCGGAAATGCTGATATGTATTCAAATCCATATGGGTATTCAGCTTTGAGTACCAAACCTTTTATAACATTTGTACTATTTGATTTTACAGTAATCTTAAATTCTGCATATTGTCCAGGAATGATTTCCTTAAACGAATCAACATCAACCGCAATCGGTGATGATCCGATGAATATCGGGTAGTCTTTGTCCTTCACAAATATATTACTTGAACCTTCAATTCGATATTCCAAAGATACACGAATTCCTTTCTTCAAGTTTTCTTCACCGAACAAAACTGACTTAACTGTTTGTCTTACTGTTTGACCAGGTTTAATTGTACCAATTGGCACCCTATCATTTGGTAGTGGTGTTATATGATCCCTAGCACTTCGTGTACCTTCTGGGTACAAAATTACAAGGTCGGCTAGAATGAGATCTGTTTTGTTTCTGTTTGTAATATCAATATCTACCGATAACTCTTCCCCTGCTGGTGTTGCAATTGGCCCAAGCATTTTAATATCGATATTGCTGTTAGAAACTGAGTTTGCACCACTAAATACCATATATCCAGCAAAAAGTCCTGCAAAGAGAAGACAGATTAAAGCAAGTGTAAATATTTTTTTTGCTATAGACCCTCGATTAGGATCATATTTTCTAACTTCAACCACAGGATTAACATTCTCCGCATCTTCTCTCCAATCTGACCCAACCATCACACTATGCTTTGGTAGCTTTGCTCGTCTTTGCACAGCAATGGCATTCTCTTCAGCATTTGAATAGAGTCGTTTTTTTAGTTCTTCAATTTTACCGTCATTTGGCATGTCAAAAGTATATCACAGGTGACTTTCATGAAGTGCCCCATCAATACACCCCTGTATATATGTCCTATACTCTCTTATATGAACTAATGTATCTGTCGTAAGTGAGTTAGGCGCTGTCACCAATCCCAAAACCGGATCTACGGGGCAATACCCTAACAAGTTCAGTAACTGAACTTGAAAGTACATGTATGTCTCAGATATATATTCAATGACCTTTTGTTTTTCTTGAAAACAAAAGGATGCGCAGGTATTAACTAGATTGAACACATCAGACACAGGTACATCCTGCGGTGTTAGACGTTTAACAAACAGCAACATCTCAACGCATAACCTTTTAATTTGAATGGGTAATCTCTTATCATAAAGAGATATCAACTTTTCTGCGTTTGTAAGTCTCCATATTTCCTTCCCCCTTACCAGAGACACCCTAGAGAAACTGTAATCCTGGATAGATGCTTTTAATTTAGATGTTGATAGCCTAACTCCTTGTGCAGCTACATATATTAATCCAAGATTGTCCGTAAGCATTAAAAGCTTTTTACTTGCTTCACCTGTCTGACCACTTTCGATTATATATGCTTTTGTTTGGTAGATGTGATGTGACATGATACGAATACACCCGGAACTAATTCGAACTTTTCACCTGTAAATACATCATCTGTTTCAGCAACCAGATTGAATGAAATTTTCTGCACCGAAGCCTTCTTTGGAAGGTCAGTGTATCCGGTTATGTATTTCTCCGCTTGCGAAACATCTGTTGTGGCAACAACCATCTCAATCTCATCTTTAGGTTCAAGATTTGCTTCTTTTCGTTTCTCCTGAACACTTCGTAGAATATCACGGAGCACACCCTCAACCTTAAGCTCTTCTGTAACTTCAGTATCGAGTACAATATCTGTTCCACGAACAACAGATTTTACATTCATTTCATCCTTAACAATCTCTTCCAGTTGCTGAGAAAGGTCGAATTCAGAACCATTGTATGTGAATGCCCTGAGCGGTTGTCTTGCCTTTATTCCCGCCTTAGATCGGAGTGCAAGACCCATCTCAATCACTTTTCGTGTCTTCGCCATTCCTTCAATTAGCTGAGTGTCTGCTGTTGGCATATGTGGCCACGGAGAGAGATGCACACTTACTGCAGTATCAATTTTTGGATCTCGAATTCGTAGATACAAGTATTCTGCAAAGAATGGTGTGATTGGAGCCATGAGCTTTGCAAAAGTAACCAACACATACTGAGTTGTCTGAATTGCATGTTCCCTATCAACCATGTCCTCACTCTTGAATCTGTCTCTTGATCGTCTAAGGTACCACGTAGAAAGATCGTCTACAAATTCACCAAGACTTCGTGTTGCCTTATCAACGAAGAATCCATCGAGACTTTTCTCAATGATTCCTTTCGTCTCAGAGAGTCTCCCTAATATCCACTGGTCGAGTACATGAGTACTTGATGGATATGCAACTATTTCTGCTTTTGTTTCAGCAGCATACATGTTATAGAAGGTGTAGACGTTTTCAAGTCTGTTGAACACCTTCTTGTTTACCTCATCAAGAGCCTTCTCAGAGAATAGCACCTCTTCGGCATGTGATGCTGGAGATGCTGCGAGCATATATCGAAGTGAATCAGCACCATACATATCAAGCGTTGGTTCAAGATCAGGATAGTTTCTCAAACTCTTAGACATCTTTCTACCATCTTCAGCAAGTATGAGTCCTGAAACTGTTACATTCTTGTATGGGCTCTTACCAAAAAGTGCCACACCTAATACGAGGAGTGAATAAAACCAACCTCTTGTTTGATCAAGTCCTTCCGCGATGAAATCGGCTGGGAACAGTTCACTACCATCAACATCAAATGAATGTGTACTCTCGAACGGATAGTGGTTCTGTGCGAAAGGCATAGAACCAGAGTCATACCATACATCAAACACCTCTCCTACCCGTTTATACACTTCACCTTTTTCATTTTGCCATGTAATACCATCAATATATGGTCGATGGAGATCGAGTTCAAAATCAGGACCATGTGGAAGATCTCTGAAATCTACATCATGTATTGACGCTGTTGGATCAGAAATATCTCTCCATTCTGATCGAAGGAAATCTCTTGCTGTTTTTCCAACCGCAGAGGCTGTTGCTAGTCTCAGTGGCAACCCGTGCGTAATCACAAGAACATGTTCGTCTGTATTCTTTGCATTGATATCATACAAAAGCTCTGTGATCCTCTGTTTTACGTCAAAGACTGATTCACCGTTTGGAACCCGCTTATATATCTTTTCCTCAAGGGTACTGAAGTATGATAATCGCTCACCCCAATCACCACCATCGAAGTCACCTCCATTTATCTCTCTTGCCCGTCTATCAAGCACAATGTTTTTTGGATCAATACCTAATACCTCAGCTACAATCTCAGCTGTTTCTCTTGTTCGTCTGAAGTCAGATGCATAGATTTTTGTAATCTTGTTAGGAAGATTCTTTAGCTTCTCTGCTGATGCAAGAACCTCTGCTCTACCTTTTGCTGTAAGGCCATACAAGTTAAGACCTTTCTCAGTGGAATTAATGATGTTTTTAACATTTGTCTCACATTCACCATGTCTCATCAGTGTAAAATGATTTTTCTTTTGGATATGTTTTTTTAACTCTTCAACACTTCCAATGAAAACCTTCTCCCCAGTCGTTTGGTTTTTCCATACTGGGAGTGGGGCTCCCCAATACCTTGATCGTGATACATTCCAATCTCGAACATTTTCAAGCCATTCACCGAATCTATTCTCACCGACTTCTTTAGGGATCCAATTAATCTTTTTGTTTTCTTCAATTAATTTTTCCTGAAGATCTGTGACCCGAACAAACCATGATGAGTTTGGATAATTCAAAAGAGGAGTTTCACATCTCCAACAATGTGGGTATGAGTGAGTAATTTTTTCTTTCGCAAAAAGAAGTGGGTTACCTGCCGAATTAGTAGTATGTGCCAAGAGCTTAATTGCCTCAATATCAGTCTTTTGATGATCTTCTTTAGGCTTTGCAGGAAGACCCGAAAGCACTCCGTTACCTTCCTTAATCACACCGTCTGGATGTACATGCACAATGAGTGGAATGTTGTGTTTTCGAGCAAGTGTCACGTCATCGCTACCAAACGCTGCGATATGGACAATACCCGTACCATCCTCTGCAGTTACAAAATCTGCTGCATATACTTTCCAGAGTGCATCTCGCTTAGACTCCCCATCTTCATTCAATGTTCCACTGTTTGTATAGAAATTAAAGGGTGGAATATATGAGGTACCAACAAAATCTTTTCCAAGCTTTGAATCAAGAACAGGAGCATTTTCTGGGAGAATTTTTTTCTCTGTGAGAGGTGCAACGAGCGCAGAAGCAAGCCAAACCTTTCCGTTTGGTGTATCTAGGAGTGAATATTCAAGTTCTGGAGAAACAGCAAGTGCCATGTTACCCGGCAGCGTCCAAGGTGTTGTTGTCCATGCAAGAAAGTTTGTACCTGAACCATCTTTTAACTCAAAGAGTGTATATGCTGAAAGATCTGGAATATCTTTGTACCCCTGCCCCACTTCAAAGTTAGACAGAGTAGTCTGGCATCGAGGACAATAGTGCATGGCCTGATTAGCTTCATACACCAATCCTTTCTTGTTTAATTCAGAGAAAGACCACCATACTGATTCAGTGTAGCTTGAATCCATTGTATGATATCCACTTTCCATATCAACCCATCGTCCAAGCTTCTCTACAATTCGTTTCCAATCTGTGTCATACCGAAACACACTGTCTTTAGCAGCTTTGTTAAACTTTTCAATTCCATATTCTTCAATTGCTTTTTTGTCTTTCAAGCCTAATTCCTTCTCAATGAGGTTTTCGATTGGAAGACCGTGACAGTCCCACCCCCACTTTCTCTTCACTCTGTACCCCTGCATGGTCTTGTATCGAGGAATGATGTCTTTGATTGTTGAAGGGAGCATGTGCCCATAGTGTGGAAGACCAGTAGCATATGGTGGACCATCAAAAAATACATAGTTACCCTTTGGAGCATCTTTTGTGACAGAGGCTTCAAAAATACGTTGCTCTTTCCAGAAACGTCGAATTGACTCCTCACGAACCTGAGGAGTAACTGGACCTTGTGTATTTTTTGAATCTGTTTCTGAAGACATATGTATAACTTACTTAATATGTGGGTATCGTAGCACGTTTACCACTGTAAAAAAAGATAATAAGACAAGCCGTCCATGTAACCCCTAATCGCTTGTGGGTTTACATGGACGGCTCATTGGTCACCTCTTGGGTGACAGCTTCTTTGAAGTGGTCACCTTTGTGACTGTAATGGTGATGAAGTATGTGGAATACCAGTGTGGTCTTTCCCTGTTCAGCTTTCTCTTCTGCCACTTCGTCAGCTTTCGCTTCCTTGGTGGCCGTGATTTTTTGGGTGGTTCTTGACGAGGGAATGACCGACTGCGCTCCGGCTTTTTCTTCGACATACACTTTGGGGATTGATATTGAACTGACGAGGTTTAGATTCGTGGATTTAGACAAAATCCACAAACCTCGATTTATATATAGAATGCTCCTTGTACTCCAAAACGTCAAGTGTGCTTACATTTCAACATGAGAATATTTTTTCTTCCCGATTCTTCCCTTCATCTTGCAACTTTCTCCACAAAATACGAGAGGTACCGCATCGTGTGCATTTCCCGCTTTGGCGGCACACTGATCGCATACAAGCATTTTTGAATGACACTCATCGTTGGCACAATTTTCAAATCTTTCTGTTGTCGTTCCACACAAATCACACTTTCCGATTACTTCTCTCTTGTCTGTAAATGCCATCGTATCTCGGTTATCAAATACAAAGAGTGCTCCCAGGAAATCCTCTCCTGGATATTTTTCCATGTATGTATGCATACCTCCATCAAGCTGATATACATTATCAAATCCATTCTCCATTAAAAAACCTGACGCCTTTTCACACCGAATACCTCCAGTACATACCGTAAGGATCTTTTTACCTTCTTTTGATGCTTTCTTAACTTCTTCAAGTGCTGGGAGAACTTGTGGCAACTCTCTAAAGTTGTTCATCTTCGGATTGATTGATCCTTTAAAATGCCCGACTTTAAATTCATAGTCATTTCGCATATCTACGATGAGAAAATCCTCACCATTCTCATACCATGCTTTAAGTTCTTCTGGTTTCAAATGCACACCTGTTGTTTTGTTTGGATCAATATCAGTCACTACAACTCCCCCGTCTTTAGCAATTGGCGCATTCTTCATCTTGAGTGCAACAACTTCCTCTCTAACTTTAACTTTAAGTTTAGGAAAAGAACTTCCAGTGCCAGGACTTCTCTTAAAGACAACGTCACTAAAGTTTCCAAATGTCCCCTCTGAACCATCCTGAAGATGCATAAGTTTTGTATATTCCAAAATATCTTCTTTCTTTCCTTCGAGAGTTCCATTTATTCCCTCTTGTGCGATGAGCACACGCCCTTTGAGATTAAGGTTTGTACAGATTGTCTTGTGCCAATTCACAAAACCCACAGGATCTTGTACTGGGGTATATTTGTAATATAGGATGATTTCGTATGTTGGTGTCATATGTGTATGTAGTATATATCACATCTTTAATGGTACTTGAATACCTAAGACTTTGAGGCCATTTTTAAGGACAATATGGAATGCTCGTACCACCGCTACTTTATATCTTGATTCAAAATCATCAATTTGGACAATTGGAACTGATGCATAGAATGAATTAAATGCAGCAGCTAACTCCATCAGGTATGTTGCAACTACATGAGGAGACTCTTCGCTTTGTGCCTTTTCAAGAGTTTCCGGGAATCGCACCAACAAGTTCTCAAGTCTTCCAAGTTTAGCTGATGTCTCGGATGGTATTACTGAGATATCAGACACATCAACCATTTCAATGATTCCTTCTCTTTGTGCCTTATCGAGCACAGACTTTGCTCGTACACATGAATATTGGAGATATGGTCCAGAATCACCTTCAAATGACAATGACTTCTCAGGGTCAAATACAACATCCTTACCAATTGCTTGTCGAAGTACTGTGTATTTAATTGCAGCAACCGCAATCATTTCTGCTGCTTTTTTCTTGTCTTCATCTGGCATATCACGTTCTTTCATTTTCGAAAGAGCAAGATCAATCATTGATGCAATGAGTGATTCACCTGTAATAACATCGCCCGTTCGTGATGACATCTTACCTGTTGTGAGTCGAAGCATCCCATGAGAAATATGTCTTGCTTTACTTCCAAACTCCGGGAAGAGTTCTCTAAGGATACACAAAGACACTTTGAAGAAATCATCTTGCTCATTTGCGGTTACAGTAATGCCATCATCATACTGAAACGCGCCGTATTTCATCGGTGCAAGCCCTATCTCCTTCCCGTCATATGTTGGAAGTCCTTGTCTTGTGATTAAGACTCGAGTATGAAGTCCGTATTTTTCACCTGGAAAAATAACAGCGCCATTACTCTCCTCAAACAATTTCTTACCCTCTGGTACTGTATGTTCTTTAATTATGTTCAATGCATCTATAGATGCAGCGCTCTCAAAGAAATACCTATCAAACTTCGTACCCAGAAGCTGGTACAATTCTTCAAAACTTTGAAGACTCCATTCCTTTCCAAGATCATATATCTCGTTAATCTCAGGATCAGTTCTGAAATATATTGCCTTGTTAATATTCTGTACCTCTTCGTCAATTTTCAAAAACTCTTCACTGTTAGCAAGACCGGCTTCATTAACCTGCCCCGCCTTCTTTGATGCATCCTCTACCTCTTTGTATTTTGTAGCACCAAGAGCATATGCTTTTCCAAAAAATGCCACCCTCTCTGAAAGAGGCACTGATTCATCAGGGAGAAAACCTATATGATTCCCTTCTTTGTATTCGGGCATCAATCGAAGACCCCATATGGTGAGTGCAACATGTCTTCCAACATCTCCTTGGTAACAAAAACGCTTTACCTCAGCTCCTTGCGTTTCTGTAAGTCGAGCAAGAGATTCTCCGATCGTGTTGGCCATCAAATGACCAATATGAAATACCTTAAATGGATTAGGGTCTGTATATTCATACAACACTTTCTTCGGAGCACCTCCGATTACCAAGTTTTTTGACTTTCCAAACAAGTCCCCTTCCTCGAGGATTTTTGCAATTACTTCCTTGGTAGCTTTTCGTGTCACATAGAAGTTAATGAAACCTGGCCCAGCCACCTCAATTTTATCTATACTAGAAATCTGTTTTTCCTTCAGTTTGTCTACAAATTCAATGGCAAGTGCAAGCGGTGATTTACTTGCTTTTTTCGCAAGCACAAGCGCGATACTTGTGGCAAAATCTCCTTTTGCCATATCAGCTGGTCTTTCAAGTACAATATCTAGATTAAGGTCTTTGTACCCCAACTCTTCTACAACAGTAGTTAATGCTTGTTTTATAGCGTGTCTCATTTAGACATTATATATCACAAGACGGGAGTATTGGAAATTACCTCTCCAAGTACGCAGGAAGTGGTCGACAGCCGAGGAACACATGGTCTGTATTTTGCATACCATCTGAACCAATAAATTTACCTGCCTTACATGTGAGTTTGTCTTTGAATGGAGCACATGATGTACCAGCCTTTACAGAGCTTCTTGAGTAGAGATCGATGGTTTCACCCTCCTTAAGTACCTTACCTGCACGTGTACATACAAGTTCTTTCTTTACTCCTGTATCATCTCCACAAGAGATTTCTGTGAATGATCCACTGAGTACTCCGTTTACACAACTTCGTTCTTCTGACTGGCAACTACCATCATCAGCTTGTGCACCGAAGTATGTGAAGCTTTGACCATCAGCAATGACTGTTCCATATGGTCCAGTACATGAGTTTAGGTTTGAAGTGAGAGATACCTTGTCGAATTCTACCCACCCTACTACATCAGATCCCCATGCGTATCCTGTGAACTTTTGTGCTGGAGGATTACCAGAAACACTTCCTGAGAGTGTCACACCCTGGAGACTAATCCAACCGTCCCATCCGCCGCGGTTGTCAGCAGCACTCAATCCTCCTGTGTTTAAATCTGGTGAGATTGCAGCAATTTCACTGTTTGTCATCCCCGCCACCGCACGTGCCCAACCAGAGAGAGCACTACCTGAGAGTCTAGAGTTAGTACCACGTGTTGAATCAGGTACAGATGACCAATTACCGAACTTTACCCATCCGATGTTTTCAGACCATGCAAACCCATCTAGGTTACCTTGTGCATCTACTGTTACTGGTTTAGAACCATCATTAAATGAGATCCATCCAATGTTTTCAGACCATGCATATCCCACAAGTCGTTGTGGTGGTATTGAGGTGTTTCCGGTTTGGGCTTCTCCTGAACGAGTAGACAATGCTGTACCTACAATGAGTACAACTGCCGTTACAGCAAAGATTCCAAAGTTTTTAATATATTTAGTAATTTTTGAGGTCATGATCAAAGTTCTGTTAATTTATACTTGTATAAATAATACCACAAGGAGAATCTCAATACACCACCCTATTGTGAATTATTTCGTATAACTAAACGTTTCAACAAAACCGTCGATGATTGAGGTATCGTCACCACCATTGATATTAACGATAATATACAATGACGGTTCCAGAGCAATGACTCGAGTTTCCCTTTTGGTGGTGCCTACAAAGATTGGATCTCCATTCATCGTGTACCCATCCGGAGATATCTTCACGAAATCAATATTACCTTCTGTATTTGGTACACCCTTAACCCAAGATGAATCTTCAGATCTATATGAAAGAATGAAATCGCCTCGAGTAGCATCGGAAGTCTTAACCACAGCGGTCTTTGCAATACTGATGACGATCTTATTTTTTCCATATTTTCCCACGTTTTGAATTGCAATCAATCCTGTCTTATCACTTATTGACCAAGTCTCATCAATCTTAAACCCGATATCATTCTTCTCGCTTATATATGTGTTAGTAAGTTGATCAATGTGATCTTTTGGAGCAAACTTTCCTGTACGTGTTATGACACTTATGGACCCAGTAGAAGTTGAATATGTTGCTTTTGAACCACTTGAGGAGGCATTCTGTAAGTACAAATCAACATCACTCAGTTTTGATGTCGTACTTGGTTCACTGTAGAAATAGTCAGGATTCTTCGCTACACCGCCCGATACAATGAGTCTTGGTCCATCAGGTGTAGGATTACTGCTTGTTGCCGTGTATGCGATATATGTAGGGCTATCTGAAAGCTTCCGGAAAAGTGCCTCTCGAGGCTCTTCAGCAGTAACACTCTCGGTAATTCCTTGCTCAGTAACAACTGTCATTGGCTCTGAAATACCCTTAGTTTTTGAAGAAAAAAAAGATGTATTTTGAAACACCAATGTAATAACTGCTATCAATACCACAAAAAGAATGATCTGATAGATATGCTGTTTCATACAGAAAGTATAGCACAACATAATTTAACATCTTCAAAGTGCTACACAACCCTTCTCATCGTGATACGATATATGTACTTACCACGTAATCAACAAAACCATGATTAATCCTCACGACGAAGAATACTTAAAACTCTTGAGACATATCAAGGAATATGGTGCACGAAAGACAGATCGAACTGGTACCGGAACAATTTCAGTTTTTGGATATCAAATGAGGTTTGATTTGCAAAAAGGTTTTCCTCTGCTCACCACAAAGAAAGTATTCTTAACGGGAATTATTCATGAACTTCTTTGGTTTTTGAATGGAGACACAAACTTAAAATACCTCGCAGAGAGAAATGTCCATATATGGGATGAGTGGCCATACAAAGCATATTTAGTTGCAAACAACTTACCAGTACCAAAATCTGATTCAGATGAATGGAAAACGGGTATTAAGGATTTTGTTGCGAAAATAGTTTCTGATGAAAAATTTGCAACAACATATGGAAATCTTGGCCCAATCTATGGATACCAGTGGAGGCACTGGAAGACACCAGACGGACGTGAAATTGATCAAATGAAGGACATTGTGAACATGATTAAAAAATCACCAGATTCACGCAGAATCATCGTTAGTGCATGGAATCCTGCTGATATTGATGAGATGGCAAAAGCAGGTCTCCCACCTTGCCACTGTCTCTTTCAATTTTATGTAGCAAACAATAAGCTTTCATGCCAACTCTACCAAAGAAGCTGTGATGTATTTCTTGGTGTACCATTTAACATTGCTTCATATGCACTTCTCACGATGATGATTGCGCAAGTTTGTGGATTAGAGCCGGGAGAATTTGTATGGACAGGAGGAGACACTCATCTATACATCAACCACCTCAACCAAGTGGAAGAGCAGCTTTCAAGAGAAGCTAGACCTGCACCAACTATGCACATAAACAAAGATGTGAAAGATCTATTTGAATTTACATTTGAAGACTTCACACTTGAAGGATATGACCCCCACCCCGCAATTAAAGCCCCTATCGCAGTTTAATCGCCATGAAAGTATCCCTCATTGCAGCACTCACACTTGATGGTTTCATCGCGAGACATTCTAGCGAATTTGCATCTTGGACAAGCAAAGAAGATAAGAGACGTTTTGTATCAAAGACAAAAACAGCTGGCGTTATAATACTTGGATCAAAAACTTTTGATACTTTTCCCAAGCCCTTGCCCGACAGGTTACACATAATACATACAAGGGATGTTTCTGAGTACACAAAGAAGATTTTGGGGAAATTTAGCTGGGATACATTACCAGAAAACATATTAATAACATCCAAGGAACCGGAGGATGTGCTGGAAGATTTGGAGAAACGAGGTTTTTCAGAGGTATTCATTTGTGGAGGCTCACAGATATATTCTCTATACCTCAATGCCAATCTAATTAACTACCTGTACCTCACGATTGAACCTGTACTTTTTGGTTCTGGTATTTCCCTTTTTAATTCTGAATGTGACTTTAAACTGAGACTCATATCCGAGGAGAGAACAGAATTAGGAACCCTTCTTTTGGAGCATGAGATACTCCAAAATAGCTAATGCAGCCTAGTTTTTTTGGCTATTGTTTTTAGACATACAGAGGTATACACTTTGGATATATGAAAAAGAGTAAAAAGGATTCTAGACCAACCTGGGACGAATACTTCATGTCACTTGCAGATGTTGTAGGTCAGCGTGGAACATGTGATCGAGGTAAGTCTGGCTGCGTCATCATGAAAGACAAAAGAATTCTGACGACCGGATATGTTGGTGCGCCCATGGGGCTTCCCCACTGTGATGAAGCTGGGCATGAAATGCACAAAGTTACTCACGAAGACGGTACTGAATCAATGCACTGCATCAGAACGGTACATGCAGAGCAAAATGCAATTGTACAAGCAGCAAGGATTGGAATATCACTCGAGGGTTCAACTCTGTATTGCAAAATGACACCATGTTACGTATGTGCAAAGTTAATCATAAACTCAGGGATTGTACGAGTGGTTGCATCTAAAGACTATCATGCAGCAAAGCAGACCAAGCGAGTGTTTAAGCAGGCGAAAATAAAGCTTGAAATACTAAACAAAGAAGTAGAGACGTACGCAAATATGAAATAAATATATGAAAGAAAAAATAAAACTCAAGATTAAACGACTACATCCGAATGCAAAATTGCCGAGCTACGCCCATCACGGTGATGCAGGTTTTGATTTGTTCGTACCAGAAAGTGTGACCATGGAACCAGGTGACCGAAAGACCATCCCTCTTGGTGTAGCCATGGAAATCCCTGACGGATATGTCGGATTGATGTTTGATAAAAGTAGCCTGTCACATAAACACGGGTTGAAAACTTTTGGTAACGTCATCGACTCTGGATACCGAGGTGAAATTCACGCAGGTCTCATGAATCAATCAAAGAATACATATACCCTTGAAGCCGGTCAGAAGATTATTCAAATGCTTATCATTCCAGTTGAGACAGTTGATATTGAAGAAACCGACATTTTAAATGAATCAGATAGAGGGACTGGAGGTTTTGGTAGCACAGGTAAAAATTAATACGGGCACAAATAAAAAACCACCCGGTTGGGTGGTTTTTTATTTTATCCCAGAGTGATTATCCAATTACTTCGATTCCGAGTGATCGACATGTACCTTCAATCATTTTCATTGCACCTTCAATGTCTTTTGCATTGAGATCAGGCATCTTCTTTTCAGCGATTTCTCGAACCTGAGCTCGTGTAATCTTACCTACTTTCTTTGTATTCGGAGTTCCTGAACCCGACTCAAGATTGATTGCCTTCTTGATGAGGTTTGCTGCTGGTGGAGTCTTTAGGATGAAATCGTATGATCGATCTTCATATACGCTGATTACTGTTGGGATAACATCACCGGCCATTTTAGCTGTTGCATCGTTGAACTTCTTTACGAATTCACCGATGTTAATACCAGCCTGTCCAAGTGCAGGACCGATTGGTGGAGCGGGAGTTGCTTTAGCTGCAGGAATCTGGAGCTTAAGCTGTTTAATGATTTTCTTTGCCATAAATTTGTTTGTGTATATAACTTATATTTAAATATCCTTAAATTTATGGCCATATCTTCAGTAGAAGCTCTTGAGAGACTGGCCAAGTGAGGATACTGTACCTTACATTCTCTTTACTTGCAAGAAGTCGAGTTCCACAGGAGTTTCTCGTCCAAACATCGATACAAGTACCTTTACCTTACCTCGATCACTATCAACCTCTGACACCTTACCTTCTAGATCCTTGAATGGACCATCAGTAATAATAATGAGATCACCAGCTGAGAGGTCAATTGTATGCTTAATATTATCTGTACTCATTCTCTTAAAGAGTGTTTCCACCTCATTCTTATCAAGTGGCACAGGTGTTGTACCTGAACCTACGAAACCTGTTACTCGAGGAGTGTTTCGAACCACGTACCATGAATCATCTGTTACAATCATATCTACAAGTACGTAGCCAGGATATATTTTCTCCTCTTCCTCTACTCGCTTACCCGCCTTAATTTTAATCTTCTTCTCCGTAGGAACAATTGCATTGAAGATCTTGTCTTCCATACCTAGAGATTCGATTCGCTGTTTTAAGTTTCGAAGTACCGCATTCTCGTACCCTGCATATGTGTGTACTGCGTACCAATTTCTTTCACCTTGAACTTGTTTTGACATATGTAATTTAAGTTAAGTTAGTAAATATACTCCAAAGTATTAGTATCCAAGTGATGGAACTACATATTTGATGAGTGAGACAAAAATTGAATCAAATACACCGAGATATGCTGATACCACGAGTGAAAGAACTATTACCACAACCGTATACTGAGTAGCCTGTTTTTTAGTTGGCCAAGTTACATGCTGCATTTCAGCCTTTGTTTCATTTATATATTGCTTTAGTCCCATATATGTATTCTTAAATTGATTCCTATTAATTTTTGTATTTAAAAACACCCTTCCGGGTGCTTTCTCATATTGACCATATTCTATTACTTTTATGCATTTTGTCAATTAGGCTTGTGGGCGTATATAATATGGAGATATGCCACCAAAGCAAGGTCAAAACACCCCCCACATGTCAGTAGTGATACCTGCTTTTAATGAAGAGGATCGACTTGGGCGAACACTTACCGAGGCATCACTCTTCTTTTCTATCAAACCATACGTCACTGAAATCATAGTCGTTGATGATGGATCAAAAGACAAAACCATTAAGCTAGTGATGAAAGCATTCAACGATCGAGAGATGCGAAAATTGAAGAATATTAAACCATATTTGAAACGACATACTTTCAATCAAGGTAAAGGTGCAGCAGTTCAAACTGGCATAAAGGCGGCATCTGGTAGCCATGTACTTATAATCGACGCCGACGGAGCTACACCAATTAGTGAATTTGATAAGCTGTACAAAGAGATCCACACACATCCAATAGTAATCGGTTCTAGAGACATTGGTTCTGAAGACCGCACCCTTCAAGGGATTCTTAGAAAAGTTATTGGAAAAACAGCACGGATGATCACAAAATTATTATTTAATCTACCCGTCTCTGATACCCAATGTGGCTTTAAGATATTTGAAACTACTCTTGCTAAACAACTAGCTGAAGATCAGATAACCAAAAGGTTTGGATTTGATGTTGAATACTTAGTAAAAGCCCACAAACGAGGAGCACATATTAAAGAAGTAGGTATTAGGTGGCACGACAAAGCTGGTGGAAAAGTAGATCCAATCAAAGATTCGTTTCGTACACTGAAGGAATTACTTAAGATTAAGAAGCATATATAAAAAGACCCACAACCCTGTGGGTCTTTTTATATTACTCACCTTTGTCCCTTATCTAATCAAGTATGTAAGAGTAACTTCTGATTCAATCTTGTTTGTACCTGTTGGTAGTTCAGGTGCTGGCATTGCAGCTTCAGATTTCACACGAGCACTCATCATATCGTATGCTGGATAGTACCCCATTCCACCTTCGTTGAAACCAGTTACTCGAACAAGCTTCACGCCAAGCTGCTTAGCAAGCGCCTCCGCTTCGTGTCGTGCCTTGAGAATAGCTTCTTCTCGAACTTTTTTCTTAAGAGCTTCTGGTTCATCAATTGAACTTACAGGATTACTAGCTTTTGCCCCATTAGCTGCAATTTCAGCTACAAGAGTACCAACTTTTTTAGAATCATCTTTAATGTCTCTAACTTTAACCTGAAGTGTTTGTGTGGTTTCAAATCCAGTTGGTACAGATTCTGTAATTCCACAAGGCTGTGGAGGTATAATACCAATTGAAGGTTCAGCTCTTACACTCTTCGCTGCAGGACATGGTTCATACCTTGTTCCATACTTCTCGTTTGTATAGTAGTAAGTAGTTTTAATATCATTCTCCTTAATACCAGCTTTTCTGAGTGAGGCAAGAACATTAGATTCGATTACCGCCGCTTTTGATGTTGACTCAGATTCAGTTGTTCCCTGACTGTTTATTGTAACTGTAAAAGTAGTCACATCTGGTTTTACAAACATTTCTGACCTACCTGTTACACTAATACTTCCATACTGTGCAGCTATTGATGTGTCTTCACCAATTGTTGAATATGTTTTAACTTCATTTACAGTCTTTACAAGTACAAACAAAGTTAAGACACCAATACAGATAGCTCCAATACCTTTAAGAAAACCATTGAGTTGTTCTGGTGTGAAATTAAAATGATGTGCGTCTTGTGGATTCATAATATACAGACATATGTCGATTAACTAATATGTAGATATTATATCACACCTCTCCTATCCCTTCTTTATAATTCGTGTATATGCATCAAAAAGGTTCTGAAACAAGGATGCAACGGTCATAGGGCCAACCCCTCCCGGAACAGGTGAAATCGCATGAACAATATCTGCAACCTCATCAAAATGTACATCTCCGACCGCGACCCTCTCTGGCACTTCCTCAATTGTGATACCAACATCCACAACAACCTGACCCGGGCGCACATGCTGTGATCTAATTAATCGTGGCACACCAGCTGCTGCAATCAATATATCAGCGGGTGTTGTATAAAATTCTAAATTAGGTGTCTTTGAGTGACACACTGTAACTGTCGCATTTTTGTTTAAGAAGGCCATAGCTGTCGGTTTTCCAACAAGAGAAGAACGTCCCACCACAACCACATTCCTACCTTCAATCAACACACCATTGTGTTCGAGAAGTGTAAGAATCCCTCGTGTTGTAGCAGGTACAATCCCATCTGACCTATGAACCCACAAGGCCTTAACATTCTCTGAGTGTAACCCATCAACATCTTTTAGCGGAGATATGGCCTCAACACACACCTCTCGTCGAATATGCTTTGGGACAGGCATTTGGATAATGACACCATGTACTGAATTATCATCATTCAATGCATATATCTCTTTTAAGAGCTCATCCTCGGGTATGTTGTATGGCAGGTGAACATGTACCACCTCAACACCAATCTTCTGTCCAAACTTCTTCTTATTTTCTATGAACAACGTTGACTCTTTATTCATACCAACCTGAATAATGGCAACCTTAGGTGAAACATACCCCTTTGAGACATAGGCATCAATGGAAGTTTTGAGCTCCGAAGCAATCTCATTTCTTAATTTTTTTCCATCGAGTAGCATCATGAAGTGTATAGCGAAACTAGTTTATAGCAAAAGAAGCTCTCACTGTCACCATCACATCTTTCTCAATACTTGATGTATCGTATGCCCCGTAGTCTGAGACTTCATTTGTACCCCTCTGCAATACTTGAACCACACCACCGGTGGCAGATTTTAGTTTTCCTACAGAACTTCCTGAAACGCTTGAGATTGATTCAGCTCGAGCACGTGCATCCTTCAATGCATCAGAAAGGAGTTTTACTCGCACTGTCGCAAGACCAGAGTAAGAGTACTCTGGTGCCATTGCTGCAAGCATCACACCTTTTTCAATGATATCTTTTGTGTTTTTTGAAATCGCAGCGACCCGCTCTACATCATTAGATATGACAGTTACTGTCTGTCTTAATGTGTATTTCTTAAATTCAGGAGCTGGTGTCACATTTTCATACACCTCATCCATATATATAGTAGAGATATCTAGTTTTGTTTCTTCAAATCCATTACTTACAAAAAACTTTTTGATAATCTGCAAGTCCCTATCAAGCTGTACATACCCTTCCTTAACTGTTGTTGCGGTTACTGGTCTAGAAAAATTTACTGTCCATTTTGCTTGATCTGCTGTAATTGATTGCTTAGCAGAACCTGTTACAGACAAAACGTTGTCCATAGTTCGTATCTTGTATGCCGCAGATGATGCGATTACAGCTGATAGTAAAAGTGACAGAGCAAGCACCAATGATGCTGCTACGAGTGGTTGTTTAAATAAGTCTTTCATAACCAATAGTTTACCATAAGAAAAACAGAGCGTAGACAACAGCAATTATAATCCGGTAGTACCCAAACACAGCAAAGGAATTCTTTTGTATATATAGTAAGAAATACCTCACCACAACAAGGGCCACAAGAAACGCTGTGATAAACCCGGTAGCCAGTAGAGTGAGATTACCTTCACTTATAATCTCCGGATGCTTGTATATATCCAACGCACTTGCCGCAAGCATCGTTGGAATGGCTAACAAGAAAGAAAACTCTACGATTGTCTTACGTGGAATCCGCAATGTCTCTCCTCCAATAATAGTAGCAGCGGATCGAGAAACACCAGGTATCATTGCCAAGGTCTGCCAAAGGCCAATAATTACCGATTGTTTGTACGACACTTGTTTGAATATATTTCCCTCTACTACACCCACCTCATCAGCCTTGGTGTAGTATTTCTCAAACAAGATGATTGCTAGTCCTCCAACGAACAAAGAAATAACCACAACCCATGGGTTACCAAGCAGGAGTCTCTTCACAAGACCATATAGCATAAATCCAATAATCGCTGTTGGTATAAATGCCAAAAGAACCTTGAGCATTGAATGTATATCTTTAACGATTGTTTTTCGGTACAAATACACAATGGCTAATATTGCACCCAGTTGTATAATCACTTCAAAACTTTTAGTAAACGGGTCCTTTGAGATATCCAACAGATGGCTGGTTAGAATCATGTGTCCAGTTGATGACACAGGCAAGAATTCTGTTATCCCCTCTACAACCCCTAATATAATGGAATCAAAGATATTCATAATTATTTAAAAAATAAAACTGATATTGCAAATATAATTGCGCCAACGGCAAATCCGGCAATTACATCAGTAAAGTAATGTACTCCTAGGTACACCCTACTAAGACCAACTAATATAATTAGACCTACGCATAATGAGACAAAAAGATATCTCAAAAAACGGTTCTGAATGTGACTTTTGTATGCATGTGCAATTAATAAAAAAAATATTACTGAGATACCTGCATGTCCACTTGCAAAGGTGTACCCTGACTCAGTTATGAGTGCATGTTCTGGTCTAGGTAATTTAAAACCATACTTTAATACAAAAATACTAAAAGCTCCTGAGAGCATCGCAAATGAAAACTGTAGCAGGTGTGTATCCTTCTTTTGCAGCCACAACAAAAGCACCAATGCGACCGTATACATTGCAAGGTGCACAGGATCGAAGAAGTCACTTACATATACCATACACTTAATTCCAAAAGGAGTATGATATTCTGACAGAAACCTAAACAACCACTCGTCAAGAATTCCCAACGTATCTGAAACTGTACCTATCATCATATGATTTCAGTATACTACAAAAAACTGGTTTTTTTCTGATATACTCTGGTCATGAAATACGTGCCACTCTTACTTCTCCTAGTACTACCGACACCAACACATGCATCTGAAATGTTCATATCTCCGGGAGAAAAGACAAGAATTGAGGAAATGGTTGATAAGATCATTGAAATAAACACCAACACAAGCTCAACATCAACTAATAATAATGAGGCCAAACTTGATGAAATCACGGGCTTAAAGATATTTGAAGAAATAGAAACCTCAACAACAACACTGACCATTCAAGCACCCATGATTAAACTATGGCAGGCATCAGGAGGTATCCGCTCAACATTAAAGACTGGTATGAAAAGCAATGAAGTAGTCATACTCCAAGGACTACTCAGTGCATATATTCCTGATTTCAGAAACACATTCGTATCTGGATATTTTGGAGCAAAGACAAGAGATGCGGTAAAAAAGTTTCAAAAAATGTATTCACTCCCAGAGACCGGTACGGTTGGTGCAAAAACCAGAGAAGTCATGAACTCAAAATACCTCATGGATTTATGCCCTTTCAAAAATACAACCCCGAAATTTTTTGAAAATCTAGATAGAAAAACCGCTGTTGCCATAGACTATGTCCCTGGTGAACTTATGGTTTTACCTAAAAATATCAGAACTGCCGGTATCGTCTGCCTATCAAAAGAACCAGCCGATCATCTTTCTGAGATGGTGAAAGCTGCAAAGAAGGCAGGTCATGAACTTATCATACTCTCAGGGTATCGAAGGTATGAGGTTCAGAAACTCCTAAAAGAATGGGGTGTTAAAAATAATATTGAGGTAGAAGAACATGAAGCAATAGGTCTTGCTGAGGCTGGACACTCCGAACATCAATTAGGATCAACTGTAGACATATCGGGGAAAAGTCTCTCGTACATAGGTCCAAGCACTGCGTTTGGTAAAACACCTGAAGGTATATGGCTTCAGCAAAACTCGTATAAGTACGGCTTCATCATGAGCTATCCTAAAGGTAAGGAGAACATTACTGGATATATATATGAACCGTGGCACTTTAGATATATTGGAAAAGATAGTGCAGAAAAGATATTTACAGAGAATATGACGATTCAAGAATACTTGAATATGACTAAAAAGACTACCGTTCAAAACGAATCATAGACCCATCAGCTTGGAGCACAGTCAATTTCATATCATTTAGAAGAATTACCTTGTGTAACAACACATCAACCTTCTTCCCTCCTTCATATTGATTTCTAACAATGTAGTATGAGCTTGAATTAGAAGGAGTAATGAATGAGACCGTATCTGTCGCAACTGGTTCTGACCCATATTCAAAATCATTCTTTTTCACACTGGCCCTCCAAAGACCATACCCTACCGTCTTACCGTTTCTAAACTCCACAAACGAATTATCTGTCTCAAACCGAAGCACGTACTCTGGATCTAATGGGTTCTTCCAATCTCCAAGCACATGTTGATTAATTGTTTGAAGCGCATCAGCATCTTCTTGTGTTAACACTTTAATATCTTCAACTGCTTTACTTTGCATAGTATCAGTGACGGTTGATGTCTGGATTATTTCTTCTGCCCGATGGTTGTAGTTTCGAACTACAAGAGTTAAGAAGACAGGAAATAGTCCAAAGATAAAGAGTGCTATAAGTAGCTTAGTAGCAAAAACAAAGAAACCTGAACCCTGTTCTTTATGCATATGTATTTGATTATAACAAAAAAGAGTCTGCTTATTTATTGCAAGAATCTTTTTTGTGTATATCTACCGGACAATAGAAAACGCACTGTCACTCTGATCAGATCCGATTGAGACACCAGACACATCAACCATATGTACCTCAATTTTATACTTTTTTGTATCAGTATCACCAATACCCCAGATGGCACCATCTCCTGATCCGACAATACCATTGATTGGAGGTGTCCATATATATGAGGAGTTTATCTTACTCACTGATGCAATTCTCTGCTTCTTGTTAGTAACCGTATCAATTATATACACATCATATCCATGCAAATTCATGGGTAAAGTTTTAACTGACCATCTAGCCGTTAATGTATTACCGATTCTCACTTTTGCATTTGCTGCTGGAGCTGTCACAGTAACCAATGATGGTTTAGCTACAACATCAAACATATCTGACTCAGATACAATTCGGGCACCGTTCTTTGGTGTGCTATATGCTTTTATCTTATAGCTTCCAGGTACGATCTCTGAGTTAAGCTTAGTCTGTATAGATGTATCAGAAATCTTAGTACTTGAAGCTGAGATATTTTGTACCACCTTTCCAGACTTATTAAGCAATTCAATAAAGATTGGTTGGTTTGTATTAGATGTACTCGCATATGTCCACTCAACACGTATCATCTCCCCTATTTCAATTTTTGTTCCCTTAGTTGGTTTTATCAACTGAAGACCATCTGTCTTTTTACTTATACTAAACGCTCGGTTACTCATATCTACCGATATCGCTTTACCCCTT
>VEQN01000015.1 GCA_018883165.1 Candidatus Tayloriibacteriota bacterium
ATTCACATCACCACAGAAAACAACCCTCTTTCCACGTTCCCGACAGTCAACTATGTAATTCAGAAAGGAATTATAGAAATTAAGCTTGTAATGCAAGCGTTCTTTGTCACCACCACCGTTGGGGAAGTAGCAATTGATTAGTACAAAATCGTTGAAATGTAATGCTATAAATCTACCTTCATGATCTACACCATTTGAAGGTGAGCCATTTCCTTCTTTTAGTACAGACTTTAATACGCTTGGATTATCAACATGAAGCTCAGTATCAATCAGTAAAGGTGCAAAACCCTCCCTTACGTATGTTGCAACACCGCTATACCCTTTCTTCAACTTAGAATGATCCATGTATAGCTTATATCCAGGAATTTCACGTAAATCCAAAGGCAACTGTTCTTCTCTAGCTTTCATTTCTTGAAGACATATAAAATCAGGCTTTTCTCTAAGAACCCATTCCATTGAACCCTTTTTATGCCACGCACGAACTCCATTTACATTCCAAGATATTATTTTCATCACACACATTATATCCTTTTCGAGATATTGTGCTATTTCTTGTTTCTACTATGAAACGCCTTGTGTACATCCCTCAAATGCTTGTCGGTTACGTGAGTATATATCTGAGTGGTTGTAATGTTCGAGTGACCAAGTAAAGCTTGGACAGATCTAAGATCGGCACCGTTTGCCAATAGATCTGTTGCAAAACTGTGCCGTATAACGTGAGGTGTCACTTTCTTTGAGATACCCGCTTTAACGGCATAATATTTAACTAGACGCTCAATTGAACGAGGTGTTAAATCAAACAATTTATAAGAGGTAACACTATCCATCTTTTCTAGGTATATTTTTAGAGCTTCTTTTGCTGTATCGGTAAGAAAAACCACCCGGACCTTCTCACCCTTACCCCTAACTGAGAATTCATCTTTAGTCAGATCAAGGTCTCTTGGAAGGGAACAAAGCTCAGAGACTCGAAGCCCAGTTGAGAAGAAGAGTTCCAAAAAAGCCTTGTCTCTTAAGCGTTTCTTGAGATCTTTCTCAGAATTAGGACTATTTAATAGCCGTTCAAGCTCATCATGGGTAATGAGGTCTAGTGACCTTTCAGGCACTTTCGCTAACTCGATCTGATCTGCAGCCACACTCTTAATTCCACGTTTTGTAAGGTATTTCAGGAATGACCTCAGGGCAATGAGGTAGTAGTTCTGGGTCTTTCTTTTGAGACCAGTCGATATTTTGGCATTAAAATTAGGCTTTCTATTGAGCCAAAGACGAAATTCACGAATGGTGTCTTCGGTAAGGCTGGTAGGGTCCTCACCAATTCCTATTCCATCCTTATTTGAAGCCAGATTGTCTAATTCTTCATACTTTGCAGCTTTTCCTTTTGAGACGAAATATATAAAGGCAGTCAAATATCGATCATAATTTTCAACGGTTTTTAACGATCGACCCTTTTCAATCTCTACGTACTCTAGAAACTGCCTTTTTGCCTGCTGAAGATCCATATATACCTTGTATATTACCATATTTGCGCAGTAATACCGACACATTTACTTAGTAAATTAAAGAGGAAAGGCCTTGCATAACGAGTTGTTGTATGCTACTATCTCGCCATCATGCTTACAAAGCAAAAGAAGCAAAAAGCAATAAAAGAAGTAGCTATCCACAAGGATGATACTGGCTCAGCAGCGGTTCAAATCGCTATTTTGAGTAAGAGAATTGAGGAATTAACTAAGCACCTCAAGAAGCACCAGAAAGACAATCACTCACGACGAGGATTGCTCCAGTTGGTAGCTGACCGACAGAAGCACATGAAGTATCTCGCAAAGAAAGATGTAAAATCTTACGACAAGGTACTTAAGACACTTGAACTCAAGAAGAAAAGTGCATAAAGTCAAAGTCTCGAATCTTTAACAAAAACACCCGCTTCTTAAATGAGCGGGTGTTTTTGTTTACCTAGCTTCAATATCTTGGTAAAGTAGTGATAGTAAGGTTTATTTTTTCATATTAGATACATTACAAACCTTACTTATTATTTATATAAACAATACACATGTCAGTAATTAAACACAGAGAACAACGAGTTGGAATTTTCATTGATACTCAAAACTTGTATCACAGTGCCAAAAACCTGTATCACGGAAAAGTGAACTTTGGCGCCATAATGAAGGAAGCCATAGCAGGCAGAGCACTCATTCGAGCGGTCGCATACGTAATCACCACAGAAAGTGAGGAAGAAAAGAATTTCTTTGAGGCACTTGGAAAATTAGGTATCGAAACAAAAACAAAAAACATTCAAATATTTAACAGTGGTGCAAAGAAGGCAGATTGGGATGTAGGTCTTGCTGTTGATGCAATTAAACTTGCACCAAAACTAGATACAATAATAATTGCATCAGGAGATGGGGACTTCGCGCCACTTGTTGACTATCTAAAAACAAATGAGGGTTGCCAGGTTGAGGTAATTTCTTTCGGCAAATCATCATCGGGACAACTACGAGCAGTCGCAGACGACTTCATCGATATGTGCCTTGATCCAAGAAAATACATCATTGGTGGAAGACACCAGCCACAGAAAAGACGAGGTAAACTTCCAACGAGAGGGGAGTCTGAACAATTCACAGATAATTCTGATTTCTTTGAAGAAAAATACAATGATGGGGTATAATTAACCTCACACATGGTTGATGATAATTTAAAACAAAAGTTTTCGTTTCCAAACTCTGATAGATATACAGCAAATCAAAAAGAGCAGGAATCTGAACTACAGAGACCAAGACCGGTAGTCCATATTACCGATGCATTAAATATTGAAAAGAAAGATGACGGAGATGCACGGACAATCAGAACATTCCAAGCAGATATTGCAGATGCAATAAAGAATGATAATGTTTCGATGATTAAGGTAGCTCTCGCTGAGAAAAAGAGACAAGAAACTAGAGGTAATTTTGATTCAACACTCGAGACAAAGAAAAACGATACTGTCTTCTATATGGCAAGCATCGGTGTAGCCATTGTTGTAGTCATCGGATTCATACTCTTTGTAGCATTTGGTACATCACCTGATGCTCAGCAACCTTCAGCACCAGGACAGACAAACACTTCACAGCTAATCATATATACAGAATTTTCAACAGTGATTGACACAAACAATAGGGACGCGAATGATATTGAAAGGTTGGTAACTCGTATTAAAGATGAGAAGTTTGATCTTGGGGCAATGAAAGAAATTGTACTCACAAAAGGTGCAGGGGCTGAGACACAAAAAATTACAACTGAAGATTTTTTTGAACTAATCGGTGCACGAGCAAGCGATTCTCTTGTACGTGCACTTGATTCAAATTTCTTAATGGGAACATATTCATTCAGTAGCCCATACGATACATATCTAATATTCAAAGTAAATTCATATGATAATGCATTCGCTGGGATGCTTAATTGGGAAAACTCAATGGATGTAAACATTGGTGGTATGATAATTACAAAAAGACTCATCGTCCCATCACAGACACAGCCAGCAACAACAACAGCCAGCACGACTGAACCTGCGGTACGTAAACGTATGTTTGTTGATAAAGTACTGCAAAATAAGGACTCTCGAGCACTCATTGATGAACGGGGTAGTGTATTGATGTTGTATACATTTGTAGACAAAAATACATTAGTTATAGCCTCCAGTGATAAATCACTAAAGGAAATTCTCTTTAGATTGACAACAGGGAGGATCATAAGATAGTTGCCGTACGATACCACTCTGTTAAAATATATGTATGAATCAAAATCTCGATACATACAAACAATTACTACTACAAGAAGAGCAGACTTTAGTTGATGAGTTAAACAACCTTGGGGTCACATCGAAAATAAGGGAAGGGGTATGGGAACCAATTGATAAAAATGCTGTTGATCCAGCAGATCGAGAAGATGTAGCCTTGTCTCTTGAAGACTACGAGAATGCACAGGATACAATCAGGGTGCTAGAGTCACAACTTCACGAAGTACGACATGCGCTCGAGAAAATAACACATGGAACATATGGGATATGTGAAGTAAGTGGTGAACCAATTGAAGAAGATAGACTAAGAGCAAATCCAGCTGCACGAACCTGTAAAGCACATATGCATTAATTTAGAAAGGGTTCTTTCCTCCTCGAACCTCAAAGTGTAGGTGTACACCTGTTGATCTACCTGTACTTCCCATTTTTCCAATTTGCTGACCCTTTGATACTGTTTCACCAGTTTGCACTAAGACCTCACTCATGTGTGCGTATAGAGTTTGTGTACCATTAGGGTGCTGTATTACAACGTAATTTCCATACCCTCCACCCCATCCACCAACTTTTGATACCACAACTTTTCCAGATGCTGCTGCCAATATTGGAGACCCGTATGTACTAGCGAGATCGACTCCGTTATGCCCATGGAGACCTTGTGAACGTACACCTCCAACAATAGGTCTCATGAAATACCCTGAAGTATCAACACGAGACGAAGTCTTTCCAGTATTTTTTGCAAGGGCCTTCTTTTCTGACTCCTTCTTCTCAATAGATTCAGCAAGTGAACCTTCTGCATCAGGAATGATAATCTCATCACCCACAGCAATAACTGCATTGTCATCCAGGTTGTTAAATCGTGCGATTTCATCAACATCCGATTTGTATGCCTTAGCAATCGACACCAAAGAATCACCTTTCTTTGCAATATACTTCACACCTGATATAGGGAGGATGACCAACACTTGATCAGGTTTCAACTCTGTACCCTTTTTCAGATCGTTTGCCCAAAGAATAGTACTTACGTTTACACCAAACATCTTAGCTATCTGTTCTATCCGATCACCTTTTCTGACCGTATATAGCGAAATCTGATCACTTGTTACATCTCTAGTGGTATCAGAAAAAGCGGCATTTTCATTAGTAAGTGCCATGCCCTCAGACACAGAAGCTAAAGTTTTAGTCTCATTTGTTGAAGAAGCTGTACCTTTTGGAGACAAATTCGCTGATAAGATAGGCATATTCTGCAAGTTCTTAGCACCAGAAATACCCTGAAGCTCGATCTCCTGAACCTTAGTAATATTCTTGTTCTGAAACACAGATGATAGGAGAGATGCAATATCTGCACTTACCGGACGAGGTGCGAGCTCAAATATAAAGACGGTAAATAATGCCAACATGATTGGTTTGACTGCCTTTTTACTTACAAAAACACCGTATCGTGAGGCCAAATATTTCACCAAAAGATTATGCTCATTTGCTGTATCTTTAGGGTCCTGAGGGGTATTTAGAATATTTTTTGAGTTAAGTTGGATTCTATACTTCTGAATTATGGCTTAATATATAGGTAAGATTGCCATATTGGATTTCTGAATTACCGCTATGTATATAAGCGTAGAAGAAAGAGGTTCATTTGTCAACGCGTCAATTAATACACCATATTGTTTCATGTATATCAAAAGTGGATGTATAATAATTGGGTATTTTCTAAATTTTATATACAAATGAACGAATCACTAAGACACGAAGAAAAAGGGGATAGTTCGGGTGAATCTGGGAAAGGTTCAAGAAAAAAACGGCTTAAGGCAATGATGCGATCATTCGAAGAAAAGGGGCACGCTGATACAAACAAAGGGAAGGAAAGAATGAAGGCCGCTCAATCTTTTGAGCAACTTACTGAAAATGAAGCTGGCAGGGAACTATCCATCAATCCGGAAGCCCAAGCAGCAGATGCTCCCGAAAGTGCCGAGAGCAACGAAAAAAGGACCCTATCTGAAATATTGAAACGACTCAGAGTAGGAATAAAGGAAGAACTTGTAGGCAAAAATAAAGAAGGTGCAATTTGGACTCGTAAAGAACTCCCAAAGCTCATTGATGAGGACATACATGAAATTGAAAATCTACTTGCAAAAAAAGACAACAAACTGACAGAGGCAGAGAGGATAGGGTACGAAAAAGAGCTAGACGACTTAGATAGATTGTATAAGACAAACTATGCGAAAAGAATATTGATAGATCTAGAATACAGGATAAAAACACAGCTCGCTTCAATAATTAAAGAAAAGAAGCCTATTAAAGAAAGCCTGAGGATTTCAATCCTTAATGATATTCGAGAATTTGATTCACACATAAAAAGATTTGATGATGGAGGGGAAAAAGACGAACTATCATCACAATTTTCTGAGTTAAAATCCGAGTACCAAAATATTACAAAAGACTTACCGAAGATAGAGTTACAGAAAGAAAAAAATACTGAGAAAAAGAAAGGGGAGGAGAAGCCAGATTTAAAAGATAATACTTTAGATAAACCGTCGCAAAAGCCTGAAAACAAAACTAAGGTTCAATCAGAGACTATCAAACAGCTTCGAAGTGATGAGGTCGCAATCCTGTTAAGTGAAGTAAACTCTGCGTTATATGCATCTGATATCCAGATAGCTACATTAAATGGACTTAAAAATAAGTTGAAGAAGTTGAAGAAAACTGTAGAAGCAGCAAAGATTGTTGATAACTTCACAAATCAACCACTCGAAGATAAAGAACTTGTACAAATTACCGAGCGTGTTGAGAAACTTGAGTTACGGATACAAAAAACGAACGACCAGATTGTAAAAGAAAAAATTGAAGATGTACGGAACATAATGGAAGAGTATAAAGCTCAACCTAATGGTGTAAACATTCGTCCTAAATCAGTAATTTTAGCCATAAACGATATACTTTCGGTACTTAAAGATAAAGATCAAACAACAGCAGGAATAAAGGCCGAAATGCAGGAATACCTTAAAGTAATAGGTGGTCTTAATGATGCAGTAAAAGAGAAGAAAAAAGATAATCGTGACCTGAATCATCTCATAAACAAAGCTGTTGAATTCACAAATTTAAGCGATATAGAAATTCTTAATAGAATTGGAGCGAAAGGCGACAAAGCAATTGGTGAGCTAGAGAAAGAAAACGCTGATCTAGAACTTATCATTTCTAAATTGGAAGATGAGAATATTGATTTTAAAATTGCATATCTAGATGATAAAGAAAACAGTATCCATGATATAGACAACAAAGGTGAAAGTTTTGATACGAGAAGAAAGAACGTACTGGAAGAAATGCGCAAATTACAGAACAGATACAAAGTAATGCTAGATAAACTGTTGCAAACCAAGGAATCTAGCATTAATGCATGTAAAGAGGCAAAAACATTTAGTGATATCAAGGATGTGATAGACAACATTTCACACAAGAGAATTGGAGGTATGGACAAGATCCTACTAATAAACAATATTGAACTCCTCACAGCTAAAACAGATGAGGAATATATTGAAATAGCTAAAAGTGGTATCGAGAATTTCGAAGTACTGTTACAACAATCATCCATTGATGCTTACCCAAGTTCATACGGAATAAGAGAGGCAGTGGTAAGGATCTCAAACGAAAAGCTGAAAAATGCTCATAAAAAATTAGAAGGTATTCGTAAAGAGGAAGCAGCAGTAAGAGAAAAAGAGAGGGAGGAAGAGGAAAAGAAAGTAAGAGAAGAAAAAAACAAAAATAGAAAAATCATTACTAAAGGAAATATTTTAAGCAAAGAATTTAAATCTATAGACCAAGCTTTGAACGAACCAGGATTTGCTCAATTCCTTGCACTTAGAGATGAGAGATTTGGTGATGATGCATCAATGAGAGCTGTTGAACAAGAGGGTGTGGAATATGTAAAATCAGTGTATGAGAAATATGTGCAAGCAAGAGAAGTAAGTGAAGGTATCAAGGCAATATTTAATTCAGAGATCAAGAAAGACTTCGGAGATCGACTTAACCTTCCATCTAATGTATTTTCAAACATTGATGATTACATTCTAGAGTGTGCCATCAAAGATCATCAGGCACTTGATCGAATTAGAGAACAAGTCTCAAGTGCCATTGAGATACCAAAAAGGATCACTGAGGTAGAAAATGATGTATCCTCAGCATACGCAATGTTTGGTGGGGAAGAAGGATTAATAAGTGCTGAACAACACCAGCAGAACAAAGAAGAGGAACTACGGATACTCAAAGAAAGTAGTGGCCTAGACAAAGAAGATATGGCCCAACAACTCAAAGATTCGAAGATAGTATCCTTAACGTTAAGACAAAAAATACTCCAAAAAGTACCATCTCAAAAGGGGAAGATTCGTGCAGAAATACTAGAAAGCGGATTAAGAGAACTCCATAAATCACTTTCGATTTCAGAAAATAGCCTAGAGCGATTCAAGGCATCCTCAGACATCCTGTATCAAGAAGGTCTTACCACAGAGGGTCTGTTCTTGGCGATTGACGCAATGAATAAAGTGGATCGAAAACTTGGTAGAACACACAACTCAGGATGGGAAGCTGATCATGTCGAGCTCGAAACCTCATCATCAGATCCGATTGTTACCCCAGAAGAAAGCCAAGCATTGCTAAGCACCATAACAGAACCCCACGATACATATCCTGACATCGAGAAAAAGATGACGGATAGGAGAAATATAGTAACAGGTATAAGAACACGTCTGTACAGCTCGCTTGAGAACCTCAAAACACTCAGTAAAAAAACAGAGAGTGCCATCGAAAGTAAACCCAAAGGGTACCTTGATCGCTTAGACTATGTAAGTGAACTAGCACAGCAAGGACTCATCGAAAAAGATACCTCTCTCGCAAAAAGAGTAATGAATCCAAATGCTCTAATAAGACAGGTGGCGGAGAAGATGGGGGCTGATCTCCAAGCAAGTCGAGCACGTATTCAATCAGTGAGAGAGAAGGTTCATGGGGCAGAAGAACAGAGAAAGCAACTCTTGCAAACATACAGTAAAGCAAGGCAAGGTATCTTCTATGGAATTGCCGCTATCGATCAAAAAAAAGAGCTCATCTCAGGATATGTTAAGGAACAACTGTTTGGCGAAGAAGACATACAGGAACAAAAACTTCAAAGAGGGGACAAGGAATCTGCTGCTAACTTCCAAGCACGAATCGATGCAGAGAAGAAACGGGTTGAAACAGAAAGACACATTGCTGCTGAAAGAAAACTTGCTGCAATTAGACATCTACAAAAGAAAGAGGAGGCTAGAAATTGGAACGAATCCGACGACTCAATTGAAGATATTGATGAAGGTACTCAACTGAGATACCTCAACTATTCTCAGATGTTTGATACAGAAGCAAGTATAAAAGAAAGAGTAAAAGCTGGATTAGAAAAAAGGATTAATGATGCCATACAAGAATCTGAGAAAAAATTAGGTGAGACAACAATAAGTGACCTAGAGACAATCATCAAGCACTGGATATTGCGCCCCCCACAAATTGTACTTGCCAAAGAACAGTTTACGGACAAAGATGGTAAAATAAAGACAAGAAATACCTCTCGTGTAGAAAAGGCGCACGAAGATGCAGTGCAAGGGGACGAATCACTTATAATAATTCGGCAAATTCTTGAAGAGAAGATAACAAAGATGAAGTCAAGAGAAGATGCACCCAAAAGAATGATTCTCGCTAGAATAATTAGCAAAATTAAAAACAGAACACTCTAAAACACATGAGCTCTCAAGATCAAAAACCACAAAGTATCAAGGAAATAGAGAAGGCGATAGATAAGGCATTGTCACAAAAACTCACCTCTGCAGAGAAAGGGAAGATATATACAGAGTCATTGATGGCATATCTCGCAATCAAAAACGAAGTCGATAAAGCATATCTGGAATCATTGGAGTCAGGTATGCGAAGCCTTTCAGAGCTCATGAGTGAAGAAAAGAAGGAGGGTGACGAAATTGAAAAGAATGTAATTAGACAAAAACTTCAGGAAATCGACGATATGGATTAATATAGAGGAATGGAATATCTAAAAGGACTAAATACTGAACAACTAGAAGCGGCAACTCATACTGAGGGGCCGCTTCTCATTCTTGCTGGAGCAGGAGCTGGCAAGACAAAAACAGTGACATACAGAATATTACACCTCATAAAAACAGGTGTAGACCCTGAGAAAATACTCGCAATAACATTCACAAACAAAGCTGCAAAAGAGATGCGGGAACGTGTCATGAACCTTCTTCAATCGGACCAGAGCCTCAACCTACCACTTTCTTCATTTGGACCAGACTTTGCTAGATTCAAGAGTGTATCAAAACCATTTGTTTCCACCTTTCACTCACTTGCCGTACATATATTAAAAGAATCAGGGCAACATATCGGAGTATCCAAAAACTTTGTCATTTTTGACAGAAGCGATTCAAAGCAGGTCATAAAAGATGCACTGGTTGAACTTGGTCATGATCCTAAGAAAATCGAACCATCAAAGATAATCTCAATCATATCGAGAGAAAAAGGTAACTTTGTTTCTCAAGAAGAGTTTGAAGCGAAAAATGCTGATGAATATATCGGATCGATTGCAGCTGAAGTGTGGAGAAAATATGATGCAGCCCTTTCCAAAGAGAAAGCGCTCGATTTTGACGATCTCTTGTTCAAAGCAACACAATTACTTTCAGTGAATCAATCAATACGAGAGTACTATCAGCAAAAGTGGACTCACGTACACGTTGATGAATATCAAGATACAAACCAGGTGCAGTACAGATTAGTACAACTCATTGTAGGGAAGAGAGGTAACATTGCTGTTGTTGGAGACGCTGATCAATCCATATATGGCTGGAGAGGTGCTGATATCAAGAATATTCTCAAGTTCGAAGAAGACTATCCAAACGCAACAACAATCCTTTTGGAACAAAACTACCGCTCAACGCAAACAATTCTTACTGCTGCTAATAAAATAATTGAAAAGAACATTTACAGAAAGAAGAAAAACCTATTTACCAAAAATGAAGAAGGTTCGAAGATAAAAGTATACACAGCGTACGACGAAGGTGATGAAGCAAACTTTGTTGCAAACACCGTGAGAGATCTTGTTCAGGAAGATAAAGTAAACCCTGATGAAATCTCAGTTCTTTTCAGAGCAAACTTCCAATCAAGAGCACTAGAAGAAGCATTTCTACGAAAGAATATTCCATATACACTTCTTGGTACAAAATTCTTTGAACGAAGAGAAATTAAGGATGTATTGTCATACATTCGAGCAGCATTAAACCCTGACTCAATGTCTGATATTAAGAGAATCATAAACACACCAACGAGAGGTATTGGAAAGACAACAGTGCTTAAGATACTTGAAGGCAAGGAACGAGATCTTCCGAGTGCAACTCTTATGAAAGTACAATCTTTTAGACAGATATTAGTTGAAATTAAAAAGAAAACCGAGAACACAAAACCTTCTGAGGTCATAAAATACGTACTTCAAATCTCAGGCCTTGAAAGAAGTTACAAGGAGGATAACGATACAGAACGACTTGAAAACGTACAAGAACTAGTGACTCTTGCAACCAAGTTTGATACTGAAGATTTTCCACTACCTACTGGTGTAGACAAACTACTTGAGGAAGCATCGCTTGCAAGCGATCAGGATGATTTAGACAAAAAGGTTCGTGAGAAAGAAGCTCCAGAACACAGTGTAAAATTGATGACCGTACATGCTTCAAAAGGCCTTGAGTTTGATCATGTGTTCATAACCGGCCTTGAACAAGACCTATTTCCACACGCAAGATCAGTGAATGAACATGTTACTCCAGAACAGTCAGAGGAAGAGCGTCGATTATTCTACGTTGCCCTAACACGTGCACGAAAACAACTATACCTTTCACATGCAAATGTAAGAACAATTTTCGGAAGCAAGAACGTCACAGTACCATCTGAATTCATTGCGGATTTAGATGATGATCTTGTTGAACGTGATGAACCAGAGGTGGTCACAGGTATAAAATCAATATTCATTGATTTTTAGGCACAGTTGCTGCGTTTGGAAAACGAGGTATAGTAACAGCAATGTTTCAAAAGAAATCACTAGGTCAAAACTTTTTAAAATCAGAGAAAGCTCTCAATGAAATAATTGAGGCGAGTGATATCCGATCAACGGATACTGTCCTTGAAATCGGCCCAGGAGAAGGTGTATTAACAGCACGAATACTTGATAAAAAACCGAAGAGACTGATGGCTGTAGAGAAGGACGACAGACTCATCCCCATACTTGAGCAGAAGTTTACTGAACCAATACAGCGTGGTGATTTTTCACTTGTACATGCCGATATCATAGATTTGTTCACAAAGAATGAAGTAAATATTGATAAGCCATTCAAAATAATTGCGAACATTCCGTACTATATAACTGGGTTAATCATTCGAAATATTTTTTCAATGCAAACACTACCAGACACTGTTGTACTTCTTGTACAAAAAGAGGTAGCTGACCGTATCGTAGATACAGAAAAAAATAATCTGCTCAGGGCATCAATAACACTTTACGGCGATGTAAAAAGAATTAGTGTAGTTCCAAAAGGTGCTTTTGTCCCTGCACCAAATGTTGATTCTGCGATACTACGTATACAGAATATACAAAAAGTACCATCAAATGAATTCGAGAAGACGTATTTTGAAATAGTTAAAGCTGCATTTGCTCACAAACGAAAGAAGGCTTCAAAAAACCTTGCGGGTATTTTAGGTATATCAAGTACAGCATGGGAAACAGTGTTTGCGGAATTTAGTCTTTCAAAAGACGTTAGGCCCGAGGACATATCCACAGATGTGTATAAACAGATTACAAATAAAGTAATCCATTAAACTTTTTGATATACTATTTGCATGTCTATCGAACTTCCTCATAAAAAAGTTCTCATTCTAGGAGCTGTTTGTGGTTCAATCCTACTCATCTCTCTTTCATACAAACTCGCTTCTACAAAAAGTACAGCTGTTGCAGTAGAGAATACATCAATTACCGCAGTCGCAGGGGAGACAGAGGAATCAACCCTTGCTGACAAACGTGTACTTGAAGTACTCGAACAGGTAAAGGAGGAAGAACTACGAGATTTAGCAAGTTCAACAAACCCATTTGCACCGGATCCAAAAGATACTGTCAGTGATCGATTTGCCAAAGACGTCTTTGCTGCATATCTTAAATATGAGCAATCAGGTGGAAAACTCTCAGATGAAGATCTTTCTCGTGATGCACTTGCAAACATAAAAACTGATTTCATCCCACAACCAAGATTCAATCTCTCAAGCATAAAGATATTTGCCCCAAAGAATAATGATGAAATTAAAGCTTATGGCAATCAATTTGCAAAAGAATATCTTGAAACTGTGGCAAAAACACAAAGAAACCCAGAATTATATAGTGCAAGGGTGAGTGATTTACGCCCAATATACGAGGAAATCATTAAAAATATGGGTAAAATGGTTGTTCCAAGTCAAATAGCCTCAGAACATATTGAACTCATGAATTCTTTTGGGATTATGAGTGACTCCCTCGCTCTTATAGACGCTCAGTCAAATGACCCAGTTAAAGCCCTCCTCGGTCTTCGGATGATTCAAGAATCTGTACCAAAACAGTATAATATGTTTATAAAAATATCAGATTTTTTCCAACAGAATGGTATACTGTTTGGTAGTTCAGAGTACGGATCAATATGGAATCAACCAACAACAAGTGAGTTCCGTTCATCCGTAGAACAAGCAGTGGCTACTTCTACAGGTAGTACAACAAAACCAAATGTGGCTCAATAATCAAAACAACATATTCTCAAAAGTAGTGTGTTTTATGGTGTTAATTGCCATATTCTCAGCAAACAGTGTTGCTTTTGCACAAGGAACAGGGAATACAAACACCACAACAGGTGGTACACAGCAAATTCAAGGATCAGCAACAACCATTCCGGCAAGAGATGCTCAAGTGGAAGGATATATGTCAGGCGCAAGAAAATCTGATGTCGATGGTCAATCCGAAGTTGCATTCAACCTCATAGGGTGCTCAGCTGGTCAGCTTCTTAGTAATATAATTCAAGCGGGTTTTAATAGCCTATTTGGCTCACTTACTGGTCAGTTGAAGAATCAAGTAGTTCGACTTGTACCTATCGATACCCAGTATACTGAGCTTGAAAAAGATACAAAACTACAAACTCAAAACGATATAGTGTTAGCAGAACATACTGCTGAAACACAGTCTGTGGCGCACGTAGAAGCCCCTGTAGCGTTAGTTGAGCCAAATCCAGTATCTACACCTATTATTGAGCATTACAGCGAGGATGCACAAGAAACTGTAATACCTACTGGAGATTGCTCACTAGCCTACAACTATGATTGGCCTGCTGATATTGCTTATCAGATTTGTATGAAAGAATCAGGTGGTAATCAGTATGCTGCAAACCATACAGACAATCATATGTCTTGGGCTGGGTGTATGGGTTCATACGGACTCATGCAACTGAACTGTTCTCATGGCGAAGTATACGATCCTGTACAT
>VEQN01000016.1 GCA_018883165.1 Candidatus Tayloriibacteriota bacterium
CCAACAGCCTGCATCAAGTGAGTCTTCCCTAGTCCGGTGTTTCCATAGAAAAACAAAGGATTATATGCAACAGGTTTTTTAATAATTGCTTGTGCGCCAGCATACGCAAGCTCATTAAAAGGGCCTACAACAAAGGTTTCAAAGGTGTATCTTGGATTTAGGTTGTCTTCTGGATTGATACAGTAATTATTAAGTGGTAACTCTTTGTTTGGTGTTGGAACCTCAGTGTTAAAGTCTTCCTTCTTTTTGTTTGGTTGAGCAATTATATATTCTACTGCTCGTACTCCCTCTAGTGCATTTCGTAGATTATGAAGAATTGTTTTGTGAAATTTGTTTTGTAACCACTCTCTAACAAATGTGTTAGGAACTGCAAGATATACTGTTCCTGAATCTATCTTGTATATATAAGTATCTTTAAACCAAGCAGAATAGGTAGCTTTTGAAACTTCAAGTTCGATCTTTATTAGAACTGTATCCCATAAAGTTTTGCTATCCATAGTTGTGGATAATTATATACTGAGGTGTTGAGAAGAGAACTTGATGTTATGAAAAAAATATGTTGATACTATGAAAAATAAAATACAACACATAAAAATTTTTATATAAGTTACAGATGTATTTAATTTTGTTATGGGCTTGAAAAAAAGTGCATATTGAGTTAATATCACCCACATGTCACAAACATATAATCCTAAAAAGAAAAAGAGAGCAAAAACACACGGATTTCTTTCTCGATCTAAAACACATGGTGGGCGAAGAGTTCTCCAGGCACGACGACGAAAAGGTCGAGCTAAACTCTCAGCATCAAAATAGTCTTATTTTAGGCCATTTTGTACTATTTTCATGAATAATAAAGAAGTAATTACGGTAATTACACAAGGAAGAGCTTTTAAATCAGGCTCTTTTTTGTTGAAAATGGCTCAAAATAAAGATGGAATAGGTAAACACGTGGCTATTTTGGCTCCTAAGAAACAATTCCCTACCGCGGTAATGAGAAACAAGGCAAAAAGAAGGTTAAAGTCTTGTATTAGTGCATGTCTTGGATCTGTATATAAACTCCCTAAGGGTTATTTATATGTATTTACGGTGTATAAAGGACTCTTGGACAAGACATTTAAGGAATCAAAGGAGGAAACAGAGCTTTTTTTAACAAAAAATGGTATTCTGTAGTACCTAAGTAACTTAAAATACAATGTTTAGTACACTTTTCTACAACCCTTTATATAACGCGTTAGTTTTTCTTATAGATGTTATACCTGGTGGTGATGTTGGTATAGCGACAATAGTACTTACTTGTATTGTTAAGCTCGTACTCTTCCCTCTTTCTAAGCAAGCAACAAAAACACAGCTCTTAATGAAGAAACTTGAGCCTGAGATGAAGAAGCTTAGAGAAAAATATGAAGGAAATAGAGAACAGTTGGCTCTTAAGACCTTAGAATTCTATAAAGAGAATAACCTGAATCCTTTTGCGAGCTTTTTTCTTATTCTTATCCAGTTACCAATCATTTTAGCCCTAGCCTTTGTGTTTCTTCGAGGTGGTCTCCCAGTAATTAATACTGAAATACTTTATTCTTTTATTAACGTTCCTTATGTTGTTAATACAAACTTCCTTGGTTTGGTTGATATTACTAAGGTGAGTCTTATTCTTGGTGTTTTAACAGGTCTTGCCCAATTTGTTCAAATAAGGCTTTCTGTACCTGCACTGGAGAAGAAAGATGTGAATGCAAGTAAAAACCCGAGCTTTGGTGAAGATTTTCAAAGAAGCATGAATGTACAAATGAGATATGTTATGCCTATATTTATGTTTATTGTATGTTTGAATGTATCAGGTGCTGTAGCTTTATACTGGATTACTGGAAGTATATTTATGATTGCTCAGGAGTTATATATACGTAAAACTGTTAAAAGTAAGTTTGAAGTAAAGTAGGAAGATGTATATAAAAACCCTGAGATAATCAGGGTTTTCATATTTGTTCATCTGTGGTAGTCGCTGGTCTGTCTTTGAGTGGATCAAACACTTCTCTTGCTGGTTCTTTGAGCATTAAGCCCCATAGTTGTAAGTTATTTTTGTTTGTAAATAACAAGTAATCATCGTTTTTATTTATACTAATTGACTGTACATCCACAATCTCACCAGCCTCATCTTGAATTTTTGACAGCAATCTTGTTTCTCCTGATGTAATGTTTATCTTCCAGATACTATCTGAAAATCCTATTCTCCCCTGATACCACACATCTGGGTATGTATTAAAGGCTACATCTTCTGGGACAGCACAATACACGACATCTTTCTCGGTGTTTGCCCACACACATTTTTCTGGGAATGTTCTCAGTGTAATATCTCTTCTCTCATTTGTTTTTCTATCAAGTACACCCATTCTAAATGATCCTGATGAACTCTCACTGTATAGCACCTTAGTAGTGTCTGGTGACATGAGTGTTGTTAGGCCGTTTATGCCACCTATTATTCTTGTAAATGATCGATTGTCAGGATTAATTGCATATGCGAAACCGGGATAGAAGCCTGATGGTTTTGTATTTACGACAATTGTCTTTGCTTCTGGCCATGAAACTAGCCACTCTCTAAATGGTATATCAAGAAGTGTTTGTTTGGAGCCACCATCTATTTTTGACAAGAATCCTGTAACACCCTCACTGAGAATTGAGAATGTCCTATCTTTTGTTGGTGAGACAGTTATTTGAGTAATTCCAGGTGTAAGATCGGTGAGTACCAGTGATTGTTCGCTATCTGTTGTTGTGGCTAGGGCTGAAATTGCATATCTTGTCCTGATAATATCAGTACCACCAACAAGGTCTCTAAGAATCAATGATTTTCCGTTTTCGGTAAAAAGAGCCTCATATATTTTAGGTATTGTGGTGTTTGAGATTCTTGTTTTCTCAAGTGAGCTTGTTGATGTTTCATATATGTGCCCTGTGGCTCTTTCCATGAACCTGATTGTATCCAAGTAACCTACAAGTTTTGGTTGGGTTGGTCGGATGATACGGCCATTTGTCCTTGAGGTATCCTCTGGTTCAATATTTGTTGTACTTGTTGCATATAAGGGGATGGAAATAAAATCAGCACCTGCAACCGGCTCACTACTTATTTTCCTTAGTTTTTTAACTTTCTCTTTTTCTCCTGGTGTTTCAGGTACTATCAAAGGGTCATTGTTCCTGTTATCACTTATGTTTGCATCATCAGGATTATATCCACCAAATGTTCTGTTTGATGTGTTTCTTCCAAGGATTGATGGTTCTGGGTTTTTGTTTTTTGAATAGAAATAAAAACCAGTTAATCCACCTACAAAAAGTGATATTACAATTAGAATTACAAGAAAAGTTGCCTTTCTACTCATTACTCTGAATTATAACATAGAAGAATTATCTGTCTGGATAATAATTTGGAATAATTGTGTATTGACGTGGTCCGTCTCCTCCGAAATATCGATTAACTGCATATGTCTCATCAATTACAACGCCTCTACTTTGTGGTCCGGCTCCAGGACCAAAGTCTACAATTGGTACCACAACTTGTTTACCTTTACCGTTACTTACAAGTACACCTGCCCTTCGTGCAGGAGCATATGCATCTCGAGAGTTCCCTGTTATACCCAAGGCAGATCGTACAACACTTAATGGTAATGCTACTCCACGTACATTTGGATCATTGGTAATTATACCCAAAGGTTCATTTCTGTAAGTGCCGTTTCTTTGTCTTACTGGCCCGTATTCAAGTGTTGGGTTTAGTACTGGTGCTCCCATCCCGTTATCCTCTTTGTCGTTGTATCCAAAATTTGTCGCTCTTCCTTTTTTTGACATTACACCCTGTACCGGACCCTCATTGTATGGATTATCAGTATCCATATCGCCTAAGCTGTATGCTGGATCATTAGGGTTTGTTTCTCTTCCATCGGCCGCTGTAATTGTTGTGCTTCTGGTATTGTGCCTGTCATCCCCTCCATCATTTTCGAGTAATACATTCACTGTATCAATCCTTGAATTTCTTGCATCTACATTTTTAATATTTAAGTCACTTTTTAACAAATCAGGGTTAATTTGTTGTAGTAATACAACAGACATTAATGCAAGAACAAGACCAAGAAGTGCTTGTTGAATCATTTCTTTCCCCTCACTTTTACCATTAATTGCATCTGTAGATGCATATTTAAGACCACCAATGGTAATCATGATGATTGCTAAAGCTGTTGCAACAATGATACCCATACGGAACAATCCGTTTAGATATGAACCAAGACCATCTTTTCCAATATTTAGATTACCTTGCCCATCTCCCACGAAGCTTATTGGGGCAAGCATTTTGTATACACCTGAGTTTGTTTCACCTGAGAATGGGGAGTTTGTATTAAGATTAACAACACTTTCGACCTCAGCAAACACAAAAGAAGATGAAATCAGAAATAATGTTAATAATACTATAAAACTATTTTTCATAAAGTAAATTTATAATTGAGGCAGATCTCTGTAATATATGCTTAGGGTTTGTTATTAGAACCTTAATTGAGGCCGATCCTTTGATTGAATTTTTTCTTCTAAAAATAACAGAGTTTTGATATGAGGGAATCTCTATTTTGTTACCGTCTAAGTCCCACACATAAGAAACTTTTTGGCTTTCATGGGGTGTGCTATAAAAAAGTGGGTAAGCAGATATTTTAACTTCCGGTTTATCAAGTGTGTATTCACCAGCTATTGCTTTATTAAATAACACACCTAAAGAAGGATTTTCTTCGTATAGTAATACTTGTGGATTAACGTGGTTTAGAGATAATTTGTTTGATCCTTGAATCTCTGGATTTGCTGCTGAATATACACTGTTTTGTATAAAATTCTCTCGAAGAATGATAGGTCCTTTGAAGTAGTAGGTGTTTTTGTTAAATCCTGACACACTGTCATCGAGCTCGTAGTTGAGTTTCCATTTATACACCATGTCTCCAGGGTTAATTTTTTTTCCATCACTAAATGCATTTGGTATTGATGTAATTTCTACTTCAGATTCTGGTGTATACAAAGCTTTTCCTTTGTAAAATGGTGGTGTATATGTCTTCGCTTGCCATAAGATATCTACATCAATAGGGGCAAAAGAAAACGATTGCTCAATTGCATTACCACTTTTTGGGATAATTGAGACATCTACCTTTGTAACACTTCCTGTGTTTCCATTCGTAAACTTAAAGCGTCTCAATCCAACACCTCTGCTTTTTTCAACTCCGTTCACCTTCCAAATTATTGGCATACCATTTATGTCACCACCATATATATCTATCTCAATTGTTGTTTCTTCTCCTGGTTTTGGATTTTCAGGTGTTATCTTTACATCAACCTGCTCTTGGATACCAGGTATTTTCTCTGATAGGAGTAAGTCGCTTTGGTTTATTGATGGAGTTTCTGACGAGTAGTTAGGAGTAGGTATTTCTTGCGCAAGTGTTGTATTCAATGTAAAGAAAGATAGTGCACTTAACACTAATATGTACGTAAATATTTTTAGCAATGGACGTACGTTCATGATGTATATTATATCAGAATTATTTTCCTTGTATTAAATTAAAAAAAGATCCAATCAAACTCTCCCCTGATAGTTTATATGCCGCTGCAGTAAAGGTGGGTATAATATTAAGGTATGGTATAGGTTCGACATAGATGTGTTTAAAAGCAGATATAAATACAGAACCACTCACCCCTCTTGAGTTTGTCATAAGGTACATAGTGATAAGTCCTGCTGGGAAGATTAAAAATGCATTCAGAGCCCACCCGACTGCTGGTATAAGACCAATTAGTCCACCTGATACATCAAAAACGACACCTATACCCTTAACAAATCCAAAATCTGGTTTGCTACCCCCACTCCCAGGTATACTGTTTTTTGCAATATTAACAGCTCTGAAATCCGGATTAGGACCTTTTCCCTTAGATGAATCACCAGCAGCTTCTTTTAAAACATTTTGCCTATTTACTTTTGTTTCTTCGTCCATACCAAACTATTATACCCCAGTATTCGTTATATCGGTATTTTGAGCTGTGTTTCCAAGTGCTTCAAGAGCATCTGTATTTAAAACACCAATATTTTCTTGTCCGACAAGACCTTTAGCAGCAAGATCTGCCCGTGCTCTCTTCATGTTTAGAATCTGTGATGGTGAAGATGTAATGATTTGGTCTTCTGTGTATGAGGAGATTACTTTAATCGCAACGTGTTTTAGTCCGGCAAAGAAGATACCCTCCCCTACATCTGATTCAAGCAATAGGTATTTCTCTTCATCGGTAAGGTTAAATGTTTTCTGTACAATATCAATTGATGATGGTGACTGTTTAAGAAGTACCTGAATCGATGAGTTGGTAATAATTGGAAGACCGTATGGTGACTTAAGGAAGTCTTCCACGTCTTGTGTAATTGTAGCTAGGCCTAAATAGTATTTTCGTCCTCGTTTTGCAAGGCCAAGAAGGAATGAGGCTGTGTCGTCTGATTTCATCATGAACCAGGCTTCATCGATGATTAGAAGTCGTTTCTTAAGCTCTTTTCGAATCTGGTTCCATACATAGTGCATAACAATATACATGGCTACCGGTTTCAATTCATCTTCCATGTCTCGAAGTGAGAACACTACAAATTTCTTGTTAATATCTACGTTTGATGGCCGGTTAATGAACCCTGACCATGTACCTTTTGTATATTTTGTAAGTCGCTGTACTAAAGACTCACCTCCTTCCATACCTGCAAGTACCAACTCAAAGTCAGACATGAGCGGTGGTTCAACCGTAGTAAAGTCTGAATCAGAGGTAATATCTTTCAATGCGTATGTTTCAGTAATTGCTCGGTCGATTACTGCATCTTCCTCAGGGCTCAAGCCCCCAAGCATGATTCGGAAAAGACCTACAAGGTTTACAATGTTTGAACGTAGTACGTCCGCTGTTGATTCATCCTCTCTTGGGGCTGGTAAATCAAACGGATTAATATGGTGTTCTGAAGTAAGGGAAATGTTGAAGAAACGCCCACCTGTTGCTTCTGCAAGGTATTCATACTCTTTTTCAGGGTCAAGTACGATTACGTCTGTATCAAACATCATTGATCGTAGAATCTCCAATTTAGTCATGTATGACTTACCAGAACCTGATTTTGCGAAAGTGATTGAGTTATAGTTTTCAAGTGAAAATCGATCAAAAAGTACCAAACTCGAGTTGTGTCGGTTGATACCATACAAAATTCCTTTGTCCGATGTGAGGTCGAAAGAGATGAATGGGAAAATACTTGAGAGTGGTGCAGAATTAAGCTTTGAATGGATGTTGAGTTGGTCATCGGCGATTGGAAGTACACTTTTATATCCTTGTTCTTGCTGGAAAAGTGCAGGTTTTAGGTATACAAGGCTCGCTTCAAGGATTGATTTTACTTCAGACTCTATTTTGTCCAAATCACTTTCATTCTCTCCATATATTGAGATATATAGACCAACGTCAAAAATCTTCTCCTGAGCTTGTTGTAAGTTATCTCGAAGTGCTTCAAGGTCTTGATATGCGGTATCTAGAACAGGGTCTCGAACCAACCCTTTCTCCTCTCGGAGGTGTATCTGACTTTGTACCTCAGCTACTTTCTTTTGGAATGTTCTAAGAACTGAAGCAGTATCAATTGGATGTACAAATACGGAAATATCGAAGATTTTATCCAGGTTGATAATCGGTGCAAACCAGCTTTCAGAAAGAAAACGAGGATATGAGATTACAAAGAATGTTCGTACCAGCTTATCACCTAAGTTTAACGCTCGCGGACTTACTTTAAGAGCAGATGGTGCAATGATATCTTGAAGTTCAAGAACACCAGATTGGTAGATTTCCTGAGGTAATATTGATGCAATCGGATCAACGTGTTTTGGCTTTGGTTTTAAGAAATCTAAAAGTCCCATATGTTCCTACAGTATACCTCAGATTTTTGATTATTTCTCTTGAGTTAAGTGGATAGGTTTATCAACATCACCTGGGTTGAATGTTTTGTAGAAGAGCTCAATCAATTCTTCAGTTCCAAGTTCTGCAATACGGATACCACAACGAACAAGTCCTTGTTCCACAACCTCTATTCGTTGCTGAAGCTGACTCCTATTCTCTTCAAAGGATGATTTTTCATCATTAATATTGTTCTTGTTACCTAAAAAGGTACTTTTTACTGCACTTACTCCGGATAGTACCGCTGGGCTATATGGGATGACTATGAAAAAACTCTTAGTCATGATGTTTGTAGATTCTGTGAAGCTTTTTATGAACTCAATATACTCACGAGTCTGCATTTTCATAAGATCACCAACCTGATCTTTCAATCGTTCTTCTAGTAGCGCAATATATGGCCTAATATCTAGCCTTCTTGATTGTGTATATATTTGAATACTAAAGTTTAGTGAGTTTAGGAAGTTCTGAAATTGGAAAATGATTGATTGTTGCTCATCAGCTGATTTAAGTGCAAAGTTTAATGATGACGCCAAAAGAATAGTTCGAAGCGAACCGTCTTTAAGGACGATGATACCATCTCGAATTTCTTTGATAGGTACAAATGATTGTGTTGGTTTTGCATTTACTGGTGCCATGTTTTCTTTAGTATATCATTAGAACGGTCTTTGTGGTCTACTTCCTCTCGCCTCAAGCTTTCCGGTCTCTCGTGAATATATTGTTTCATTGATATCTAAACTCCATGTAAGGTCTTTTAGCTTACTTTGAGAGAGTTTAGGTACGACAACTGAAGATTTTGCAGCAGCAAGGATATCCTCTGTTGATTTTGCTTCAATCTTTTTGTCTTCTTTTCTCCAGATATATAGTTTGTTTGTAATCATAAAGTTAAATGCAGCCTCCAGTGTTTCAATAAAGGGTCTGTTGTTTGGTTTATAGAACGCGAGTGATGCTGAGAGGGCTACAGCTGGGGCAATCACTAATATAGCCCAGAATAGCGGAAGCATTTTATATGCAATAAAGCACACTCCTGCCCCTCCAACCATGTATACGAATTGTTTAAATGTGAAAGGTCCGAATATTTTATCTTCCACTTCAATGAATTGTGGTACTTGATATCGCATATCTTGTAGCTACATTATACACTACTACCTTCTTCTAGTTGAATCTTTTGCATAATTTTCTGTATAGGGACAAGGATGCTTTTGTTTACATCTAGTGCAACCTGGACTGCAGTTTCATTTGAAATACGAAGTTCTTGCTCAATGAGGTGTACCATTTCTTGTGATCTCCTATCTCCAAACACAATATCTGCAACAATTTTCTCAAGTGATGATGCTTGGTCAATGTGGAGTTTGTATACCTGATGAATATGCTTCAATGCTTTATCATACTCAAATTCTTGAATTGCTCTTTGTGCATCTTCTGGTAATCGCTCAAATCTTTCGGTCATGTTTACAATCGAGTTTGTCATATATGAATTATATCAAAAAACCACCCAGTTGGGTGGTTTATTCGATGGGTTCTCTGTATGGATCGGGTTTCTTTGGAATATATACTTCTTTTACAGGTGTCTTTGTGATTGTTGAAAGTTTATCATCCAACCCCTCTGATATCTTCGCTGTTGGTTTAAGTGGATCATCAATTGGTCTAAATCCTCCAATTGTTGGTATTACATTTGCAACTGCTTCCTGGAGAGATGGGGCTGAAGTTGTTTCAATAGGGAGTGTATCTCCTTGACTCATTAGTTTCTGAGCCTCTTTTGGCATAACCGTAACGTTAGATACTGACTTTTCGTTTCCGTGTACGGTGTTTTCAAGGGTTGTTTTAAGTGATGGTGTTGGATTTTCTATTTCACCAAGTATTTCGTGGTGGTTTATGTCTTCTGTAGAGACTATTGGTGTAGATGGTGTTGGTTCAGAGTATACTGGTACTGATTTTGTTTCAGTCTCTTTTAAGAATTTTTTAACTGGTTTGAATATCACTTTGTCTATTTCTGTGAATATTTCTTGAATCGCCTTCTCTCTTAGTGAGGGAAAAAGCTCAAGGTTTTTCTTGAATTTTGATATTGAATTCTCGTGAATTAAAACAAGAACTACTTCCTCTGCTAATATGTCTTGGTCTACGTCATCTAATCCATGAATTTTACCTACGTTTTTAACGTTCTCAAAAGCAGAATCATCAACAAGAATATCTTTGATTGAAGATGGTAAAGAATCCATTTTTGATTCAATTAGTTCAGTAATATCCATAATTATTATTTATTACTGTAATTATGTGTATAATCTTTCAACCTTTTTGATCTCCTGTGTGCATTTTGATCTCTTGCCATTCGCTCAACCAGGTTGTCATTGATTTGTATTCTGTTATTTACCCCAAATCCTATAGCCCCAAATAGACTACTTGGGTTAGCTTCAGACCAGCGTTCCTCTTTTGATGCATCGTAGTGCCTTACTTTTTTCAATTTCTCTGAAGAATACAGGTTATTTAGTTTAAAATGCAAATCACTTGCCTCTTGTGCCTCTTCGTCGTTAAGACCTTCCTTCCTTTCACTTCTTCGGATGAGTTCTTTAAGTCTTTCGTAATCAGGGTTTGAAGTGATTTCTTCGTAAATTTCTTTTTGCTTAGTTGCCTCTTCGGTATATGCTTTATCTAGTGTTGCATCACCGGCTTTTCGTGTAGCCTTAAAGAATCCTTGTTGTCTTCTTTTTGCAAAGGCAACAAGACCTTTTCCTTCGTAGAGCTTACTCTCTGCTTCAACGGCTGCATCTCTTTTCTTGTCTCTATCTTCAATTCTTTGTTTAATGCCACGATTGTCACCACCTCCTATTCCAAGTTTCTTCCCGATACCACCAATGTTCCTTGTATCAAAACTTGCGTTTGCGATATTATTTAATCTTCGCGCAGCAAATCTTCCCAGACTACTGGTTGATTGTTTTACTGCATCTGAGTTCGCTAAAGCGTTTGCTGTTCGGCCAATAAAATTCCTACCAGCAAATGCTGCAGCACCAAACGCAAATGCTGCAGCACCAGACGTTGCACCACCTACCGCCCCCAATGCCAACCCTTTTACACTGTTTGCCATACCCATAGCAAAACTTGCCCCCTGCGCACCGAGTTTTTGTGCAACAACAATACAGCCCACCATTAAACCATTTAATACTATAAAAGTTGCAAATGTATCAACAAAGGCTGTTTTTCCAGAGAACATATCAATGAAGTCGCCAGACTGTATCATACTGCCATTAAGCACCATGCTCAATACAAGGTATAAGAGGGCCATGTACGCTGGGGCGAAGAGGGCGTTCTTAAATAATTTACTCCACCACTCTTTTGCATAACCTTGTGTACCGGGTAAGATTGAACCAATAAAAGCAAAAGGTGAAAGTATCATCAAGAATATCAATGATAGTGTTCTTGCCAAAAGCATGATTGTTCCAGCAAAGAATACTATTGATGTGATGATAATGAATATTCCACCTCCAAAGCCTACGATTATTAAGTTAGTTGCATTGAGCCCAAGCTTTGAGCTTGTAAGTTTTGTACTTGTATTCAGGATTGCAGTACCATCACTCTCTTGCGCTCCTTGTCCAATTCCCCAGACAGTGTGAAGGCCCATGGAGCTAGCAAGAGCTGCAGATATACCACCATCAGCCTCACCTGCTTGCCCCCCTGATCTCGTCAGTATCTTTGAATAGAATTGCAGTGCAAATATGTTCGATGTATCAATAATCATCTTTGTAAAGAATAGACTGAAGTTTATTAACATTGCAGCCACTATTACTTTACCTAGCATTGATTTAATACCGTAACTACTATTCCCTAGGATTGTATTTATTGCAATATATAAAATAATGAATACAAAGAATAGGTTTGCAAAATCTCTAAAGGTAACCCAACCCACTTCTACTATCTGTGTTTTATTTACAAACTCTGCAAAATTAAGTGTGTAGTTGATAACATAATTGAAAGATGTGGCGGCGACCCATAAAATCCATGAGGTTACAAATAAGAAGAAATAAGCAACTTGTGCTCCACAGCCTGACCAACTGAGCATTGGAGATTTATCTGTGTCAAAACAATATATTTCATCTGCTTGTTGCTCTGATTCAGTTGTCTCCCGTTCCGCATCTGCCCTCGCTTGTTCTCTCCGTTGTCTTTCCTCAGCTGTCATCTCAATAGGTTCATATGATCCTGGCCCCTCATCGTAACTAGGGATATATTCCTCAGTTGCTTCCTCACAATCAACCTTTAGTTTATTAAAGTTTTTGTTATACACATCTCTGTGGTACGCCTTTACTTTCGGATCTACACGCCCTGAGATACTGTTTTTCTGTGCTTGTGTTAGAGAGTTGAACGACGTCTCAACATCACTCGCATCAACAATAGACCCCCAGTCTTTTGTTTTTTCAGGTGCAATACGTCTGATTTCATCTCGAACGAGTAATCCGTAGTATGATAAATCATCCGTGTCCCATCCCACTTCAGTATGTTCCCCTTCGAATTCAAATTCCCAAGATTCGTTTGGTAATCCTGCATTTCGACTGGTAGCACCAGATAATTCGTGTGCTCTTGTACCTGCGGTTGTTTCCCACACCTTATAATACTGTTTACAATATTCAATTCTGGCTGGGTCAGATGCCTCAGCGTGTTTTATAAAATCACCAGTCGTTCCTAATTGAAATGGTAATAAGACTGATATAGTAGCAAGTGCCACCAAAGACGCTTTTTTAGATAAAAGATACCTGAGTAATCGCCTCATTTGTCTTGATTATATCAGACAAATAAAATTTAATGTAGTGTTATATACACTACATATTCAACTTGGTTATTTCTGAACACTCTCAAGTACTTTGTTCAATGCAACTCTAATTAAACTGTTCACCACAGCTGTAATAACTTGATCAAATTTCTGTACTGCTACCAATCTATCTTTACCTAAACCAAGAGATTTTTCAAGAGAACTTTGAATTAGACTTCCTGGTGTGTATGTATTGCAGCTATTTGGGTCTTTTTCATCCTCACACTTCTTAAAGTTTAACCAACCCTTGTTTAGACCTAGTTCAAAACGAGCGGTGTTTTGTCTGCTTTTGATTTGAGCGTAAAGATAATCATTTGCGGCCATATATGATCCCCATACATTATTTCGGGGTTGAGAACTGGCTCTAAACGCCGTCCAGTAGCCTGTATAGCCTTTGACTGGCAAACCATTTGTTGTGACAAACCTCACATTGTTTGAACCAAAGTTTTGTAAATTTGTGAGCATTTGGTTCATTGAACAGCTGGCTCTTCTACTGTATGAGTTATAAGAACCCATACCGCCGATTGCTCCTCCTCCGTTTATGTTATTGTAAGTATCACCGTATGCCTGTGAGACCCCTATCGCTAGCTCTATTCTAAATGGCTGACAAATGTTAAGTCCAGTTGTATCGTAGGCAAGATTCTGTAGGAATGTTGCAGCTTCCCTGTCCGCAAGACCTTGGAAGAATCTATCGGGATTTTGTAGGAAAGCTGGTTTTCCTTGGAACCCTCTGTTTGCCCATGCAATAGTTTTGTTTGCAATATCGGTAATAATACTGTTTACGATACACCAAGCCATGGCATCCCAACTCGATCCGAATGGAACACCATACAC
>VEQN01000017.1 GCA_018883165.1 Candidatus Tayloriibacteriota bacterium
ATCTAAATCACTTTTTATAAAAGATTCTTCTAAATTCTTTTTAACCTTTTTCAATTCAGATAATATCTTTATTTTATAATCATTTACATTTGTTTTTACATTTTCCGACCAATTGAACCACTTTTCATTATATTCTTTTATAGCTTTTATAATTTCATCTTTTTCTTTTAAAATTTTATCTCTACATCTTTGTCTATATCCAGATAATAAAACAGATTTCATTTCCGTAATGCCAACTAACCTCTACGGACCAAATGACAACTTTGATTTGGAAAGTTCACATGTGCTCCCTGCCCTTCTTAGAAAATTCCACGAAGCGACAGTTTCTAAAAAAGAATCTGTAACTATGTGGGGATCTGGAAAACCAAAACGAGAATTTATGCACGTTGATGACATGGCAGATGCATGTGTGTTTCTCATGAACACATATTCAGGTTCAGATATTGTAAATATTGGCACAGGTAAAGATGTTTCAATTAAACAGCTTGGGCTTCTCATGAAGAAGATCACAGGATTCAAAGGTAAGATTGTATGGGATACATCAAAACCTGATGGGATGCTACGAAAGAGACTTAACGTATCACGACTCCACAAGCTTGGATGGAAACACAAGTATGATTTAGAAAGTGGGGTGAAACACGCTTACACATGGTTTAAGAAGGAGTACAAGTAGAAGACACTGGTACAGAAAAACACCCATACACGATGGGTGTTTTTCATTTGCGCGAGCGATGGGACTTGAACCCACGACCTCTCCCGTGACAGGGGAGCGTTCTAACCAGCTGAACTACGCCCGCGTATGTCGCCTATTATACATAATATTTATTAATTTCAAAGCCGGTCCCCTTTTTCAAAAGGACCGGCAAAGATTCATGCAAAGAGACAGGCTTTAACGTGTCGAAGACACTGTTCAGCCGCACCCTGAAGCTCATCATTGATTACCACATGGGTAAACTCATCCTTTCGGGCAAGCTCACCAGTGGCGTTTCTAAGACGCTTCTCGATCACATGCTCCGGGTCAGTTCCCCGGCCCTGAAGCCTTCGCCTCAATATCTCAATTTCTGGAAACGGCGGAGCGATGAACAGATCAATGAGCGGCATGTTCCGATCACGAGCCACCTGTCTGACAGTAGTTGCACCCTGAACATCGATATCCAAGATAACTGACTCACCACAATCGAGAGATTGTTGGATCGGAGCGATCTCCGTTCCGTAGTAGTTATCGTGGACCTTTGCATGTTCAAGGAACTGTTGCCACGAGACCATCTCTTCGAAATCCCTCAGGGTACGGAAGTGATAGTCGACACCACCTACCTCACCAGGGCGAGGTTGCCTTGTCGTTGAGGACACAGAGAAGGTGTGTGAGATACCTTCCTTATCCATCATCTGCCGAAGCGTTTTGATTACTGATTGTTTACCAACACCAGACGGACCGGTGATTACAATAAGTGTAGCCTTCATTTTCATGGCATGAGTACATATAGGGTTGTGAAAAGACCAAATTCTAGTGTCGGCGGGAGGAATCGAACCTCCGACCTTGGGCTTATGAGTCCCACGCTCTAACCGACTGAGCTACGCCGACATGTACGGGGTACTATAATACAAAACGATGTGATTTTCAACCAAAAACAAAACACCCCTTGCGAGGTGTTTTGTTAAACTTGTTGCGGGGCGTGGAATTGCACCACGTCTATGAGGTTATGAGCCTCATGTGCTACTGTTACACTTCCCCGCTATATGTGAAAAAACTTGTACCCAAAATGGGTACTACACGAGTATAGTACAAAATTAAAAAATGACAAGCCTATATAAAGTAGAATTCTTCAAACACCCTCTGGTACATTCGAATCGCTCTTTCAGCTTCTTCTCGTGTTAATTCATATCCTGTACCACCATGTGCAATCATATTTCTAATCTTATGTGCTTTCCAAGCATCATCTAGAGTTAAGAAGTTCTGAGGATCAACTTGTTTTAACATCTCTCCAATTGAAGTTCCTTGATACCCCATTTGCGTAAGCATATCTTGTAACAAAATATCAGCTTCAATAATTGCGATTCTCCAATCCGATTGATTATGTGACTCAATATGTCGAGTAATTTCTGCCCATCGGGGATCTGGTTCCGATGGGACCACACCAAACTGTGGATTAGAACTCGTACCAGGAAGCACTATGCCGACAGGCTCGTACGCCGGCTCAGCTACACGATTCTGAAGATCTTCTTTTGCCTTCTGTGCATTCTTGTATGCAGTAGTAATTTCATTGTATTGCATTTTTGAATAGAAGATGAGAAGCGCAATCACAAAAGCGATGAATACCGATATGAATGTGACACCTTCAATAAACGCATCAAATGCCCTACCCGCTTTTTGGCCCACATCATCAGGGATAAGTTTTTCTGTCGACACTCCGAAAAACAGTGCCACTGTTGGGAGAATAACAAAAACAAGCATGACTGCAATTAATGCTACAAAAATCATTTGCCCTTCTGCACTACCACTCGGTTTTGGAGGAGCTTTCTTGTCTGCCATATACTAACTAGTATATCAAATTATTTCACTCGTACACTCTCGAATTTCTTTCCAACTTCAAACAATATATCTTCTCTACAATGTGGAGCTGTGAATTGGATACCGAGTGGTAATTTCACTCCTTCATCTTCAACTACGCCAGACGGAACAGAAATAGCAGGTACACCAACCAGGTTTGCAGTCACTGTAAACACATCTTCGAGATACATCTGCAACGGATCACTTGAGTGGGCACCAATCTTGAATGCCGGTGATGGAGCTGTAGGTGTAAGAATTACATCTACTTTGGTAAATGCTTTCTTGAAATCATCTGCAATAAGTTTTCGTACAACATTTGCCTTGTTGTAATATGCATCATAGTACCCACTTGAAAGTACATATGTACCAAGCATTATTCTTCTTCTCACTTCCTTACCAAGTAGCTCACCTCTTGTTTTTAAGTAGTCTTCGAGCAAATCTCCTCCTTCAGACTTTGATCCGAACTTAACACCATCAAATCGTGACATATTCGATGATACTTCAGCAGGCATGAGAACGTAATACACCGCCAAAGAATATCCAATATTTGGCAGCTCAACATCAACAATTTCACATCCAGCTTTCTTCAATAGCTCGATCGATTCTTCTAAATTCTTTTTAACCGAATCTTGTACGCCGCCCATGTTCATAAGTGCTGGTACAATTCCAACTCGTAGTGGCCTACTCTCTTCCCTTACGTGTTCTGATGCAACTTTTTTGTACTCATCTGCAGAAAGCGAAGTACTATCATATACATCCCGCCCTCCTTCAAACCCTTTAATTGCATTAAATACAATTTCACAATCCCTAACTGTGTGAGCTATAGGCCCAATGACATCAAGAGAAGAACCCATGGCCATGAGTCCATGTCTTGATACAGATCCGTATGTAGGCTTTAACCCAACAACTCCACAATAACTTGCCGGTTGTCTAATTGATCCACCTGTATCAGATCCAAGCGATGCAAGTGCACCATGCATACTCACCGATGCAGCTGAACCACCTGAAGAACCACCTGAAACCCTTGATGTATCTAGTGGGTTTTTTGTAATTCCATATGCTGAGTTTTCTGTAGATCCACCCATAGCAAACTCATCCATATTCACTCTACCAATAAATACAGCACCCGCTTTTTTCAAATTCTTAATTACTGTTGCATCATATGGAGCAACATAGTTCTCTAATATTTTTGATGCGGCACCAGCACGTTTTCCTTCAATCAAAATATTATCTTTGATTGAAAAAGGAATCCCCAGGAGCGAACCTGTGTCACCATCCTTTCTTTTTTGATCAGCAATTTTTGCTTGCTCTAATGCATCAGTAAAAACTTCAAGATACGCATGGACTTCACCATCCTTTTTCTTAATCTCTTCGATACACGCTTCCACCAACGACACACTTGTGATTTCTCCACGTGCAAGTAGTTCAAGTGCCTTCTCGATTGTAAGTGTAGAAATATCCATATTAGTTTAAAATCTTTTTAACCTTCACAAAACCACTTTCAGAAGATGGCGCAGCATCAACCAACACTTCAGGATTAGGATTTGTATCTGAATGTGAAATATCTTCTCGTACCTGGTTGCGATGTTCTGGCACCACTTGCGAGTGAGCTGAGACTGAAGCTGATACAGTATTGAGCTGATCTACGTAGCCCAAAATAGAGTCAATTTCATTTCTAAAAGTTTTTACCTCTTCTTCAGAGATTTGTATTCGAGCCAAAGAGGCTAATTTTTTGATATCTGCTTCAGTAACTGACATATGGGTAGATAATACCATTAATAGAATATCTGTAATGGTTGACAGAATATATTTATATTATGTTATTTTATTAATTTCAGAAAGTCTTCCTCCGTCAAAATGGGTACCCCAAGCTCATTTGCTTTATCAAGCTTTGACCCAGCCTCCTCCCCAGCAACAACATACGTTGTATTTTTTGACACACTCGAAGATACATCACCACCAAGGTCTTTGATTATTTTTTTTGCCTCATCTCTACTCATCGATGACAATGTACCTGTAAGTACAAATGTCTTACCAGATATATTATGATTTACTTTCTTTTTTTCGATTACAGATTGAATTGTCACGTGCTCAAGGAGTCTTTGAACCAACTCTATATGCTCCTTGTTTTTAAACCAAGTCACAATTGAATCGGCTACAACTGTACCTATCCCATATATCTGAGACAAGGTCTGGAATGCAGAATCACCAGTTACAGAAACATAGAAAGAATCAAAAGATTTGAAATGATTTGATATATCTTCAGCTGTTTCCTCACCAACATGGTCAATGGACAAAGAAAAGATGAATCGCTCTAGAGATACATTTCTAGCTTTCCGAATACCTTCCAGCAAATTATCAACCGATTTCTCCCCAAATCTCGGAAGTGAGAGCAGATCTCCTCTTTTCAATGTGAAGATATCATCAAATGTCGATATGAGACTATTCTCCAAAAACACATCAATTTGTTTTGGGCCAAGACCATCGATATCAAAACATTTCTTTGAAACAAAGTGATACAGTTTTCTTCGGTGTTCAGCCGCTCCACCACGAAATACACACCTGTACGCCACTTGCCCCGGCACTCGTTCAATACTTCCATCTCCCCCACACTCAAGCACATGTGTTGGGAAGATATATGGTTTTGAGTTTTTTGGTCTAAGCTCTTTAATTACTTGTACAATGTCTGGTATGACGTCACCTGCTTTTTGTAATATGACCGTATCACCAATGCGAACATCAAGTCTTTGTATCTCGTCTTCATTGTGGAGTGTTGCACGAGACACTGTAGATCCAGCAACCTCAACTGGTTTTAAGTGTGCAACTGGAGTAATCACCCCAGTTCGTCCAACCTGAAGTTTAATATCTTCCACAACAGTAGTCACCTGTTCTGCAGGAAACTTGAATGCGATACCGAATCGCGGAGCTTTACCTGTATATCCAATGGCTTTTTGGTATTCTATTTCATTCACTTTTACCACAACACCATCAATCCAATAATCTTGTTTCTTTGATTTATTTTTCCACGAATCCCAGAAATGTATCACTTCTTTAATATCCTTACACAGTTTCGCATGTGGATTTACTTTAAATCCAAGCTTTTTTAACATATCCAACTCTTCATATTGAGTACTCGCCTCTCTCACACCATCACCATACATTGATATATCATATATATATGTATCCAGTTTTCTTTCGGCTACGATTTTAGGATCCAACTGTCTAATTGTCCCCGCGGCCACATTTCGTGGATTAGCATAGAGTGGTAGACCAAGTTCTTCCTGCTTTTTATTTAACTCTATAAAATTCTTCTTCGAGAGCCACACTTCACCTTCTGTGATGACCGATACAGATTGTCGAAGTGTGAGTGGCACTGACTCAATTGTACGTACATTCATCGTGACGTTCTCTCCTACTTTTCCATCACCTCTCGTAGCAGCAGTGACTAACTCTCCATTTACATATTCAAAAACAATTTTAAGTCCATCAATCTTGAGTTCACACACATATGTAGGATTAGGAACTTTTTTTGTTCCAACTTCACCAAGCGCATCCTTTATGAATCTTTTTACACGTAAATCAAATTCCAAGAGATCTTCTGGTGTAAATGCATCATTGTATGACCACTGTAGTACTTTATGAGGCACTTTCTCAAACTGATCCAAAGGTTTCCCTGCCACTCGTTGTGTGGGTGAATTTTTTGTAACAAACTCGGGATACTCAGCTTCTAACGTAACAAGCTCTCTCTTTAAAGAGTCCAGTGCTTCTGCTGATATCTCTTCAACATCAAGCACATGGTAGTTATACCTATGGTGTTCAATACTTTTCCGTAACTGCTCTATGCGAGCTGTGACATCCTCTTTGTTCTGAGCCTTAGACATACGTACATTGTACGGTATGGAGATTAGTAATCAAGTCGTACCGCTCGTTCTACCACACGTGGATTATTGAGGTCACACTTACCAGCATCTGATACCGGTGAGTCAAAGAAACCGACCAATCCTTTAAATGGAGCATTATATCCTCTAGAGTCAATGGAAGTTCTTTCAATCGCAACACCGGTACTCATATCCTGCCACTTTGAAACTGTCACTTTTGCACACGCTTTATGACTCTGAACATTATTTGGGTCACGGTAGTCTACATAGAAAGTGGTAGTTGCTGAAAAATTATCACCATACTTTTCAAATGACCCGACCTTAGCGGTTGCTTCCCCACTCTCATCGGCCATGCCCATTCCACACATAATATCTAGTGTGTCAGCTGTATCTGTTGAGGTTGCGAACGCACCTTCATATGTCGTATATCCAAGCATATCCTTTCTATCCCAAAACAATGCACATTCAGCTCCACTATCTGCTGCATAAAATGCAAGTTGTGATTCTTTTCCAGAACTCGAGAAAATGAGTTGTTTCAAAATGATATTACTCAAAGAAAATCCAACAGCGAGAAGCATACTAGAAACCACGAGGGCTACGAATAGTGTGAAGCCTGTTTTCTTAATATATGTGTTTGTAACGTGTATATTATTCATATGTTATATCACTTCAGGTGGTAACTTTTCCAATTGCCAATTTGTGAGATGTTCTCGGAGTGTCACACTACTTTGACCAGAAGGACTTGTCCACTTTACTCTAACCGTGATGACCACCTCTCGCTCCGCTGGTGCAATTCTAGTTTCATCTGGCGGATCATTGTATGGTGCAGGTTCACTAAAAATTACTTCACGTGTGAATATTGAATCGACAGTTGAGTTAAAATCTCCATACAACGATTCTGAAGTTGGTACATCTTCTGAGTATGTCGGGTTTATCTTCAACGGAGGACATTCCGATGCACATCTTGTGAGGGTATACCCCGTGCTTGTTCTTGTGAGGTCCGCTTTGATCTGATCAGACTCACCCGCTGCCGTATACGGATTGACTAAACTTGTAGCAGAATCAGCTGGGTCATATGCTACATCCTTGAGCCAATCCTCAGCAGTCACTGCATCAACCCCCTTCAATCCATTGATGTCTCTTCTGTTTCTAATGTATTCAATTGCTTCTTGTGCAAGATAGTATGCAGTAATCTGATCTCTAGCAAAATATGACGATCGTAAAGCTTGAGCAATTACAGCCAATGGACCAGTCAATGCTATGGTAAGAATTGAAATAGCTACAAGTGTTTCGATGAGTGTGAATGCTTTTTTCTTTGTGTATTTGAAATTTCTCATACAATTACAAGTTTAGAATACGCTGTGAGATGAATGTTTGCAATCCAAATCGTGATGTTTCTGTATCACTGATTCGAGCATCACCGCTGATAATCAAGAATATACTTGGTTGTGATTTTTCATTTGCATTAATTTTCTGACTCGCAGGAAGTGGACTATTCACATACATTCGCACTTCTTTAATATTAATATCAGGAGATGTAATATCCTCAACTCGAGTTGTCCCATTCACCACAGTCTTCTTTCGTATGACACCATACGCCTGTACTCCACCAGCAGGCTGAAAGTGGTACTCAACAGCCTCTGGAGTTCCTGACAGGGTGGAGAAAAACGCAACTGTCCGCACAGGGTTATCAGGACTTGGACAGAGATTTGCCGTACTTTGACCGATTGGCCAACCTTCTCCTGGATAGTCTCCGTTATTATCAGGACACTTATACAAAAACCCTGTCTTCATATCTCGAACCATGGATTCGATTGCAAAGTTCAAATTGTTTACCACTCCGTTTATGGCTTGCGATTTTCTGTTTCCACCAATGATACTTAAAATAGCAGCTACAGAGACAACCATTACTACAGTAAAGAGGGCGACCGCAACGAGAAGTTCGATCAAAGTAAATCCCTTCTTTGTGTTCGTGATTGATGTTCTCATACTATATACATTTTCTCATACTAATTCGCATTGGTACACACCGGGTTAGTTTTGTTACCATCTTCAACTCTAATTTGTCCTGTACCTTCGACAATAACTGTACGACAACTTGACTGGTCGACATTGTTCAACACAATGTATACCTTACCCACAGTTTGTGTTGTACCTGCACCGGTATTTGTAAATATCTTTGGTGCCGGATTAGGTCTCTTAAAGACAATATCTGTGTGTGTAACCATGTATTTGTTGTTCACATCATTCGTGCACCGCTCACCGTTTGCTGTATTAATATCACCTACACAAATTGCTGTAATTAAGTTACCTCTCTGATTCTCAAATGTATACTGAAACAATTCCTCACCCGGATCGAAACCAGGGTTGTCACTAATGGCATAGTTGTTTCCAAACAAATACACTTCTCTTGGGTTATTAATATCAATATGTACACCGTACTCACCCAAGAACTCAGAGCCGTCAGTAGCCCCTGTTGTACGAACACCGAGCCCGTACACCTGTGCTTCCCGAACTGCAAGTGCAACCTCGTACGACATGTTTGTGAGAAGTACGTTACTACTCAATCTACCCTGATCAAACATGGCGATGACGGAAATGATTGCAAAGATTGCAATCACAATAATGAGTTCAGGGATACTGAAACCTTTACTCTTCTCTACTTTTTTATGCATTTTAAATATCATATAAGGTATGCGAAGCTTTCAAACAAATTATACCTAAAAAAGAATACAATGAGGAGACCAGCAATGAGAAACGGTGCAAAAGGTACCTCACTCTTAAGTGACAGATGAGGTACTTTCATACCTAAGACCTTCTTGTGAGCATATTGTTTTGATAGATATCCCATACCCAACAGAAGAAGTGACACCGCAGCACCAATCCAAAACCCAAGTACGATTGCAGTTGCACCACTCGATAGACCCAAGAACCATCCAAATCCAACAGCGAGTTTTGCATCACCAAACCCCATCCACCTACCATCAGATATGAGCCAAAGGAAATAGAATGGAAAAGCTAAAATGAATCCTGAAGCCAGCTGCAAGAGATCAGGAATCCTAAATAGAATATTTCCAAATGAATCAAATCCTAAGAACAAAGTTGAAAATGATAGTCCGATAAATGTAAACACAAACATATCCGGAATAATCTTGTGTCTCATATCATACACAGTAATTAATACCAACAGTGACATGATGATCAAGGTGTATACAAATTGGATAAGAAACATTGTAGGACTAGCCTCGAGAACTGGTGAAAAAAGCATGTAACTGCCAGCAAACAATATACCTGTCGCAAGCTCTACGAGTGGGTACTGAATAGATATCCTACTTTTGCATGTGCGACATTTCCCACCAAATGAAATATAACTCAGTACCGGGACCAGATCAATTGGTGACAAGTTTCTTCTACAAGAGAAGCATCGTGATCTTCCCATCAGTGTCTTTCCTGTATTAAATCGATACAATACAACATTCAAAAAACTACCAATGATTGTTCCGAACACAAAGAAGAAGATGGTGAAATAGATATGCATACATATATAATACCTTAATACCTCAAAACAAAAAACCACCCGAAAGTGGCTTTTTGTTTAAACTAGGAAAATATCCTTAGCAAGCTGAGTCGTTTGTAGCTGTGATCAAGTCATTAGCACTTGTTGTAGAAACACCTGTTGAGTCTACACAGTAATATGTAGAGTTGTAACTAGCCTGAGCAGCCCAAGCTGATCCTGTTGAAGCACATTCAACTGTACCACCCTTTGCTGTAACACCAGATCGTAGGTTCTGAAGACCGTTTGTACCATTGAATACACCTGAAGTACAGTCAGTAGCAGTACCGTAAGTGTTACTGTTTGTTGAGTAATAAAGTTCAGCCTGTGCTCGCATGTTTGACATTTCGTTTTGAATTGCCGCCGCTGTTCCTCGTGTTCGAGCTGTTGTAAGTGATGCAAGAACTACAGAAGAAAGGATACCGATGATTGCGATTACAACCAAAAGTTCGATAAGTGTAAAACCTCTTTCTCTTTTCATAATTTTATAAAGTACTAATTAAATTTAATTTTATATTTTTGATCCGACAGACCAAAAATGTACTTTAATTATACCAAGATAAAACACGCGTGTGTTACGCGTGTTTTATCTTTGTGGATAAGTCTTTGATGTATTAAATACCAGAAGAAATGTTGTAGATCGGAATGAGTACTGAAGCGAGAAGAAAACCTACACCGAGACCCAAAAGCACAATCATTACCGGTTCAATCAAATCTACAAGTGTATCTACCGCGTTCATTACTTCTCGTTGATAGAAGCGAGAGAGAGTTTTGAGGATATTACCAAGCTCACCAGTCTCCTCACCTACTCGAATCATTTGTACCAAGATGCCAGGAATTTCAGGGTACTTACCAATCGCATCTGAAAGTGCACTACCAGACTTAACTGACTCGAGAGTCTGTCTCATAATCTCTTCGTAGATTCGGTTATCTACCACATTCGCAGTAAGATCAAGTGCTTTAATCATTGGGATTCCACTTGCAAGCATCGTGTTTAAGTTGTCCGCAATTCGTGAGAGATATAGCTTTCGGTAGAGATCTCCGAGATACGGAAAATCAATTCGTGTTCTTGAGAATGCTGATTTACCAGCATCAGTTTGAGCATATTGATACAAGAGAAAACCAGCAATCACGATACCCACAAGTATGAATGGTCCGAAATCTACAAGGAGATTACTGATTGTGATTACAACTTTTGTATATATCGGAATTTCTTGACCAGAGTCTATGATGATAGAACTGATCTTCGGAATCACCACAGTAAGCATCAAAGACATCACAGCTACGAATGTGAAGATTACGAATGCAGGATAGATTAAGGCGTTCTTCACCTTTGATGTAACTTCATAGTTTCTATCCAAATAATCTGCAAGGAATTGAAATGTCTCATCAAGCTTTCCTGACTCTTCACCAGCTTTAACCATGTTTACATAGAAACTTGAGAATACCTTAGGGTGCTTTGCAAGTGAAGCTGATATTGTGGCACCACCTTGAATGTCTTCCGAGATTTCAAATAGTTTAACCCGAAGTGCTTTGTTTTCTGCTTCTGCAGCCAATAGTTTAAAGATTCGAAGAGCTGACACTTGAGCTGAGAACAATGTCGCCATCTGTCGTGACAAAATCACCACATCTTTGTTTTTTACTCTTTGGAAGATACCAATATCTTTACCCAAAAGACCAGCAACCTGATCTGCAGGTTTAATAGTAGTGATCACGAAACCACGTCTTTGTAGCGAACTAATAGCAATATCAATGTTTACCGCATCAATAGAACCTTCTGTTTCTGCACCTTGTTGATTTATTGCTTTGTATCTAAATAGCATATGTTCTTAAATTATATCATTCTCTCAAGAATCTGAGGGTTGAGTGAATGCTGATATGCATTTTCAATTGAGATTTCACCCCTTCGGACAAGATCTGCAAGACTCCTGTTCATATCTACCATACCTTCCTGAAGTCCAGTTTCAATTACTGTGTTAATTTCGTGTGTTCTCTTTTCTCGAATGAGGTTAGCTACAGCATTGTTCGCAACCAAGAGTTCATATGCAGGGACCATACCACCTGAAATTCTTGGGATGAGTCTCTGTGAGAAAATACCAGTAAGAGACGCTGCGAGCTGTACTCGTATTTGATCTTGTTGCTCAGGTGGAAACGTATCGATGATTCGATCAATGGTTTGTGCAGCATTGTTTGTGTGCAATGTTGAAAATACCAAGTGACCTGTTTCAGCGGCAGTAACAGCAGCTGCCATGGTCTCATGACCTCGCATTTCCCCGAGAAGAATGACATTTACATCTTGTCGTAGTACCGACAACAATGCATTTTCAAAACTATCTGTATCTGTTCCCACTTCACGCTGATCGATAATCGACTTCTTTTGTTCATATACATACTCGATAGGATCTTCGATAGTTACAATATGCTCAGCACGTTGTTGATTGATCATTTCAATCATTGATGCAAGAGTTGTAGACTTTCCTTGTCCAACTGGGCCCACTACAAGAAAGAATCCTTGCTTCTTTTGTGTAAATATTTCCAAAGATTTAGGAAGACCAAGTTCTTCAAATGTAAGAATCTGTTTAGGGATCAACCGAAGCGCAATACTGTAGTAGCCCTGCTGAATAAATGCGTTTCCTCGAAATCGAGCGGAATCATTGTATCTATACGAGAAATCATATTCCTTCTTCTCAACAAATTTCTTTTCCTTGTCATCACCGAGCATCACCTTAAGAATACCTACAATATCTTCATGAGTAAGCACCTTCTTTTTTACAAGCGGTAAAAGAGTTCCAGATATTCGAATCGTCGGATGTCTACCTTCAGACAAATGTAAATCAGATGCGCCTTCTTTCACAACCGTCTCGAGTAATTCATCTAGGTCTTCTTTGTAGCTCATGTGTATGTAGTATTAGTTGATAATTATTTCTTCTTTGCTGCAAGCATTCTTTGTACTTCAGTTACCACCTCTGAAGGAATTGTTGTAGCTTTTACAATATATCCATCGATTCCAAGTGTCTTTGCTTTATCAATATCTGAAGACTGACCTTGGTTACTCAATATGAGGATTGAACTATCTTTTGCATAATTCCCCTCTCGCATCTTCTCCAGAAATTCTAGCCCATCCATAACAGGCATCACAATATCAAGAACTATTGCATCTGGTACCACTCCTTCTTCTAATTTCTTTAATGCTTCTGAACCATCTCCAGCTGTTACAACATCAAAATTCTCTTTCTGAAACTTAATTGAATACATGTTAAGCAAGAATTTGTCGTCATCAACTATCAATATTTTGCTTGGCTTTGAGTTGTTCATAATATGTATCTAGTATATCAAGTCTTTGTATAAAAAGTGCTTTAAGTTTTACACAGTGTTAATTTCCTCAAGAGGAATCTGCTTATTAAGTGCCTTTCTGATTGCGTCCTCTTTCATTGTAGTAAATCCTCTACCTCTCAAATAGCTATACAATGCTGGTTCCGTAGGATCCTTGAGAATAATTCGTTCGAGTTCTTTTTCCATTTCAAACACCTCGAATACCGCTTGTCGCCCCTTTGTAC
>VEQN01000018.1 GCA_018883165.1 Candidatus Tayloriibacteriota bacterium
ATGTACAACGATGCACATGCTGCCTTGAGAGGTTTTGCAAATAGTAATTTGCATTCATCTATTGTACTTTCTGCTGGTATGAACCCAAGACTATACAGCTATTTTGAACAATTAGACTGTTTCTTTCCAGATGAGCAAGGTAGGCTAGATAAAAAAGTAATTTTAAAAATAAGCGATTATCGCTCGGCCCTTATACAAGGTAAATTTTTAGCCAAAAAAGGTATTTGGATATCGGAGTATAGGCTTGAGTCTGGATTGAATTGTGGTGGTTATGCATTTGGAAATGAGGCTTCACTTATGGGACCCATCTTGCAAGAATTCTCAGAGAAAAAACAAGAACTCATAAATGATATTCATTCTGTATACATATATCCAAAAAGTACCTGAGTTTAGTGGTGTAGAAAATGCACTTCTCATCTGTTTTGCCTTTGTTGTTCCAACTTTTGCGGCAGCAAGTATGTGGAGTGGCGATTCAAGGAAGGTACAAATTCAAAAATTTCTTCTCCAAACAGGATATGCAATCATATCTTTCATTGTCTTTGGAGCAGTGTTGGGGATATAAACACAAAACCCCAAAGATCATCTTTGTCTTTGGGGCGCACTGTATCAAAGAACTGTAATGTCGTCTCCTTGATTCACAAATCCAGGTTGCTTAACCACACAACTCACTCCAACCAGGAGTCTGCCTCGTACATGAAATTGTTCAAGCACTTTGAGGACCTCCCTGCCATCACGTTGACAGCGATGAGTAAGGTCCATGTCGTAGCCGAATGATTGCGTGACGTGTGTTTGGTCAATGACTTTGAGTTTGACACGCCCTCCAATCAAAAGCTCTTTTCCAAGGAATGTCTTCTCTTGAAAGGCTTTCAGATCGGTAAGGCAAATGTTTGTCCCAAAATCGCTCCCGGCCAAACATCCTAATCCGGCTTCCCTCACAATAGTGTGCAAGTGTGTGATTGTATTGATTGCAACCAATTGAATAGGTGTTACCCCTCCAAAGTTTGTTGCGAAATCACCATGCACCCCATCATGAAACATGGCAGGTTTTCTACGAGCAAGTTTTACAACTCGACAAGTAGTACCCACCACATTCGAAAACCATTCTGCTGGCTCATCACCCAGATCAACTCCTGAAAAAGCTACAGAGCCGTATGTAGCAGAGAATGTACATGCCGAATCATCGCGACGATTCAGTTTGAATGCACATCCCTCTCCCGCAAGCTCTGATGAGAAGACCAGTCTGTCATCCCCCACTCCGTGCACACGATTCTCGCCCCAGTCGATTTCAACCAGAAGCTCAGATAGTGGAGGACAGGTATTCTTGTCCAGAATGGTCCCATTCGGTGTCATGAGCGCAAATTGCTTGTCATACAGGAGGCCAGACTCAGTGAAGAGAACTCCGCCCCTGTAACTTACTGAACGTGCACCAAAAAGAGGTGCGATTGAGAATGTCCCAAGGGACGTGTTGAATTTCATGCGTGTAGGTTGTTTAGGTTTCGTATCTGACAAAGAAAAATCTGCGCTGAATATATCACGTTAAAAATGAAATTACCATATCAGCATAAGTTGGATATAATATGGATATGACAAAAAACACAATCATCCTCATAGTGCTTGTATCGTTGGCATACGGTGGATATTCCATACTTGCATCCAGCACAGAACGGGAGTCTGTAGAGAGTAATCTTAATATAGTACCTAGTACATCCACAGACGCTGAGGAAAACATAATTTCAAACATCCCTGATGAACGATTTGGTGCTGATGGTCAAGAAGATCCAGTAACTGGACCAACAAAATTTACCATGGCTGATATTGCAACGCATAACAATGCTTCAAGTTGCTATACCGCTGTTCGTGGTACCGTATATAACCTTACAAACTTCATTGCCAAGCATCCAGGAGGTGCAGCAAATATATTAAAGATTTGCGGAAAAGATGGTACAGATGCTTTCCAGAAAAGACACGAAGGTAGATCAGGACCCGAGGAAGAACTCAAAAGCCATGAAATTGGAATACTTGTTCAGTAAGATATATCAGACTACACCTTAAGATGCTTCTCACGTTCATGGAGATATACCAAGTGCTTGTTTCGAATCTCTTCAAAGCTCGGCATACTGAAGCCATGCTCTGCAATTAATTTTGATGCATGATGCGCTCCTAGAAGATGCGGCATGATGACATATGTTGCACCAGAGAGATATAACTCTTTCGCATGTCTAATTTCATGCGCAATGGTAATGATGATACCCTCAGGGTTAGCTTTTCTGTAATATTGCACCAAGAGCTTGTTGATTTTGAAATCTGGAATTGATGACACAATTAGTTTTGCATTCTGGAATCCAACTTCTTGCAAAAACTCCACATCTTCAGCATCCCCGTACCTGTACGGCACACCGTGTGCCTGTAATCTCTTAATTGATTGTGGATTAAAATCAACCACAAGATATCTCGGGGTAATTTTTGTAGCCGCTTTCACAAAATCATGGCCCACTCGGTCATACCCAAAAATGATCATCTCAGGGTGTTCAGCTGAGACAGAAGTCTCTCGATGTGCATGTTTTCTCCAAGTAAAGAATTTCAACATGCCGGCACTAATTTTGTAGAAATAATCAGCATACAAGATGAGGTATGTCGATCCGGCAATAGTGATGATACCTACCAGCGTTACCAACGAAGCAACCGACTGATCTACGTGCCCCACCGAAAGACCAAGTGCGACTAGAATGAGTGAGAACTCACTAATTTGTGCCACTGCAAGACCTGCCATGAATGAGGTCTTTGATCGATATCCAAGTAAGTTCATTAATATGTATACAATGATCGGATTACCAATGAGTACAAACGCTGACAATATGAGCGCAGGAATAATGAGTGCAGTAAATTGACTGAGCACCATCTGCGCACCAAGCAAGATGAAGAAGAGAATAATGAAGAAGTCTCGAAGTGGTTTCATTCTAGATCCAATCTCATACGCAAACGGAGATACTGCAAGTGTCACACCCGCAACAAGCGCACCAATCTCGATTGAGAAGCCGATGATATAGAAGACAGAAGCAAGTCCAAGTCCCCATGCAAGTGAGAATACGAACAATACTTCCTGGTTCCCTGCAATATATCCAGACACCTTTGGGAGAATATATTTACTTACACAATACAAAAGCACCGCAACAACTAACCCCTTAAGTCCAAGATCAACCATTTCACGAAGGACCGCATCAGCCATACTCTGACCTGCTGATACCTCTGTTGCAGAAAGCACAGTTACTCCAAGAAGAATGAGGGTTGCCACAAGATCTTGTACCAACAAGAAACCAATAGATATCTTTCCATACAATTTATCTACATCTCCCCTGTCAGTGAGAAGTTTAAGTACAATGATGGTACTACTGAATGTAAGTGCAACCGCAACATATACAGCTGCAAGAGGACCAAATCCAAGTGCCAAGACAATGAAATATCCAATCACTGAGGTAAATATGACCTGCCCCAATCCTGTAACTAAAGAAGCTTTACCTACCTCCTTAATCACATCAGGATTTAATCCAAGTCCAATTATGAACAACAAGATTGAAATACCAATTTTAGAAAAGAGTTCAATCTCATGCTGAGAATGCAAAATATTCAACACATACGGACCAACAATGATACCAGTTGCAATGTAACCCACTATCAAAGGTTGCTTCATTGCTTTCATAATGAACGCAATTGCAGTTGCTAATACAACGATAGTGGAGATTTCAATAAATATGGGCATGTAAAGATATTAAATTATATACCCCTACATTATACCCAAACTATGTGCGACACGCATCAACAAATGCTGTAAATATCGGATGCGGATCGACTGGTCTACCCAAAAATTCAGGATGGAACTGTACGCCAAGGAAGAACGGGTGCACATCTTTAGGTAGTTCCGCTATCTCCATCAGATGACCGTCTGGAGAAGTTCCCGAGAACACAAGCCCTGCTTTTGTAAGCTCTGCCACATACTCTGGATTCACTTCATATCTATGCCTATGTCTCTCGATGATTGCACCAGCAAACTGCGTAGACTTAGATATTGAGAGTGCTGCATCATATGCTTTTGATCTATGTGACAATCTGTTTACCCATCCACTCTTTTTGTATGCTTCATATGCAATTGTTTTCGGTAAGAGTCCACATGCAAATCCACCAAGGCGCATTGATGCCCCATACTTACCATCTTCAAGAAGTTTCTTCTGATGCTCCATGATATCAACAACAAGATGCGCTGCTTTTGGATTAATCTCTGATGTATTTGCACCCGAAAGACCTGCCATGTTTCTCGCATATTCAATGACCATCAATTGCATACCGTAACAAATTCCAAAGTATGGGATTTTATGCTCTCTTGCATATCTAATTACCGCAATCTTTCCCTCAATACCTGTTTCTCCAAATCCACCAGGGACCAAGATACCATTGAACTGTATTTTCTTACCCTCTTCATCGACATATCCACCACCGAATGTTTTCTTAAGTAAAGCTTCTTGCTCTTTTGGTTTCAATGGAGTGTCATTTTCCATGTTGCTTTCAAATTGTTTTGAACTGAGCCAATGTAATACTGGCTTTACACCCAGTTGATATGACGAGAACTTCAATGATTCAATGACTGACACATATGCATCAGAAAGTACAAAGTCCCCCGAATCAAAATACTTACCCACTACTGCGATATGGACTTCCTTACCCTCTGATTTCGATTTCTTCGTTCGTGATACAAAAGATCTCCAATCTGAAAGATCTGTTTTTCTGTGTTTCAAATGGAGTGCTTTCTCAACAGCATCACCAAATTTGTCTCGTTCAAAGTTAATTGGTACGTCATATATACTATCAATATCAGGTGCTGCAATGATGTTCTCCACAGGAACATTGCATGAAACTGCTAGCTTTTCTTTTCGTCTGTGATCAATTGAAACTTCACTTCGTGCAATGATGAAATCAGCTTGAATACCATATGATTGTAATTGGTGCATTGCATTTTGTGTTGGTTTTGATTTCATCTCACCAATCTTAGATGGAATTGGAAGATATGACACCATCACAAACAAGACATCATTTGGATGTTTAATTTTGAATATTCGTGACGCTTCGTAGAACATCATACTTTGATAGTCTCCGACAGTTCCTCCAATCTCAATGATTGTAATATCAGATTTATTCTCCTCAACTGATGCATTGATTCTTCTGATGATTTCATCTCGAATATGCGGCACCGCATCTACACACTTTCCACGATATTTTAGTGCCCTCTCTTTAAGAATCACTTCAAGATATACCATGCCACCGGTCATATAGTCAGCATTAGCAAGATCCCTATTCAAGAATCTTTCATAGTTTCCCATGTCTTGATCTGTCTCAAGCCCACTATCAAGTACAAACACCTCACCGTGTTCTGTTGGATTCATAGTTCCCGCATCAACATTAAGATACGGATCTACTTTAGCAATATTTACCGAGTAACCCTTAGACTGCAAAATGGTTCCGATTGAAGATGTGGTAATTCCCTTTCCTACACCTGACATTACTCCACCGATGACAAAAATATACTTGTGATTTTTAATGTGTTGATCTGTCTTTTTGAAAGCTTGTGGCTTAGGTCTCATGTATATACATTTTAAACGTAAATACCCTGAGGTAAAATACTTGACTCAGGGTATTTACGTGTTCGACTGTGTACTTTAGATTTTAAGATACTTTCGAACTGCCAAATAGCTTGAAATTGTACCGAGTAAAACACCGGTTCCAACAACTACCAAGAACAGGTATCCGAAATTGTGACTAAAGTAGGCAAAAAGGTTGAGGCCGGTACCAAAGCTTTCAGTAATTGGGCCTACCCAATACATGATTGGGTACAATATTAAGAGTGTTAATACACCTGATACCACGCCGTACATAATTCCAACGGTAAGGAATGGGCCTCTAATATACATTTCACTTGCACCCACCAGCCTCATCACAGAAATTTCCTCTCGGAAGATATATATTGCAAGTCGTACCGTATTGAATGTAATGAGTATTGCCACAACCACAAAGAATATGATTATCGCGCTACCAAGTCTACTTGATGCTGCAATGATTCGATTTAGTGCATCAATTGCCTGTTTGTTTTTTGTATAGTTGATGCGATCAATGATTGATCCACTGTTACCACCCTTAGCGTCTTCAAGGAATTTTACAATGCCTTCATATTGTGACGGGTCTTGAGCCTTAATATTAAAACTTGCTCCGAGTGGATTTGTGCCAAGCTCATCTAGCGCCTGTAGTGTAAGTTCATCATCCTTATGTCTTTCTCTAAACTGCGTCAAAGCATCTTCGCTTGAGATATATTCAACTTGCTGAACCTGTGGAAGACCACGGAGTGCTTTACCAATGACTGCAATATCTTCTTCATTAGCACCTTTCACAAAATATACATTGATATCAACTTTATTCTTCACACTTGTAAGTGTTGAATCAAGGAGTGCTCCAGTGAGCATAATTGAAGTAAGGACTGTGAGTGTAACAGTCATAACGAGTACAGATGCTAAAGATACATATCCGTTTCTCCAGAAGCTCACAAACCCAGCTCGTATTGTTCTTTTTATTTTAGTCCAAAACATATATGTATATTAATTATTTTTTAAGCACTGTATCTAATGCGCCAGAGTCATGTGCCACTTTACCATTCTGCATCGTAATCACTCTCTTCCCCAAGTGTTCAACGATACCCGTATTATGTGTTGTAAGTACGATGGTGGTTCCAAGATCATTAATCTTCTTCAAGATTTGAATGATGTCATATGTATTCACAGGGTCTAGGTTTCCAGTTGGCTCATCCGCGATGATGATATCTGGTTGATTCACAATTGCTCGAGCAATTGCAACTCTTTGTTTTTCACCACCAGAGAGCTGGTGTGGGAAACTATGCATTTTCTTTCCTAAGTCTACAAGTTCAAGTACATGTGGAACATCAGATGCAATTTCTTCATCGGATCTCCCAGCTGCCTCCATTGCAAATGCCACGTTCTCATACGCCGTCTTGTCAGGAAGCAATCTAAAATCCTGGAACACTGTACCGATTCGTCTTCGGTAGTCATTAATTTCCTTTCGCTTGAGAGAATGAATATCTACTTTTTCATAGAACACCGCTCCGTCGGTTGGTCGTTCCTCAGCAAGGATCATTTTCAAGAGCGTAGTCTTTCCAGCTCCTGAGTGTCCTACAACAGAAACAAATTCTTTAGGTCTGATAAGGATTGTCACATCGTCGAGAGCGATAGATTGGTCTTTGTATTTCTTTGAAACCTTATGTAAATGAAGCATGTGTTGATTATAGCAATTTTAGAAGTATCAGGGCAACCACAGTTGTTAATTGAAAAGGCCACTGCACAATTGCAGTGGCCCCGTTTGGCGACTTTTAGTCCCTCCTGAGATTTAGCATGTCGTTGTTGAACGACATAATTGCAGTCCAAGGTGAATGACCATTGATTGTTGATGCGATGCGCTTTGCTAATGCACTCTCGTACAAACTTGCCCACCTACTCACACGGACCCAGACCAGCCAATGGTCTGTCTCCACATCAATATGGATATCGAGCCAGATTCGATACGAAATAGTATGAACCTTCGCATCACTTACAGGAAAAACTGGGGTTCTTGAGAGAACTACCAATCCCTCTGTTCGCTCACCTGTGCGGTGTATCAATTCGTTAGCACACCGAAGACCATCTTTTGTGACAGAGAATCGGTCTGATCCCACAATACGATCTTCTGCAGATTGTATCGGTAGAAGCATTGAGTTGAGCACATCTCTATTCCGAAACCTCGACAATACCAGAATGCAAAATGCGTAAGTTTTGCTATCTAGGACAGCTTTGTACACCGGGTTGTTGATTGCAAACTGGATACGTGCGAAGACCTGTTTCGCTTCTTTATCAAGCTTCTTTGTCCGGTGCGTACACCAGATACAGAACATGGAGACACTGACAATGCCTACAGCAGGAATGATATATTGAAAGAACTGATTCATAGAGAAACTGAGTTAAGGGTTACCTGAGCACCATTACCATACTATAAATATAGTATGCGTCAATTACATGCAAGTACCCAAGGACCATGAGACGGGTGGTCTATTTTTGCATATACTTTATATCCCCTTCTCAGCTTCAATAAAGCCCTCAATCTCTCCACCAAGTACCTTATCAATCTGTGATGTCTCATATTCTGTTCGATGATCTTTCACCATTTTGTACGGATGAAGTACGTATGATCGAATTTGATTACCCCACTCAATATCCGTAGTCTTACTTACATACATTCCCTTCTCTTTCGCCATTCGCTCCTCTTCCTCACGTGCGTATATCTTTGCTTTGAGAATCGCAATTCCCTTTTCTTTGTTTTGCGCCTGTGATCTTTCAGTCGTCACATGTACCGAAAGCTTTGTTGGTTTATGCACAATACGAACCGCGGTTTCTCGCTTGTTTACGTTCTGCCCACCAGGACCTCCTGCTCTTGCAAATGTAATCTCAAGGTCTTCATCTCTAATATTAATATCAGCGACATTCTTCTCAAACTTTGGAATGACCTCAACCATTGAAAAAGATGTATGTCTTTGACCTTTTGCATTAAATGGAGATACCCGAACCAAGCGATGCACTCCAGACTCTTTCTTTAATGTCCCATACACATTCTTACCATTCACCTCAAATGTGACATTTCTAAATCCACCATGATCATTCCTGTTTTCATGAATGAGATACGTTGACCATCCGCGCTTTGAAATATATTTGGTGTACATTTCAAAAAGCATATGTGAAAAATCTTCCGCATCATCTCCACCAGCACCTGAGAATATGGTAATAATGGCACCACCTGAGTCATATGGACCAGCACCCGGACCAAGTTCCCCTCCTCCGTTTTTCAAATCAGTATATTCAGCCACAATCTTCTGTGCCTGTTCTTTGTCAGACCAAAAATTAGGACCTGACATTATTGCCTCCAACTCTTCAATTCTCTTTTCTACTTCTGTCATATGTTGTTGATATATACGATATCACAAAAAGTGTATCCCCATAACGCATACATGGCATGTGCGCCAGGTGCACATGCCATGTATACGATGTCTATATTATATATACATATACACCATATATGCAATAGATATGCACAGGCTTATTATCTTCCCATATGGAGATTAATATTCTCAAGAGCAGTATACAATTCCGTCTCAGAAATCTTGCCTATCTTTTTTGATACACGCGCGACAGATATTGTCCTAATTTGACTAGTAAGAATTTCGGAATTCTTTTTCAAACCATTCTCCTTATTTCTTACCAACAACACATACCCTACTCTATGTTTTATAACACTTGTGATTGGACACACAATACATAACCCACTGTATGAAAAAATACTACTCGACACAACAACAGCAGGCCTTACACCGGATTGTTCGTGTCCTGTAGTAGGGTTTAGGTCAACAAGAACTATATCTCCCTGTTTTATTTCTCCCATGATTCTAGATTTCTTTTATAATCTTCAATCCCACTCTCAGCTAATAAAATACTTTCACTATCACTAGCCATTTTCTTATATGCCTCGATCAAACCTTCTTGTTTTCTTTTTTTATTCCAATATTGAAACGACCTCATAATGACTTCGTTTTTTGCAACCTTCAAACTCTTTGCGACTTTTTCTATATCTTCAAATACAGCCTCGGGCAAAGAAGTCGTCATGTTTTTCATACGTATTTTCATACGTATATTCTATACGTATGACTACTTCTCGTCAACTTGAGCCAATAACCGGGATTGAACCGGTGACCTCGTCCTTACCATGGACGTGCTCTACCAACTGAGCTATATTGGCAAACAAAATACTTACAGAGTGTATTATATTTCCCATCCATCATCAACCGGTTTACACAACAACATATTCCGTGTATAACAATCAATATATGCCAATCATACCTCTCGAAGAATTAAAGGAAGATAAAGAAGTGCGTGCACGACTTCTTCAAACTGAACTCACATTCAAAACTACATGGGGACTTTTTTGTCCTGAAGAAATCGATCAAGGCACAAAGCTTCTTCTTGAACATCTGCCGAGCATAAAAGACGGTGCGCATGTATTGGATATCGGTTGTGGATACGGACCAATAGGTATTGCAATTGCTTCAAAGCTACAATCTGGAACCATTGACATGATTGATAAGGATTTTGTTGCTGTAGAATATACAAAAAAGAATATTGATATAAACAAGAAACATTTTGGTGATGCACAAGTACAAACATACCTCTCAAATGGTTTTTCTCATGTGGATCAAAAAAAGAAATATGATTTGATTGTTTCAAACCTGCCTGCAAAAGTAAGTAAAGAATTCTTTTGGATACTATTTGGTGAAGCATTTGAACATCTTGAGACGAATGGTGAATTTGTAGTCGTTGCAATTAGACAGCTTGAACCAATGCTTAAAAAGAGTTTCGAGGCAGTATTTGGAAACTTTGAAGTGTTGGGCACAGACAAGGTATACAGCGTGGTACGCACAAAAAAGTTAGTCTAATATTTCGATAATCTTTGATGGTTGGTGATGCCCGGTAATGATACGTATTTTGTTTTTTGGTTTCTTAATATACAAAGAGAGTACTTCAATCATACGTACATTTGCCCTATTTCCTTCCCTTGGCTCACGTACATATATATCAAATGAGGTATCTGATTTCTTCAAAACCTCATCTTTTTTAGAGTCTGCAATTACTTTAACGTGTATGAGCATTGCTAGGTTTAACTTTCTCTTACTCTTGCAATATACGGTCCAAGAAATGTTGCATACTCCTCAAAACTACTGAACTCTCGTTTGCTTTGCTCATCTGACACCTCCGCGATTATCTGCTGCCCCACCTCAGCTTGGTGACGATTATCCTGCCACTCATCAGTACCAATTCTTTCAATTTCATCCCTGATTTCATTTTCAAATTCAAATTTCATAAATTTACGAGTATGCTTTTGAACTGCTGCAAATGCCTTTAAAAAATATTCCCTTTCTTCTTCCGACAAAACATCAAAACCACCTGCTTCATGCAAAGCTTTCATAGTACTCTTCCAATCAAAGTGTTGATTGTTTTGTAAAAGTTCAAAAAATGCTTTTTGTATGATCGGCATACCACGTGACAAAGCAAATGAACGTACGAGCATGGGTGTAAAGTTACCCCTATGTACATTATCACCCATTCGGTATTCTTCCAGTATCTCTGGATGGGTTCTAAAATCTTCAACCGTGAGTCCAAGTAACTCGTGTTGCATCTCTAAACCTTCTGGTGTTTTCATATATAAAGTATATCGTAAAAAAACAAAAAGCACTCACATGTGCTCCTTGTCATCACCACAGGGGTGAGATTTGGAGCACATGGAGTGCTTAGGTGACAATCAGCGCCGTCACCACTTGCAGAATCACGGTTTCAGCATGGTGACATGCTTACGCGATTCGCCGATGAAGACCGTGGCCGTGCGAAGCGGAACAGAAATGGCGCCAGAAGAACTTGCCGTCGTGACATGCTCGGAAACGACCTTGGGGTCGAAGCCGGTCAGAAGGAAGTCAAAATATGCAGCGCTTTTCATGTCAGCTCCAGCCTTGTCGATCGGCATCACGAGGAGGCCCGCATGCGGGATCCAGCGATAGTCGATGGCGGAGATGCCGGCGATCGAGCCTTCGGGAACGTAGGCGAGATACTGGTGATCACCGAGCTTGGTGAGCACACAGGTCTTCTCGCCGACTTTCTCCGTGGTGACGATCTTGTGCTTGCCGAGGATGTCGGTGTGGGCATCCTTCAGGATCTTTTCGAACGTCGCGTCCAGGCTGGACTTGAGGCTCGAGATCGTCTCCTCGACGCCAGCACGCGGTTTGGCGGCGGGCTTGTCGGCGGCGAAGATGGCGGCAGGGGCACAGATGGCAGCGAGGCCAAGGGCAAGGGTCAAGGAACGGATGAGTTTCATGGGTGTCTGTATCAGGTTTGGTTTCAGTTGAATGTCCACTGTCTCCCTAGGCCAGAATTGGCTTTCGGAGTGAACGTCAACCACCCTATCACACCATCAACATCTGTCAATACCCTATCTTACATTCCTTAAAATATCAGTTACGGTTGTTCCACCTAGCCATTTTGTGACCAGGTCTCCTTTTCCATCAATTTGAACGAAGGTATGTTGTACCGTTACACCATATCTTTTCCGAAGTTCATGCTCCGTATCATAACTTACCTTCAATATGGCAATATCTTTTGGTATTACCGCGAATTCTTTGTTTAATGACTGATCCGCAGTCACACAAGACGGACACCAATCAGCTTTAAAGAAAAGAATTACCTTGTGATCCTTCGCGAGTGATATCTTCTCTGGTGCATATGCTTCATATATTCCTTTAGCATTCTCTTCAAAATATATTTTTTCATTTTTTACCAAACCCTGTACCTCCTTAACCAATTCTCTGTTAGTACTTGTCCCAACATTTGTATTCTTCTTTTCTTCACCAGAGGAGATGTGTGTATATACAATTAGGATTAAACCGAGGGCTACAACCATCGATCCAATTACATATATTTTACCTTCATGTTCCCTCAATTGTGTATTCATGTTACTGTACTAGCATTGTAACATGAGGATTAACAAATATTTAGCTGACCACCAATATGCATCAAGAAGAAAGGCGGATGAATTAATCACCGCTGGAAAGGTGTATATTAATGGAAGAAAGGCTGTACTCGGAGATGCGGTTTCTGAGACAGACAAAGTAGAAGTAAGACTTACGGGAAATGAACAAAAGCCTGTGTATTACGCATACTACAAACCTGTAGGCATAGTAACTCACTCACCCCAAGGTGATGAAGTTGATATTAAAACTGCAATTCACAAGAGTCTAAAGAGTAGTGAGAAAGCACTTAATCTCTTCCCCATCGGAAGACTAGACAAAGACTCACACGGACTCCTCATCCTCACAAACGACGGTAGAATTACAGGAAAACTTCTCAACCCCGAGGAAGAACATGAAAAAGAATATATCGTGGAGACAAAAGAAAGATTACCACTTGATTTTGATATGCGAATGGAGAGAGGTGTAACGA
>VEQN01000006.1 GCA_018883165.1 Candidatus Tayloriibacteriota bacterium
CGTACTTCCAGCATTCTCCTGAAACTCACTTGGAAGTAGCCCAAACACTGAGAGGATTATTGCTGTGCCTAAGAAAAATACAGAGAACCACACGATATAGCTTGATTCTTTTTGTGTGAATATGGAATCAAAATTTTTCCAAAGTGGTTTTTTAGGCATATATGATATGTCGATATTATAGCGTATAATCAGAGGATATGACATGGGTACCACTCGCATTAATTGCATCTGTTTTTAAATCACTGGCCACTATTTCTGAGAAAGAAATACTTACAAAAGAAAGTACTGCAAATTACATAGCGGGCGTAAGCTTCATCATTGCAATTTGCTCCCTCCCCCTTCTATATTTCACAGAGTACACACATATATCCGCACACTCATTCTGGCTCATCTACATATTCTCGATTTTCTCAGTCGTCAGCGCATTATCCATGGCATTTGTAGTGAAGCATTTAGATATCAGTGAATCGAGTGCACTCTTTGCAACAACACCAATTGCGGTTGGAATCTTCGGGACCATATTCATAGGTGAAATCCTTACAGCAACACAAGTTGCAGGTATCATCGTGTCATCTCTTGGTCTTTTCATACTTGAATTTAGACATAAAAACAGACACGGTGTTGATATAAATAAAAAGGAACATGATGATGACCATCCAATATATGGTCGGAAGAAACTATACACCATCCTCATCATCGGTCTTGTAGCATTTGGTCTAAGCTCAATTGGAGACAGATATTTAATCTTCTACAAAGGAGTTGATCCGATGTTGTTTCTGGTAATCATCCAACTATGTATTAGTTTAAATATGTTTGCATATGAGATAGTTAAGAATGCATTCATGAAACCAACCGAAACTAGACTAAAACTCATTGACCCCGAGCTTTTACTTCAAAAATCATTCTGGGGCAATGTCATATTCATCATCTCTCACAGGGTAACTCATATGTTTGCAATTAATCTCGTTGCAGCTGGTGTTCTTAATGCAGCAAAGCAAATTAATGCTGTATTTACCACAATATTAGGAGGAAAACTCTTTCATGAAGAAGATCTACTCCGAAGGACCATTGCCTGTCTGGTCATCATTTCAGGGGCTGTTTTGGTCATTCTCTAGTATTTGACAGATATCAATATAGTGTGATATAATAGTAACACTATGAAAACATTCCTAAGAGTCCTCATCATCGGTGCGATTCTTTTAATTCTCGTACTTCTCAGTGTGGGAATTGTTCGAATTGTCCCAAAAGCACTTTCATCACTTGCATCTGCAACAGTATCAATTAACTCCCTGTTTACAGGCAATGATTCAACTGCTTCAACAACAAAACCTGCTCCATCAGGGACAGGGTTTGTTACAGTTGCCACTTCAACACAAAACGCAACATCTTCAATTCTTGATATCTTGAAACCAAACTTTAATAAGTACGGACCAAACAACTACGTCCCTACCCCTGGTACAAACTCAAATACATACAATCGTGTTAATGGCACAGCAAACGGAAGAGGTGTCTCAACAAACACAGTTACAACTACATGTGCTGCAAATGGTTCACCCGATCTTGCAGTATCAATCATCGGAAAAGGTGTAATCTCAAAGACAACAGGTCAATATGTTGAGACTAATAACTTCACAACTGGTGATATGGTTTCAATAAAATTCAAAATTGAGAACCGTGGTACATGTCCAACAGGAACATGGAACCTGAACACCACACTCCCTTCACAAAACTCAGCTGACCGAACACGAAATGTTACAAATGTTGCATCACTTCCTGCAGGTAGTGCAGTAACTGGTCAGGCAAACTTTGATATGCCTCAACCGGGAAATGTTTCTGTAACGCTTGTTGCAACAGATGGTTCAGGAAAAGATACTGACGCATCAAACAACACCGCGTCACAAGCGCTTTCTGTAGTTAATACCGGAACAACTGGTGGCACAAATGTAACTGTTATTGGGAACGGTCAGCCAGATTTGATTGTCCGAGTACTACAGACAGGTATCCTCACATACAACAACCAATTCATCCCAACAGGAAACACATTCCGAGCCAGTGATCGAGTTGCAGTAAAGTTTGAGGTTGTAAACCAAGGTCAAACAACCACAGGACCATGGAACTTCAGAGCAGAGCTTTCTGACTTCCCTAACCGAGTGTATAACAACAATCAGTATGAAGCGGGAATCCCATCAGCAGGAAAAGCTGTATATACAATCGCATTCGACAACGTGAGACCAGGAAGCAATACAATCACTCTGTTTGTAGACTCAATGAATCAGGTAAATGAATTCAACGAATCAAATAATACAAGTGCTGTAAGTTTCAATGTAAACTACTAATACACAAATTGAAAACAACCCAACCAAAAATCGGGTTGCTTTCTTTTACTTGACTATTCAAATATATATTGTATAGTAACACACAGAACCACACCGTCTATGTGATTCCTCGCAGTGTAGAAAAGTCTGTACTGCCTGGAAGAGGTAGTATGAATATTTCTCGTGCACACACCGAGCTCACTGGCTCAACTGCGAAAAAGAGACATACCACCCGAACATACCGTGAACCCGCACAATAACAAAAATATCGATAACGCCGAACTCGGAAAGAATGCAGACCGACTCCTGTGGCACATCCTCGGGATGTGTTTCGGAAAATATGCCAAACATTTGCCAACACCTTGCTCAGCAACAGACACAAATCTCGATGCTGAGACTGCGGCCAGGTCTCTCCTGCTGTTTCTAACAGTCAGGGTGACTATCCTTGTCTCTGGACTCTCCGGACTTGCCGTCTTTGGGAGTGCGATGGCGATTGACTACAGCAAGCACGAGGACTGGGCCATAGGCCTTGGAATCATTGGAGTGGCTTTCATGGCGTATGCAGCCATTCTCACTTTTTATCATTGGAATGAAAAAATGTGGGATAATCTCCTACTCACCAATCGCCAGAAAGCACTCGGCTACCGTTGGCTCAAAGTCCGGTGGTTACTTAGGCTGGCCCAACTTGATGTATGTGTAATCCACCCATTCATACGTGGTGGTGCTATTGTGTATCAAGACCTTGAAGCAGCCTCGGGCTGGGAACTCCATAGCTTCGAAGAGGAAATCTGGAAGAGCATCCGAATTCGCCTCTACGAGCTAGGGTTCCTCCTGGTCGTTTCAGAAAGCAAAGGAATGTGGCCACACTGGATAGTTATGCGGACACTGTATCGCTGGCAATTCAAAGCGGTGTATCGTCTTTACATCCATGGCGACTACTCAAGCGGCAATGACGTACGTCACTTCTTAACCCTGAGGGAAGGTTAAGATTTCAAACCATTTCCCCTACCCCAGAGGATCATCCTCTGGGGTTTCGTCATTTCACGACATACCAAAGATATTCAATATTTCCAGAACCACCTTGTATTGGACTTTCAATCTCACCTTGAAGGTTAAACCCACACTCACGTAAAACATTTCTAATATTCGTCATTGCATTGTGTACAGCTTTTTCATTCTTCACAATGCCATTCTTGGATATATATTCTTTCCCAACTTCAAATTGAGGTTTAATCAACACGACACCTTCAGCATGTTTCTTAACAAATCTTTCAAGTACTGGAAATATATTCTTTATTGAAATAAAAGAAAGATCGATGACAAAGAAATCTACTCGTTCATCAGCAGGAAGCCCCTCAAGTGTTTGAATATTTGTTGATTCGAGTGACACTACCCTTTCGTCATCTTTCAATTTCAAATCAAGTTGGTCACTTCCTACATCAACTGCATATACCTTCGATATACCTTTTTCAAGAAGTACTTGTGTAAATCCACCTGTTGAAGATCCTATATCAATGGCAGATTTTCCTTGAACTGATAACTTCCAAGTGTCGAAAGCTTTCAGCAATTTGTATGCACCTCGACTTACATACTGGGTAGTTGAAACTTGTATACAATCTTTAGTTAATGAAGAAATATCGAATAGTTTTGAAGGTTTTGATACAACAACAAATTCACCTCTGTTATTTCTCACAGAAACAAGACCTCGCTTAATGAGGTCTTCTGCTTCTGAACGACTTCTTGTGATTCCAAGCGTATATATCGCTCGATCAAATCTTTCCTGCATAAATCTCAAACGTCGATGTTTGCTAGTTTAGCGTTAGTCTGGATGAATGTCTTTCGTGAAGGTACGTCGTTACCCATGAGCACCTCAATGATTTTCTCAGCCTCAACTGCTTCTTCAATTGTAACCTGCTTCAGAACTCGCTTGTTAATATCCATAGTAGTTTCTCCAAGCTCATCAGCATTCATCTCACCAAGACCCTTGTATCGCTGAATATGCGGCTTCAACGCTTTCTTAGTACCCTTCTTTGAAACTTCTTCTACTTCTTCTGCACTCTCTTCTTCATTAACTTCTTCCTCACCCCCCTCACTTATCTGCAATGCTTCAGCATCAATCCCTTGTTTTTTAAGATACGCGTTCTTCTCATCGTCTGAATAGAAGTAATTGATCTCCTTACCAAGTTTAATCTTGTAAAGTGGCGGTTGAGCAATGTAAATGAATCCACCTTCAATGAGTGGTCTAAAGTATCTAAAGAACAGTGTGAGCATCAATGTTCGAATGTGTGCACCGTCCACATCGGCATCTGTTGCGATGATTATTTTATGATATCTCAGTTTCGAGATATCAAAAGTGTCGCCAATTGCAGTACCAAGAGCAACAATGACATTTCTAATTTGCTCTGAAGCTAGCATCTTGTCGAGTCTCGCTCGTTCGATGTTTAGAATCTTACCTCGAAGTGCAAGTACGGCTTGAGTTCTTCGGTCTCGTCCCATTTTTGCAGAACCACCCGCAGAGTCTCCTTCCACAATGAAGAGCTCTGATTCTTCAGCTCTTCTGCTTTGGCAGTCAGCGAGCTTACCAGGAAGTGTCATACCTTCAAGAGCACCTTTTCGAAGTACTGAATCTTTCGCAGCCTTAGCAGCCTTTCGAGCTCGAAGTGCCAAAAGCCCCTTGTTGATGATGGTTTTAGCATCATCAGGATTCTCTTCCATAAACATACTGAATGCTTCAGCAAAAACTGATGCTGTTGCGCTTTGCGCTTCTGTTGATCCTAGTTTAGCTTTTGTCTGACCTTCAAACTGAATTTCAGGAAGTTTAACTGAAACAACTGCAACCAAACCTTCAAGTACATCATCACCTGTGAGGTTATCCTCTGAATCTTTAATGATGTTGTTCTTCTTTGCGTACTGGTTAATCGTTCTTGTGAGTGCAGTCTTAAAACCTGCAATGTGTGTACCACCTTCTGAGTTGTATGTATTGTTTGCAAAGGCAACAATTTTTGTGTTTATGTCATCTACATATTGAAGCGCCAATTCAACAAATACGCTTGGGTTTCTCGATGCCGATCCTTCTTCTTTTGAGATTATATGCTCCTTCTCTACGTAGAAAATATTCTTATGAATCGGCTTCTGTGTTCGGTTATAGAAAGCAACAAGTGACTTAAGACCTCCTTCAAAGTAGAAAGTCATTGATGGAACATCAAGGCCCGCTTCTTTAATGAAATATATATCTGAATCTTTTGGATTCAACAAGAGATTCATTTCTTCCTCATCATACGAACGAGCATCAACGACATTAATCTCAACACCCTTAACAAGATACGCCTGCTGTCGGAGATGGTTTACGATTTTGTTCCAGTCAAAGTTTATACCCTCTTTGAAGATTTCAACATCTGGCTTGAACATAACGATTGAACCATGTGTCTTTGTGGTACCAATTTTCTTTGTAGGAGCCTTGGGCTTACCAATGTTGTACTCCTGCATGTGAAGACCACCGTCCTGATGCACAAGAACTTGTGTGTGCACTGAGAGAGCGTTCACTACAGATGCCCCCACACCATGGAGTCCTCCTGAGACCTTGTATGCGTTGTTATCAAACTTTCCTCCAGCATGAAGCACTGTCATGATTGTCTCCAGTGCAGAAACTTTTGTCTTAGGGTGAATTCCAACTGGGATACCATTACCATTATCAGCTACTCGTACATATCCACCTGGAAGAAGTGCCACTTCAATATGACTACATCTACCTGCCATAGCTTCATCTCGCGCGTTGTCGAAGATTTCCCAAATAAGGTGATGAAGACCTTCAGGTCCAGTTGTACCGATATACATTCCTGGTCGTTTTCGTACAGGTTCTAGACCTTCAAGTACTGTAATCGATGACGCATCGTATGTACTTTCCCCTGCTTTTTTGTTCTTTTTAGGATCTTCTTTTGCCATGAGTTTTTACGAAAATAATATGGATAAATTATACCAAAAAACGACACTATACCTTATATTGACTATATTTAATGATGTGTTATTATACCACTGAGCGAGGGCTCTTTTTTTATTTGTCCCGAAGCTCTTTGACAACCAAACCCAGCAACCCAACCCATGAAGAAGATAATTATCATTGGAGCAGAACCAGATCCACACAAGATCAAACCTGAAAACTCAGACTCATTTTGGAGGAGACTTGCACGTCGAGCAGAGGAAATGCTCAAAATGCTTTCCCCTCACCTGGTGAGCCAAAAGCCAATCTCGATTGTCCGTGAACAGTGTTCACAGTGCCAGACTACGTCTGCAAGAATCGAAACAAAGGTGTTGTCTGATGGAAAACACACAACCAGAAACCTAGTCCGGTACGAAGACATACCGGAGACTGTGGCAACAACTGATGCTGACATCATATGCATCACCACTGCCGCAGCAACACTCAGGGATTTGGTGGAGACTATCGCACAGGAACATGCGGCCAGTTACACCTGGCCACAAGATCGATACCTGATGGCAGTTGTCATTGATGGCGACAAAGTCACTTTTTGTACTCCAAACCAATCAATACCACTGTTCAAACAGGGCCATCTCATTGAGTATCATGTACCTGTTGCTGTAGCTGCATAGGGAGTTAAATCTCTCGTAGCTTCCAAAGGAGCAACCTGCCAAGGTTGCTCCTTTTTGTATTGACCTGATCGTATATCTTCGTATATATTGTTGCCGTAATTCGGGGCATAGAAATATGCCCCCCCTTCCTTGAAAATTAAACTCAACACTCATGCTGTTCCAATTCCTACCCAAACTCATGCACGTGGTCATCATCATCGGTCGACCAAGTACACACACCGTCAGCAACCCAGACACACATTTCGGTATACAAGGGAGAAATCTACTCTTGCAACTGAAGAAAGCCGTAAGGCTTGATGACTTCCAGAAGGCGAAGAAATTCTGTCTCTGCGGAAATAGTGCCGTAACAATTCCATCCTATAAAGACATGTTTTGTAACGGTGCTCCAACAGGACAGATCGGTTTTTGCTCGTTCACACCGAGTATGACCAGAACGGAAACCAGACAAAGCATTCTAAGTCAATGTGCAGAGAAGAAAATGCATGACTTGGAACTACTTTTCATATTCGCTGATACAGATCCTTATTACTACGTCACAGTCGTTGGTGAGGATTTCGTAACTGCAAAATTACCTGACTCAATTAATCCATTTCATGCACTCATCTTTACAAAAGGTGAACTTGAGGTGGAGCTTATCGAGCCTAAAAACCCCTCGGGTACATGAGAAAAAACGCCTTGATAGCACTAGCTGCAATCAAGGCGTTTTCATTTACAGTGTATCTTTATTAGGATCGGTTACCTTCAGACTTTTCATCTCTTCACCATCGCTCACAGTATCAACAACACTTCTCATAATTGAAAAGAAAAAGAATATAAGAATAGCGAAAAGTATTGCCAATGTTGTTTTTAGAAATCCCTTGTTCATGGGTGTAGTATAACACTTCCATTTTTCATATTTACTGTAACTGTGGAATTGTCTACCACTACATCAAGCAGTCTTTTAATACCCATCACTGTTGGTATATTCCGAACCAACCCCTCTTGTACAATTACTGAAGTATGACTTGCAGAACCACCTTCTTCTGAAAGTACTGCTCCCGCTTTGGATATTAACGGAATATATGCAGGATTCGAATTCATGGTTACTAATATATCACCATCATTAAAAGTGATATTTGATATATCACTTCCTGTCAAAACTCTTGCGACTCCTGTCACAATTTCTCTTGTACCAAATGAAACTGGTATACCGACTAATTCTGTTACATCACCCATATATTCCCCTATTCTCCTTACTGATTCTTCTCGTGATACAAACTCAAGCGAAGCCACACCATCTATTACCAAATACATGAAGTCTTTACCAGAAATACTGTTCCGTCTTTTCAGAATCGCTTCCTCAAATACCTCACGCCCCGATTGATCCAGTGCCCTGATCTCATTGAATGTAAACAAATTCAAGTCTTCTCTTGCAATTCCTGTTCTACCCTCAAGGTAAGGGAGCAATACTTTGTGAAAAAATGATGGATATAAGGTATCAGCTCTCAATTTCCGACAAAGTTCTTGTATCCTTGACTCAGGTGCAGTTTCATCAAACCAAAAGTATGGAAGGATTGCAGTATACACTGCAATTGAGACAAACGTGTCGCACACCTCTTCAATACTGTGATATTCAAATTGCAGATTCTTACGGAGAACTTTCTGATCTTCCGGCTGTTTCCTTTGCATCGAGCGCTCAGCGGTATACATATTAAATGCGCTCTCGAGCACACGTAATGCAAGATCTGGCTTTGTTTCAATAATTTTATGAAAAGAATCCTTCATTCGTTTCAAATCACTTTCACTACGAAAACACCTGACCATATATTCATGAGGATACCCACCAATCGCTGGTGTACCAAAAAACACACCTTGAGTGAAATTAAAACCGGAAATTTCTTGAAACTGTTTAGACCTATACCAATATTCCCAAAGAGAAGTACCGAGTATTGAAAAACTTCTTGTTAAATATATCGTTAAATCATTCATACCCTTGTGGACATAATCTCAAAAAACCATTATATACTCATATTGATAAATATCTATACTGTGGTATAAATTGATCAGATTTGAAAACCAAACAACCAACCGGAGAAACACCATGTCAGACGATCCTACCGCAACCCACTTCCTTGAACTAGCAGTCTATGTAACAATCTTCCCAAGAGTTGTTACACTCAACAAAATGAAAAATCTGCTTACTGAGAAATTCGGCAAGTCAAACCCGACCATCAACAAACTGCTCGATCCAAAAACCGGCTTTGATGCACACTCTGAAATAAGCCTCAAAGCATATACCGCATCAGTGCTCAAATCGAAAGGAGTCCTCAGGTTTGATGCATTCAAGCAAGAGCTACATAAAGCATTTGAAGAGGCAAACATCGACATTAACCAAAAGAGATCATCACTAGCATACCTAGGCACACCAGAAGAAATATTTAATGGTCATGCGATGAAACAATTCGAGTTATTCGAGATGTTCAAAGATTGTTTGATTCCACTCATGCGATCTATTGCCACCGTACAGATGCAACATGCCGAGAAGATAACGAAGGTAAATTTACCAGAACACCTTGGTGCAATTCTCCGTGAAGCTAATCTGCATTACGAAAACACCACGGTTACACTGATTGAATCTGCAATGCCACTAGCATTCGCTTTACCCGCTGGCTTTCTCGCACTTACCATGACTGCGAGAATAGATTTGGGAGACTTCGACACGACATCCTTTGTTACAAATGTTGCAAGGGAGGTCAGAGAAGAACTCCAACGGTTGATTACGTGACCACCCACACAAAACCACCTCACTTGAGCTGGAGTGTGGGTGGTTTTGTGTTATCCTAACAAACTTGCCTCAATACACATGAACAAAGGAATTTCTTTTCGAGCAGTATCCTCAGCACTTGCTCTTGGACCTTTTTCACTTGTTTTATGTGATGCCCATTCTTCAATTCGAGTGATTGCAAAACCATGTTTTGCAAGCCACTTTGTAAATACCTGCAAAGGCCTGTGATATGAGACGGTATACACCTTATCTCGTGATCTTTCCTTTGGCATTCCAGGGTTCATATCAATTGTTATCTTACCTTCACTGAGATATTGATATACAACTCTACCCTGCTTTCCCTGATGTGGATTTTCTGCCTTGTCTTCATAGTGCCAATCTGAACCACGTGGAATCCTAAATGATGGATGATTTAAGACAAGTATTAATCTTCCACCTTTGAAACTTGGCATATCTTTGTAATTACCCTTTTGATGAATTGCCATTCGTACCCGGTCTTGTGCCTTTGATCTCTTCAACACTCGTGCAGCTTCAGAGAACATAGCATCGAGTTCCTGAATATTCTGTGCCGCAAGTACACATATCGCATTATCAATACTCGAATTCGGTATTGACGACATATCATCTGCTTTGCCTACAAACACCCTCGCATTCTCCACATTGTCATATTTTAGTTTAGCCTCTGCTTTTTTAATGAGTTCGGGAGATATATCAAAACCAACAACATCGGCACCTCGTTCTGCAATTGCCTCTGTGAAGTAACCTTGCCCACACGCAATATCCAAAATCATTTCTCTTGGTTTGGGGTCAAGCACTCTCATTAAATTAGGGAGGATTACCTGTTTTTGATACGAGTCATCATCTTGAAGGTATTCATCATACCAATCTGCAACCTTACCCCATGAAGTCTTCGAACCCTTCTTTGCCTCACCCCCTTTATTAACATAGTGTTTTTTCATACGGCTACTATATCACAAACATGGAATATGTCTGTACCTTGTTGATTTTAGGGCGTAAATGAGGTAGTCTTTCCGCCAGATATGAACCTTCACATGTCGCAGGAAGCTGTGAGTTTTTATGCGAGAATTCACAACTTTCTGTGACACAGCAACCCGTCACGGAATGCACCCAAAATGACAACAGCAAAAGTAATAATCGCAGGTACGATTTTAATCTGCCTGCAAATCGTGTGGTTCCTGCAGGAGCTGCAACATCATGTAACGACGAATGCCATCCTTGAATTATCCGGATTCATGGGGAAACCAATGATTGGACAAACCATTGCTCCATTCTTCAAGGTGGTCTGTTTCATTACCATCCCCTACAGCATCTGGAGAATCTCACAGGTGCTGATGCTTGAAAAAGATGAACCTGAACACACGGCAAATTCATTCTTCTTCGAACTTGCTGCGGTGTTTCTGTTTTTTCTTGCCATGCATGATCTTTGCTACGGCTTCAGTGGCAAGGTGTTCACTCCTCTGACATTTGGCCCAGCAAGGCTCATACTCACCCTCATTGTGTGGGTGGTTGCCTATAGGCTACTGGAAGAATCGCAACAAGAGATGGGGAGAAGCATCCAGAAAAGGATTGATCGAACACGGATGGTGTTCTGAAAAAAGGTCGACGAGAATTCCACTCGTCGACCTTTCATCTTTATTGTATTTCCCGATATTACTTACTCACTGCATCCTTTGCCTCTTTTGCAACTTTCACTGCAACTTTACTTACTTTCTTCACCGTTTTCTTTGCAGCTGAAGTACCAGCTTTAAGCTCTCTCTGAATATTCTTCCAGTGACTTCGAAGTTCTTTGGCAACAGCCTCAACATCTTTAGTATCAATACTTTTAATGTTGTTGTATTTCTTCATCACTGTATCAATCACGGTATGATATGCATTCTCATCAACCTGCTTCAGTTTTTCAATCTTCTCAAGCGCTTCTGCTTTCGCCTTAAGAGCCCAACCTTTAACCTTACTTGTGATCTGTCCCTTTACCTTCTTAATATTCTTCTGTGCATCTTTGTTTCCATAGACAAAGTATGCACCCGCGGCTGCCGCTGCTGCAAGACCACCAAGTATTGCGATGCCAGCTGCCTTATTTGATCCATTTGCTTTACTGTTTTTTGAACTATTCTGTGTCATATATATTTTTAAATTTATAAGTATATATAAAGTATATCACCTATTTACTGAGATTCACCATCATCTTCAGTTTTCGCTTTTTTTGTCGTCTTCTTTGTTTTTCCAGAGAAGATTCCAGCTGCAGCTTTTCCAAAGAGCATAGTCAGAATCCACTTACTCATTCCTGTGAGTTGTGATCCACCATCTTTAATCTTTTCTCGTAGGTCAGACAAGTCATCAATGACCTGATCACTCTCTGTTTTAATCTTCTCTACCATCTGAGATATTGTTTTCACAGCTCGTGCGATATAGAACAAAATCACAATGAGGATTATGGTCAAAAGCACTACTGATATTGCTGTAATGAAGAAAAAAATATCTGCGTGTATGAGGTTACTTGTATTCATGATATTAATCATTAAATCTAATTGGCATATCTAGAGAGTCAGCATTCTCACCTGACGGATCATCTTTTGAAAGTCTTAGCATACCCACACTAGAAGCCGGTGTTTGTGACAAAGAAATTTCTACAGTAAACGGAACAAAATTCTCAGTCATCCAATCCCCTTCAGCCTTGGCTACACCCTGACCGACAACTGCTCCCGTAGCATCAATGACAGAAACTGGAAAGGATGCTTCAAAAAACCAAAACCCTCTCGCCATACCTTGAACTGTAAAAGTATTTGCCACAATATCATTCTTTTTTGGACTTGTTACAAATATTTTTCCTTCTGGATGTACATATGCGCCCTCAGGAAGTCCAGGAATCTTTTCTACAAGTGTTTTTGGTTTTTCTCCAGCGGACCCCTCTTCATTATTCTGATCACCAAGGAGGACAAAGAATGCGAAGCAAATGACAAAAAGCACTATGATGCTAGCTACTGTAATTGTAAGTATTTTTTTCTCTGGCATACAAGTCTATGTTATGTATAACAAAGATATTGTATCACACATTAAATATTCGTTTGAAGAATGATCCCTTACTATCAGGTAGTGGACCATATTGATTGTCACCCGGAGCACCTTTCTTCGCCAAAAGGAGCATGAATAAGATACCTAATGCAATGTACACAAACCACATTCCATAAAACATACTGATATCGATTGGAATAAAAAGTACCAAAAATAGCCAACTGAGGGTTCCGGGAAGTTCTAAGTTATGAAGCCTTCTGGTAATCAGTGAGAGCATCATTACAGTTATCGGTGCAAGTATTACAGGTATAGTAAGAAGGAGTGCCCCATTCTTATCACTCTCAATAAGTGACAGAACCATAGACCACAGTTCAGGTGATATTAATGAAATAAGTACCGCAGCAAGTGCCAAAGTTACATACCCAACCGCGAAGAAGAACAAGAAACCAAGGGTGAAATCTTTTCTCCTCAACCTACCCTGGAACAAACCTTTATGTATTTTAAAATGACGGTCGAGGTGCTCAGCTGCAGTACGTTTTACCACCCCTGCACTCTTTTGAATATGCTCCGAAATATCTTTTTTTAGATCTTTCTTCGGACTTGCCACGAGTTTTTTTGTTTCCAAAGAAACAACCTTTACACCAGGTTTATGTATTTCAGGAAGAAAATCATTCGCTGCAACAATTTCTTGTAATATTTCCGGATATGTATCTTTTACAAATCTAAACGCTAGATCAACATGTTCCTCAGCGAATCCAGCTCGCATGAGTGTTCTTTTGGTTTCTTCAGGAGATACTCCTGAAGAGATTTTCATCTTAATGAAAGAAACAATACCTTTCTGTGGCACGTGCATATATACACATTATACATGATTCTATGCGCCGCAACGTATACTATTCCACAAACCAAGTTCAGAATCTCTTGCTTCACGCTCTGCTTGCTTAAATCTCAACTGATATTTGTACGATGTATCATATGTATATTCATGTGCAAATCCATTTTTTATCAACTCTTCATTGACAGATATTGTAGAAGTTGAAAGAAACACATATCGTAGTAATCGATTATATTTATCATATTCACCTTGTGACTCATCCTTCTCTAAATACACATACGCATCAGAGAGCATGTTCTTTATGTATTCGGAAGATTCTTTACCCATGCATTCAACTTTACGACGTGGATCAACTGATTCAGGTGCATTTACACCAATCATTCTCACTTTCACATCCGCCATACCCTTCGCAACAACTATCGTATCTCCATCAACAACACGAACAACTTTTACATATTCAAGATCAGTATTAGGAATATGTTGTACAGGACTATTTTCGGGTACTTTGTGTATGATGTATGCAAAAAGAAGCACAACAGAGGTAATAAGTATGCGTATTTTACGTTGAGACATATTACTTTGTTGCTATTTTTTCAATGTATAAAAACTCTTGCTTAGTGACTGGTTGAATCGAGAGTCTACTGCCCTTCTGACAAACTACCATATCTTTCAACACCGGGTCATTCTTTAATTCATGAAGTGACACCATCCTTGGATATTTCTTAACAAATTCAAAATCTACAAGCATCCATACTGGTACAAATTCTGTCTTATTCTTTCTTGCTTCTTCATATAGTTTGTATGACCGAGGGTCATAGTGTTCGTCATTCTTGTCTCTAGCAGTCACATCTTCGTAAGGAGTGCTACAGACTCTTGCAACACCAACAACACCACTTGGGCTTGCATTTGAATGATAGAACAATGCGAGATCACCAACAGACATGGCGTCTCTCATAAAATTTCGAGCCTGAAAGTTTCTCACACCACTCCATGGTGTTTTTCTATCTTTTTTAAGCTGGTCGATACTATAACAATCGCCTTCGGACTTAATCAACCAATATCTCATTTTATTTCTCTAAAATGTTGAATGAAGTGACACGTACTGAACCTTTTGAATCGACTGTAAAGTTTGCAACAGCTGCAATGTGCATACTACCGTCGCTATATGATACCAGTGCTCTATTCGTACCATCGAATCGTACATCCTCCACTGCATACCCTGTCGCTGACTTAACAGGAGAAAGTTTGTTTATATTCATATTTATATATGAACTTACTAGTTCTTTTTCAGCATCACCAAACATAGGTTTCTTGGCAGTTGCTGTTGGCTTCGCAACAGGTGCTGACTCCTCTGGGGCGAAAGCCGAATCAAGAGCTTGCGTAGGTCGTGTAGTGGTTCCTTGTCGAACTACAGCTGGGAATTCGCTTTGTGGCACAACAGGTGCAGCTGGTTTTGCTTGTGTCGGAGTCTTTACAGTATTAACAGGTGAAGGGGCGGATTTGTTAATCATATCTTTACCTCCCATGTATGCGTACCAGTAATACACCCCACCACCAATGAGTCCAAGAATGAGTAGTATAGAAAAATACAAAATAAATGAATGTGCTCTGCCACCATCTTTCTTCTGTGGAGCACCAGTATCATTGATTGATTCATCGAAGATGACGTCATTACTTCCAAGCTTATGTGCTGCGGATGATGCTTGTTGAGCCTGAGCTCTCGCGGTATTCATACCAGTAAATGGATTATTCAATGGCTCAGTAGACTCGGCATGAGTTAATGGTGCAGACTTATGCTCAAATACGGGCGCAGTCTGAGGAAGTGGTTTACTCACAGGTTGCACAGGTGTTGTTGAAAGGGTTGGAGACATCTTCTCAACTGTTGCTTGGAGTGATGCAACGCTCTTTGCCTGTTCCGCTTTCATTCGTTCTGCAAAAACAGCAGATGCATCTTCAACTGCTTTTGGAAGTGGCTTCGACACAGGAACTTCACCAGTCATTGGTTTTGGAATTAAGGGATCATTATGAAATGATGTTCCTGTATTTAAATCTGCTTGAGCACTTAGCAAAGAGTGCTTTGTATTTGAATTAGATTGACCTGTAGATGTATTGTTTTCCATATACTAGTAAGTATATCACTATTATAGTTTTCGTATAACAGCTTTAACAACAGCTGCGATTCTTAAATCAAATTCTGGGTAAATAGCTTTATAACTACTGTTTGCAGGCTCAAGATAAGGCCTACCCTTCTTGTCGATTCTAAAATATTTCATAGTCCAACCGCCATCAACCTCAGCGATGACAATCTCGCCAGGCTTTGCAATATTCTTCCGTTCCACTAGCACCATATCACCTTCAGCAATAAACGCCTCAATCATGGAATCACCTTTAACTTCTAACATAAATGTATTACCACTTGATGGATCAGAATCTCCCAAGAGAAAATCTTCAATAGTCGTTGAATCTAGCATTTCTTGTTCTATTGAAGTTGGAATACCGGCTTCAACAAGCCCAAGTACAGGTACCTCATGTGTAAGTCTCTTCGGTATTAACTTACCTTGTGAGTCCTTATCAAAAATACCTTCATCAACTAATTTGTTTAACAATTTATATACTGCATTCTTAGATTTGAAACCAACCAAAGACATAATTTCATTGTAACCAGGTACACGTTTATACTCTTTGTAAAATCTTAATATTTTGTTTTTGTAATCTTCGTATGACATGTTGTATCTTCTATATCTGGAATCAGATTAGAAAAGAAATGATGCAAGAGACAAAGTACGCGCAAGTGACGCCTCGCTCTCTAGCTTTCTCAATTGTAGCACCAAATCCTTATGTCGCTGAGCCTCTCGGTCATATGATTCACCTTTGATAATCTTTCTATCAATTCGCTCATTAAGCTTTTTGATTTCCTTTCGGATTGAAAACATAAATGTCATTCTTCGCATATTTTTTTGGTTATTCCCTAATATGTTTCAAGTATAGTGAACCATGGTTCACCTGTCAAAATATATCTGTGGAAAACCTACTTTCTCGTAAACTCATAGAGTATGTCTGCAGCAGTTCTAAGTACCAGAATGTCTTGATCTACCACTTCATATTTCACACCATCCTTTAGTGAAAGTACAATCTCCCCTTCTGCTAAAACCCTTGCAGCGTTAGTACACAGACGAAGTTCACTATTTGTTACATTCAATTTTATTACATTATGTGCACCAACCAACTTGCCTGTTACCTTACCACATCCACTTACAGTAAGCATTCTCGATACTTCATCAAAACTAATCTGTACATCCTCACCTGAAACTGTTGACTGTGTGACACCTCTAAATTTTTTGAGTTGCCATGAGCCAAAAAGCCCTGAGTCACTGAGAGGTATGCCTGACTCCAGTATCGCCCTGTACTCATCCATATTCTGAGACACACTCATGTTTGATGGTGTAAATGAATATACATACGTCTGTATTGTTGTAGGGATTACAGAGGTTGAAGAAGTTGTAGTTGCCACTTCTACATCCTTAGGTACATATACTGGTTTTTTGAATGCCACATCTCCTAATTTTGTCTGCACAAGATAGACGCCCGATATAATTTTAGGCGCATTCTTAAATACAGTAATAGTCTTCATTACACCAATAGAAGGTGGTACATACATTGTGAACATCTTTGTCTTAGTTAAATTTAGGCACTTTGATTTCGAAGTAGTGCAGAATAACTGACCAAATACACTTGTGTATCCCTTCGAATTTAGATCTGCGACCACAGCTTGAACAGGTGCAGTCTTTGCTAATTTCACATCAAGTTGATCTGGCCTGTAATGTACAAAGCATGTACCTTTTTCAAAAAACATTTTATTTAAAAGAACTCTTGTAGCATTATCAACTACGCCACTTTGATTTAAGTTATTCGCTTTCTGAAACTTAGCCAATCCTGCAGCGGTTACCGGGCTGAATGTTCCCGGTGCAGTCGAACTTGATATGACCATATAGCCACCACGAGATAGAAATTCCTGAAGTGAAGATACATCTAGACCACTAACACCATTTGTAATAGTTCTCGTAAACACTGTTCCTACCGGACAGTTTGAATGTACATTAAGGCATACCCCATCACCACATCTTGCATTTTTATTTACAAACCGAGCCATAGCAGTCATTTCCAAGTCTTCAGTAACAGAAAAAGTCGCTGCGTCAAGCTTTGTAGCAAAAAACACTGAAAGTATTAAAAGAATACACGATACGGATCTCATGCATACAAGTATACTATAGTCCCTGACTGACGAGGAAATCTTTTACACGTTGATCGATTTGGATATCTTTCAGAGACAATGGTGTTTTCAATGTAATCCCCTCAAGACTTCGCACACGCGAAAGTGCCACATATGCTTGGCCGTGAGCGAATGCACCTTTACCAAAATCAATTACAGCAGTATCAAAAGTTTTTCCCTGACTCTTATGAATCGTTACAGCCCACGCAAGCTTTAATGGTATTTGTGTGAATGTACCCGTAACCTCTGACTCGATATGATCAGAATCCTCATCATATTGATACTGATGCATTTCCCAAGTCTCTCTTTCAAGATCATACACTTTACCATTCTCAAAACGAACTTTTACAGAATCAGGTGAAAGCCCGATAACAAAACCCATATCGCCATTTACCCATTTACCTTCCATGTTGTTTCGAATAGCCATAACTTGAGCACCAATACGAAGTGGTAATTCAGGAAATGTCGGAGCATTCTTTACATCAAACCTACCAGCAGTTGTTGCCTTGTACACTCTCTGCTCAGTCTTAAGATTACTTAATTCCCGCATATTCATACTGTCTGTCATCGCATTTGTGGTAACTAAATGCACAGATACCTCACCTTTTTTTCTAGCATTCTTCTTCCTTTTTTGTGGAACATCATACGAGATCGTCACCTCTTCAAATTCTATACCTGTCTCGGGCTTTTCTCTAGGTCCAGTAAAACATCGTGCGTTTATATATTCTACATGATCAAAATCAGCGTCACCTGTTCTAATCTTGTCGAGCACTGAAATGAAATCTTCATCTTGCTGTCTATATACTTTTGTAAGTTCAATCACCTCAAAAGAGCCTGCGTAAAATGATTTAGCATCAAAAAAATATGGGCTTTGATATCGAGTTGAAAATATATGGTATTCATCCCGAGTCACTACCGGTGGAAGTTGCAACAAATCTCCAAATAATATTATCTGCACCCCTCCAAAATATTCACCTTCTTTCTTTCCATTTAGGCGCATAAACTTCTCCATGCAATCAAAAAGATCCGCACGCACCATCGAGATTTCATCTATAATTATAGTATCAACCTTTTGATACAATTTCGCTAGCTTTTCTTCAGATATTTTCTTTACGTCAACAAGTGTGACTCCAGGCTTAAACTTGAAGAAACTATGTATAGTCTGACCGCCCACATTTAACGCCGCCACTCCTGTAGGTGCCAGAACAATGACGTTCTTTTCGGTATGCTCCATAAACTTTCTCAACAATGTGGACTTACCCGTACCAGCTCTTCCTGTTACAAATACATTTTTCCCAGCATTTTTTAATACATCTAGAACTTCCTGCATACATACATGATACCTTAAACAAAACAACCTGCCATATTGGCAGGTTGTTTTAGTATGTGTTCCTAATCGATTACGCCTTAGGGTTTTCAACTACACATGTACCTTCCTTTACAGGACAACCACATTTCGCACCAAGTGCATACTTCCCTGATCCGGCAAAGAAAATTGCTAGGTTAGCTGCCATGAGTGTAAGTACGAATTCTGAGTTATTGAATCCTTTAGGACCATGAACTTTAATGATCGCCACGAGCATAGTGAACGCAAGAAGCGCTGATGAAATCTTTGATCCATATCCGATTACAAGTGAAATACCACCGAGTAGTTCAACATATGCAACTACATATGCTAGAACAGCTGGAAATCCAAGCATTCCAAAGAATCCAATTGTCTGATCAATACCAGTCACTTTTCCATATCCGTGCACGATGAATACGAGACCAACTACGATTCGTAGGATAAGGAGACCAATATCCGTATTGTGTATAGCTTTCATAATTTCAGTTAAATTTAAATATTTGATAAATGATAACCAATGTCATCATCTATATATAAGTATACCTAACCAAAACCTCTTTTGGGTGTGTATAAACTAGAAGCCTTTTTTCTTCATCTGAGAAAGCTTGAACTGAAGAGCCTTATCTGATGATACGGTTGTCTTAACAAGAACCTCCGGGTACTTTCTGTATACAATATATGCACCAAACGCACTCCAAAGTAGAAGACCGAGTGTAAAGAGTGTCACCTTAAGACCAAATGAAATACCTGTTGCTGGAACCTGATTTAGGAATACCCCTGAAACCGGCGTACCTGTTTGCGCTGAACTATATGAATATGTCGGCTGTGTGTAATATGTTGTAGGTTGAGTATACGTCGTGTATGTCGTTGGATATGTGTATGAGTACGGATAGGTGTTGTATGTTGAATTTGAGAATCCGTAGTTATATGGATACGTATTGTTGTACGTATAGTAATTGTACGGATACGTATTATTGTATGAATACGGATTGTAGTATGTTGAAACATTCACATACACTGCTGCACATGAATATGTTCCTGATCCTGAACATATACTATATGAGACACTTCCAGGGTTTACACCGTAAATTACCAATTGGTTACCATTAATTGATGCGGTTGCAATATTTGTGTTTGGATTGTTTGTGATGTAGTAACTTCCACCACCGTTGATTGTTACAACCTGTGATTGACCCTGATTCAGATACACACTACTTTGACTAAGTGTTACCGATCCTGAACCATAGTATGTTCCCGTAACTGTTACTTGGAAAGATGCACAATTAGAAGTTGAACCGGAAGCACAGATGTTTACAGTGGTAACACCCTGAGTTACACCGTACACCTGAAGTATATTTCCGTTTATTGTTATTGAAGCAATACTAGGGTTTGAGTTTGATTGAATCGTATATGAACCAGTGCCACCGTAGATATTTACAGTACTTGTTTGAGCAACAGAGACTGTCACACTTGGTTGTGAGATATATACATTACTGCCAGTACTGAATGTATTTGGCCATACAGCGTTTGGCGACTGTTGACCATTAACCACTACATATGCAGTAGCACCGCCTGGAATACCGTATGTACCCTGAGAGACTGAAGTACTGAAGTATCCGGAGCTATTTGTTGTACCAACATTGATTGGATTACTAAGGAGATTCGAACCAAGTTGATAGTAATACAAATTAATCGCTGCATTAGGGTCACCTTGTACATTCATTTGTACAATACCGTTACTTGTACTATATGCAGAGAAAGATGGAGTAACCGCTTCGGCTTTTCCTGGTACCAAGACAGCTACCATTAAGGCAAGGGATAGGGTTAGAGCACCAATCTGTGGCTTAGATAAAAGGTTTTTAATTGTATTAATAAGGCTTTGGTTCTTCATAGTGACCACATACTACTACTTAGACCACAAAAAATCAAGTACGTGAAGAATGCCTAGATTCTCTTGAAAGATATTGATTTTTCACCTTCAGTCCCAATGGATGTAATCTTCAATTCGGTCGGAGTTACAGTATCAATTTGATAATATGTAACACCTTCTGTAGTAGTTCCGTTCTCGTCAGTTACTGTTGCTTTATCATCAATAATTTTCATGTATGACCTACCTGGCTGCATAGTAAATGAGACCTTCTCATCTGATTGTATGTTGAATAGCGTCAAGCTTCCTGAAAATATTTTCTTGTTCGCATATCTATCTGTAACAGTACTTGATGCGGTGAATTCTCGGACCAACTTTTTATCCGCCACACTTTGCCAATTACCTGTAACTGCACGGAGCATATTGCTCAGATTCGGACCAGTTTCGATCGGTTTCTTTTCTGTAATTTTAGCAGATGGGGTTTTTAGACCTTGTGTATGTGCAGTATCAAACCCTATATTGTATCCATAAGTGTACCCAGCCGCTCCCGCAGCAATTGCTAATGCAAATAATGTAATTGTTCGTTTAAACATACTACAAGTATATCATGATTTATTTTAGGTTGTTGATGAGTGATTCAACAGCTTCAATGTCATCGAAGTCATACACGAACACAAATGAAGTATTAGATCTTGAAAGTACATATACATACTCTCGGACATTTTCTCTACCCTCTTCTGTCGATCTTTCATATGAATATATATTTTTACCGAGTACAGCTCTTGGGGCTTGATATGTTGTTCTCTCGGTATGCACCAACACACCCTTAAATATTTCCTTTTGTCTATTTTGAAGTGCATTCAATAAAAGTTGTATATCTTTGTTCTTTACAACAAACATGTGTACACTCTCAACCAATCGAGTATTTCCTTTAGGCCCTTTCGTTGGTATTGAAAACAGTCTGAATTTTTCGATTGGTAGCCATGTTGATATACCAAGATTATTTGATTCCGTATTATCTGCGACCTGTATCTCTGATCCAAAGTATGCAGTTTCAAGATTAAGTGTCACATCAGCATCTGCAATCTTTACATACTCTACTCTATTTTGCCTATCAACATTTGTAGTTCTCCAAGCCACAAATCCTTTTGGAATTCCTGAATCGAACACAGGCTTTGAATCACATGATCCTCCAACTTGTTCAGCTACACGATGTATATCAGCAGTCTTTTGTCCCACAACTTCAACCACGGTCGAACCACTCTTATATACATACTTCTCTTTATCTTTTAACCCAGACACTTTCATTAGTTTAGATTCAATATCTTTAGATTGATCGAGATCAAACACTTTACCAAGTTCTGTATACAAATCTGAATCTGTCTTATACCTAAACACTCGAGCAGTAATATTTGTTGGTTTAACTTTATCTTTAGTATTGTATACCGTTGGTATATATTCCAATTCAATACGTTCATTAGGATGAATAGAAATCAGTTTTTTTGCCACAGCGTCGTAATATGATGTATGACCCTCTTCAGATGCAGTATTAGTGATCTTCTTAGTAAATAATTCATATGTCGAAGCTTTCCTTGGGAATGGTGAACACAGAGTCACCTCTTTTTCTTGCGGAATATCCTTAATATATTCTGGTGACTTATCTTTCAATGAAAGCACAGTAATGGAATCAGAGGCTGATGCCTTGTTACTATTAGGTAATTGTTTTAAATACCCCTCTGTTGTCTTGCTGCCCAATGGTGTTACTAGTACGTAGAATGCAAGGTACGCAGAAACACCAAACACACCAATGAGTAAAAACGAAAGGAGAGTTTGTCGTGTGTGACTCTTCAATACCATATGTATTCATATTATACACATACAATCTTACTTTACTTAATATTTCATGTGTAAAACAAAAGAGGCCTGCGCACGTTCGCGCAGACCTCTGGATGTTGACCGATATTACTTCTGGCCAGCAACAGGGAGCTCGCCTCCCCACTTGACCAGATAACCTTGGGCTTGCCACCGCCGGATATCGGCAGTTGTCACTGCCCTCCATTGGTTCTGGGTATCCACCACCCAGTAGTAATAGAATGGAGGCGGCCAATACGTCGTCCTTTGACGATGGACAAGAATCATCAGCCTGTTGCTTGAAGACACCGCAGTCCTGACGGTGTAACTCGCATACTGTTGTGATGTTTGTGCACCACAACCAGGAGGCTCTGATCCATTGTAGTCAGAGCACGAAGTACTCATGAGTGAGAACCCAAGTGCAAGAAGCACGAGGATTGTTTTTTTCAGGTTCATTAGCAGAATGACCCCAATGCTGCTGCACCGGGGATTTGGTTTGTTTAACAGACGTTGCAATACAACATGAACAAGACCCCACTTCTGGTGAGAACAAAGATCATGGTTGCGTAAGACGCCTACTAAACGATGATATTACATTACACTTATCCATCTTGTCAATATCTATATTTGACAAACACTTTATATATATGTTATTTAAAAATATGGGCTTTTGGTTTCGAGTGAAATCTTTTCCGCCCCCCTCAGTTAAACCCCTAAGAAAATTGTACATGGAAAAAATATTCGTCATCATCATTCTGGCAATGGCACTTGCATTAGTGTCGCACATGAAGAATGTTAAGAAAGACATTCCGATTCACGATTCGACGCAAGAGGTCCACCCAATGAAACCCTTCTCAATATATCACTTACCCTATGGTGAATGATCGATCGAGACCGCACCGGTACAGGCTACTCAACACGATGTTGGGCGACCTGTACCGGTTTTCTTCTACAAAATTTTAAAAACCAAACATACAGTATCACCATCCTGAACACCACACTGTCTCCGTATACTTTTTTTAATCGGGACAATATATGTTTTTGTCCGTGAGTTAAAAAACAATGCAGTGTGCCATACAACTTTGCCAATCCTTGCTTCAATTTTTACCACCCCAAATGATTTTGGTTTCACTTTTCCAACCCGAATCTGCTCAGAGATCTCTTTCGGTATTTCAACAAAATACCACGATGTAGTTTCTGAAGGATATATCCAAACTGTAGATGTACATGTGTATGTCTTCATGTGTATTAAAATATTCCTTTTAATTTTTTTCTTCTGTCTACATAGTCAGGAATGGTCTTGGAAACTAATTTCCAGAATCTATCTGAATGATTAAACTCACAGAGGTGACAAAGCTCGTGCACTACTAAATAATCTGCGAGATCATCTGGAAGAAGTGCAATCTTGTAACTAAACTGTAGATTTCCTTTCCGTGAACAACTTCCCCATCTTGTCTCAGACTTTCTAATTGATATCTTTTTGTACACAAAACCATATATCGAATTCCAATATGTCACTTTTTTCAAAGCAATATCTTTCGCCTTCTCTTTATACACCCGATATTCATTCGATACTACATTACCTCTTTCAACGCGAGTCTTTGGAAGTATGTTTCTCTTGGAAAACCAAGAATATATCCAGGTAGCTTGTCTCCTTACAAAATCAGAAATGACTTCATCAGAAACATTCTTCCTTGTTGAAACAGATACAACACCTCCAGAACTAATCCTTAATCGAATAGTCTTCTGATGACTTCTTCTTGTGATAGTGTATGGAATTTTCATACCTTTAATATCAATCTCCATATATGTAGTATATCTAAAAATCAAAAACCCACCCGAAGACCGGAATGGATCTTTGAGTGGGACAGATCAGAGAAGCTGTTTTTCTTGAGAGCGCATGAGTTGTATCCCCGAACCCTCTTCAATACTCCAACCCCAATCAACCGTCGGATCTTTCGGTATGAGGTACTTGTACTTCCCATTAAGCCATTCGACCATGAGCCTTGGTGGTGAGTTTTGATCAATCCAAACTCTCACCACACCACGTTCAATGTAACGGATGACCTGACGCGCCCATCGTGCTGGAACATACATCGCACCCATGTATCCCGGGATTGAATCATGCTGCAGAGCCAATTTTAACCCAGATCCCGTGTCGAGACAAAACGTGGCACCCACAGATATTCTTTGGTGACCAGACATCAGATGCCTGAAGGCAATGAAGAGACCCACCATGTTGCTGTATCGTCCCTTCAAAGTCTCGCAAGGAGCATGACTCACTGCCAGGTTAATGACACGAGACATTTGTACCCATCCATCACTGATCAAGTACCGAGCTGACGGTGCAAGATCAATGCCTGTAAGGTCAATATCGAAAAGATCCAAAGAAAGCCCCACTGTTCTCCATTGAAAACCAGGTGAGCACATCCTTGCGGGCGGGCACTTCTCTACTTTTTGCGGATAAATAATGTATGGCGTATCCTGGCGCCTTATATCGACGGTTAGTTTTGTTTCCATTTTCTGCTGGGTTTGAGGTGAAAGGATCGTTTGCAGTACTACCACAAATTACATCCGCGTACACTATGCCACAAACATGAGAATATGCAAACACCTACATCATATCCAACTCATCTTCTGTTCCAACATGCGCAAGAAAATATTCTCTCATTTCAGTAAATATATCTTGGAAGCCACCACTTAGCGCACCATTAAGTGCCTGCGCGAGTGCATCCTTACCCTCTTCTACAAAACCAGCCTCAAGATATATCTTTGCCAGTTCGTATGTGAATTCGACTCTTCTAAATTCACCCTCTAGGGCATCCTCATATTGATCTATCTTATTCTCGTGAAATTGTATATATGCACGAAGTGATACCATTTCAGGAGTATTTTTTCTTTCTTCAGGCGAAAGGTTCTTTTCGTGTAAGCTACACAAATTGGCTACAACCTCATTTCTGTCTGGTATATGTTCATGTGATTCCATGCTACAAATATACCACGAACCTACTTCCCCTCCACAACCTCTTTGTCACCTCCCATCTCAGCAAGAAGTTCCCCTAAATCTCTCCATCTTGGTGTCACAGTTTGATTACCAATTACCCAAAACAGACCCGGTTTGAATTCTTGTATAAATTCATAATCATGACTAACCAGCAATATTGTACTTTTCGACAACTTACACGCAGACAACAATACTTCCCATGTCACTTCATCGATATGGTTTGTGGGCTCATCAAGAATCAAAAAATCTGGTTTCTTTCCGAAGACAATAGCAAAACGCAATCTCATTCTCTCACCACCAGAAAGTCTTCCGATTGGTGTTTGCTGTCTTGTTAGATCGAACCGCATAGCACCTAATGCTGCACGTGCTTCCATTTCAAAACAGTTCAGTTTTTCCATAACCACATCAACTGGTTTTCTTTCAGGATCAAAAGACATATGCTGATCAAAGTATGCAAACGTGACAGGTTTTTCTGGAATCTTTGCAGTAGGGTCATATGTGCTCGCCCAAGATATCTCACCTTCGGTAAGTGGCAATTCTCCAGTCAGACATTTGAGAAATGTTGATTTCCCAGCACCATTTCTTCCAAGAAGCGCAATGTGAGTCCCAGTTCGCACTTCAAGTGATACATTCTTAAACATATACGCTTTACCGTCAGGATATTTAAATCCAATTTTTTCCATTCGTGCCAAGAGCTTTCCATCATGGAAACCTGGACCACCTTGTGATATTTTAATCTTCGTCTTCTTCTCTTCTGGTCTACCACTCTCTTTGTGACTCTTCTTTAGCTCATTAAGTTCTGCAAGTTTTCTTTGATATGCAGATATTTCTTTACCTCTAATTGCTTTTTGTTTCAAAATGACAACGGTTTGCTCAAGTTGTTTGATTCGTTTTGTTTCTGCATCAAATGCACGTTGCATACCACCAATACGTGCCATTTTGTCTTCGATATAATCATCATATGTACCCTCAGAGATGTGCACTTCTCCCTGTGCAAGTTCTGCAACCTTTGTTGCAATGGAATCAATCACTAATCTGTCATGTGAAATGAATACGATACCTCCTCGATATTCCTGAAGCATTCGAATGAGGATCATTCGACTCACAATATCCAGGTGGTTTTCAGGTTCATCTAAAAGCAAAAAATCCGGATTTGTTGCAAGTGCAACACTCAGTGCCAGAATCTTTTGTTGCCCACCAGAAAAAGATTTACACAAGGCTTTCGAATCAATTTTTGTAATATCAAAACCAAGCTCTTCAGCAATTCCTTCAACACGTTTAGTGAGTGAAACTCCAATCTTTGTATTAATATATTCTGACACTGTAAGTTCTGATGCATCTTTAGGAAACTCTTGCTCTACGTATACAAAACGAACATGTCCTCCTTTTTCCACTGAACCAGCATCGGGCGTAATATCACCGCACAAAATCTTAAGAAGTGTGGACTTGCCAACACCGTTCTCTCCTAAAATACAGAGTCTCTCCTTTTCGGTACACGTAACAGAAACATTTGAGAAAATGTTTCTTTCGCCGTAACTGTATTGTACTTTCTTTAAGGTTATGGATTTCATGAATCACTCAATATATATCATGTATGTACGGAAACACCAACAAAATGCAAACCCCACGCTAACGCGAGGTTTACGTGGGGCCTTAAGAAGATTTACCGGTGAGTACGTTTACCCGACCACCGGTGATGTTCACTTCAAGCATGGAACCATCTGGAAAACTTTGACTCATGAAGTTCGGATACGGAGGGATTCCGAATTGGTTACAAACATGACCCGAAAGTTTCTGGATTGATTCCTTTCTTGGATCAACAAAAATCACGATGGTGCAGTCTTCATCGATGGCTTTTGTCAGGACAGACAAGGATGTATCCCCGTTAATATATTGAGGATCGATCTTGAATGCTTTTGACAAACTACCACACACCGACCGCGCTTCCTTCGAATCAATCGTGATGAGTTTAATCCTTACTTCCTCATTCGAAATTCTAGCACTGATGGCTTTGATCAGATTTCGCAATCGAAACTGTTTGTCAGGCGAAAGAACTTCGCCTTGACCAACTCGCTCGAATGGATTGGCGTGGATGAAATACACGTACATTACTGACTGTTTCATAGTGGGACTGAGGTGCTGGGTTTCGAGCGTGTTACAAACGAGAACAGGGTGTTTCGAAGAACAAACTCATCCAAGATATTACTCCTCTCTTTCAGGATTGTAAACAAGTCTACAAAGCTCCAATTTCTTTAAGGTACGCTTCGAGTCGATCAGCGTCTCCGTCTGGTATCCAATGACCATCAATCTGTATCGTGGGGCACTTAGACTGACCAGTGAGTTTTTCACATTCATCCATATACTCAGGGTGTTCTGTCATATTCTTTTCCTCATATGGCAAGTCATACTTGTGCAAAAAATCAATAACATTCTTTCTCCAAGGGCACCCAGTTTTTGTATATACAACTATGTGCATGTTATTTCAAAAATGTTTTCATGAGGAACACTCCGATAGTCGCGGTTGTTCCTGTTACAAACGCACCCCAAAGCATATCCATAACTGTTATGAACAGTGGCCAATCTTTAAGTGTTGCATGATTTGTTAAATCGTACGCAGCGTATGCGACGAATCCAAGTACAAATGCTTGTGCAAATACCTTTCCAAGTGACAAGAGTTCAACCCCTCCAGCAATGTGAATGAGTGGTTTTACAACTAGAAAATATATACCGAAGGCGTAAATTGGATAAAAGACGATAACCGGAATCATGTTAATTGGTGAAATAAACAAGTGACCAAGATACTTCTTGTATACACCCGCCATTGATGTGAGCCACAATGCGTCGATAACCGCTAATGGAATTAATATAAATATATATGAAAGTAATATGTGCATATGTTATGTATTAAAAATTTGTATTGTTTTTTGTACCTCATCCTGAATACCATCAATGCATTCATAGCGCATCACCTCTTCTTCATTTACCCAAGCGTAATCTGTAAAACTCCCCTCCTCAACCACAACCTCACCACTCTTGTACTTTGCAGCAAACTTCACAAGCACCACAGGTGTCTCATCAGGTCGTATGAACGCGACACTGTTTAGATATATAAAGGGCTGCTCCACATCTACACCAGATTCCTCTTTCGTCTCTCGTACAAGCAAATCTTCTACGGCATTCTCATAGTCTAGAATATCACCATTGACCCGTGTCGGCTTATCAATTGGCAAATCTTTCCATTCAAGCTTTCCACCAACCACACCATATTTACCAGGATGTGCTTTTTCTCTCATATCCCTTTTAAGAATGAGACATCTCTTGTCACTTTCACGGTACACAACAACATTTGCTACGAAATAAAATAGCTTGTCTTGTTTAGCATTATCTATACTAATTTTTTGTGCTGGCATATACCCACCATTATCCCAAACATATACCATTCATACAATATCGCCTGTGGGTCTCTGTTGGACCATCATCAAATACATGGCCTAAATGCGAGCCACACGATGCACATAGCACCTCAGTCCTAATCATTCCACGACTTGTGTCAACAACCTCTTCTACCGATCCAGGTATTGCTTGGTCAAAACTTGGCCACCCTGTGCCAGAATCAAACTTAGCATCTTCTTTGAAGAGCGGGTTGCCACAGGCAACGCATGAATACACACCATTCTCAGCGGGTTTTAATTTTGAACTAAACGGAGCCTCAGTTCCCTTCTCCCGTAACACCTTGTACTCTTCTGGTGTGAGCATCTTTTTCCATTCTTCATCTGTGCGTGTGATGTGTTTCATTCTCTAATACGCTTTAGCAAACACCACTCTTTTCTTTGATGGCTTACCACTGTAAACACACACACCATCTTCATCAGGTTCAGCAAATGGAATACATCGTGTGGTTGCACCAGTTTCTTCTTTGATCTTGGCTTCAACTTCTGCATCTCCACACCAATGCGCAAGTGCAAAGTTTCCAGCTTCAATCTCTTTCTTAAATTCCTCGTACGAATCAACTCGTTTGGTTCGTTCAACCAATCTGTTTTGAGCCACAGTGAACAAATCATTTTGAATTGCATCAAGTAATCGTACGGCTTCTACAGCAGCATCGGTTAATGACACAATTGCTTTAACACCAGTATCTCTTCTTACAAACACTGTCTGGTTTTGTGCAATATCTTTTGGTCCGAGTTCAACTCGAACAGGTATACCTTTCTTCTCATGATCAAAGAATTTCTCACCTGGCCTAATATCCCGGTTATCAACTTCAACTCTAATACCACGTTCTTCAAATTCTTTCTTCAGTTCAAAAGCTCGCGCTTCAACCATTGGTTTTGAATCAACAGGACCAATTGTAGTGATGACTACTTGAGTACTTGCAACCTTAGGAGGAAGAACCAATCCTTTGTCATCAGAGTGACACATAATGAGTCCACCAATTGTTCGAGTACTTAATCCCCAACTTGTTTGCCATCCGTGTTGCATCTCACTGTTTTGATCTAAGAATTTAACATCAAAGGCTTTTGCGAAGTTTTGTCCCAAGTTATGTGATGTTGCAAACTGAAGTGCTTTCCCATCTTGCATCATTGCTTCAACAGTATATGTTCGAAGTGCACCTGCAAATTTTTCTGATTCAGACTTCTGTCCAGGTATTACGGGTATCGCGAGAAACTCTTCTGCAAATACTCGATATATCTCGAGCATCTGTCTCGCTCTCTCATCTGCCTCATCATGTGTTGCATGCACTGTGTGTCCTTCTTGCCACAAGAATTCAGTTGTACGCATAAAGAGACGTGTTCGCATTTCCCATCGAACCACGTTTGTCCATTGGTTAATGAGAAGTGGTAAATCTCTGTATGACCGTATCCAACCTGAGAATATTTCATACATGATGGTCTCTGATGTAGGTCGAACAACCAACGGCTCTTCGAGTTTCTTTCCACCAGCATGAGTTACAACTGCAACTTCAGGAGCAAATCCTTCTACATGATTCTCTTCTCTTTTGAGAAGCCTCTCAGGAATGAGCATTGGGAAATACGCATTTCGTACTCCTGTTTTTTTAAACTCTTTGTCTAGATATGTCTGTATAGATTCCCAGATAGCATACCCGTTCGGCTTAATTACCATACACCCTTTAACCGGTGCGTAGTCAGCAAGATCTGCCGCCTTAATTACATCTATATACCACTCTGCGTAGTCTACAGATCTTGGGGTAATGCCTTTTTCAGTATTCTTCTGTGATTCTTCGCTTGTCATATGTTGTAGATATTAGCACAAAAAAGACAAACATACAGATGAAGAGAGCACCCTGCATATTGCAGGGTGCTTTGCGTGTATCAGAGTGTAGAGAGCATGTAGTTTGAGTACATTGGGTCATCAGTCACTTCTGATGCGACTTTCACAAACGGTGGGATTACAACAGGGGCACTCATATCACTCTTTTCAGGTCTTTCAACCTCAAGCAAGATGAGGTTCTTGTGTTTTTCAGGCTCCATGAAGAAATCAATCTCATAGAAGCCACCATTCCAATGAAATGATATGCGCTTCTTTCGCACAGGACTCCTTGTCTGATCTCGCAGAGCAAGAAATTCATCATATTCTCGACGAGATATTATCCTCTCATCTTCCAGTGACTCCCCTGATGATATATGTTTTTTGTGCGTATAGTAGTAGGAGATACCGAAAGAACTTTCTCTCCTTCTTACACGCACCACTTCATCCGGAGCGTCAGTATGTAGATATGTTTGAGTAATATCCGCCACACTATGGAGCTCAGTGATTGAAGACAAATCAACCGAAGAGACCAAGAACTTTCTTTCTCGTTCAATCGGAACCGGGTCACCAATCTGCGCCGAAACCTCAACATAGAGCTTCCGAAGCTTGGTTTCAAAATCTGTATCATTCCCAAACAATCTAAAGTGCGGATGACTGTGCCACACCTCTTGAGTCCTACAATCTAGTAGTTGTGCACCTGCTACATCCTCAGTCCGAGACTCATTGTTTTTTGTGGTATACAAATCAGGACGACCGACAGCAACGGACTGCAAAAAGTACACCCCATGATATCGATATTCAGAAAGTTCCACACGGGTATACCCAAAGCCATCCAAAACCTCAGTGAATTCATCGGAGCTCACATACGCTTCACCATCAAGAAGTCCCCGATCACAGAACACAACAACTTTCTTCCCCATGTCTCGATATTGCATAGCAGTCTGAAGAAACAATTCTTCTTGCATTAAGGCATACTGTAATATCAATTTCTGGAACTCTTTGGGTGGAAGGTGACTTTCTCCGTGAAAAACACCTGCACCAATGATGTTCGTAGCAGCTTCAGGCACAATGAGTACCACATACCCTCGTGCTTCAAATTCTTTCTTCAAAAGCGCAAGGCCTGATGTTTTTCCTCCACATGGTCCACCAGTGATGGCGAACACATATATATCTTTACCAATTTGTGTAATATTTGTATTTGTTTTCATGGTTCAATTTCGGGTTATGTTTCCGATCCACATATAGTATGGAAGAAATATGACATATTTCTAGTCTAACCCATTTGAGTCGAATATGTTAGACTAAACCACAATATGCACACCATCGAAGAACATGTTCTCAGACACCTCACTCGATATTCAGAAGCCACATTTAGCCAGATGAAACCAAAGCTCATTGAGAGTAACGTATTTACATATCACCTCAAGAAACTCATTACTGCAGGGTATATAAAGAAAACAAAGCAGATATATTCCCTCAGTGCCAAAGGTAAGCAATTTGCAGATACCATCTCACATGAAAACTTTACCCCGAGGATCCAACCAAAGATTGTGACTCTCATCGTACTTGAATATCAAAACAAATATCTGTTGTACAAGAGAGACAAAGAGCCGTTTGTAGGGTATGTTGGTTTTCCGTATGGAAAGATTCATCTTGAAGAGCGTGTAGCAGAAGCTGCGAAGCGAGAACTCATTGAAAAAACTGGTTTCGAAACAGAACTCGTACACAAAGGTGATATGTATATCACCGCACACAGTGAAGTTGAGCTCATCAGTCACATGCTTTGCCACATTTTCTACAAAAAAATATCCAAAGCTGAATATACAAAAAGTCTTTTGAAACTTCACAGCACCTCGTTCTGGTCTGAGATACAAAAGAATGGAGATACCAAATATATTCCAGGTGTCATGCAAATACTTAAGAACTTAGCTAAACACAAGGGTAAAAAGTTCTTTTTTGCTGAATACTTCCTTAATGTATAACCAGCTACCAAGTAGCCCCAAACTTGATATAATTAACTAATCGGTTCATATACCATATATATGACCGTATATGTATTAGTTAATATCGATATATGAAATCACAAACAACAACAATAGCAGTACTTGCTCTCCTTCTCTCTCTTGTGGCTTCTTCTGTATATGCAGAAGAAACACAGAGACCGGGTCTACGGGAAGCAAATAGAGCTGAACGAAAAGAAATTAGACAAGAAGGTCGAGAAGATCGAAAAGGGATAGTTAAAGATGCGATCGAAGACCGAAAAGAAGTTCGAGAAACTTTTAGATCAACAGTAAAAGATATTCGAAACAGCTCATCAACTCCAGAAGAACGAAAAGCTGAAATGGAGAAGGCACGGGAAGAACGAAACAGAGACCTTAAAGGTATCGCAACTTCTACACGAGCTGCGCTTAAAGAAAATGCATCTTCTACACGAGCTGAAGTAAAGGCAAAGCGAGAGGCTCTTCAGAAAGAACTTAAAGCAAAGCTCAGTGAAAAGAAAAAGAAGCTTGAGACTAAAGCAAAAGAACGAGTTGAAAAGCGAGTAGCAAATATCTATGAAAATCTCGGTAAGAGAATCCAGAATCTTGTAGAAGTTGATACAAAAATTACAACAAGAATCAATCAACTTAACACGCAAGGAACATCGACAGCTGCAGTTTTAGCTCTTCAGAACACTGCCAAAGCACTTCTTGAAACTGCAAAAGTAGATGTTGAAGCAACTAAGTCAATCACGGCTGAACAATTAAGTGCATCATCAACCTCTGGAGTAGGTTTGAAAGCTGTAATTACTAAAGCACAGACAAGTGTAAAGACTGCTGGCGAAGCGTACAAGAAAACTCTTGATGCTCTCCGACCGTTCGGTAAAGGAACATCAACAAGTACTTCCTCTAATTAATTAGCTCACATACATATATGGCAATAAACAACTTTGAAATTAACTCAACATACCCAAGCCAACAGCCTGAGAGTCACACAGGTAAGCTCATACTTGTGCTTGTAATACTCGCTCTTGCAGGATTCTTGTATTACACATTCAAGATGAACAACAAGGAGGTTCCACCTGCTCCACAACCTGTTGTGGAAACACAGCAAGAAGTGGTTCCTGAACCTGCCCCTGTTCTAGAAGAAATCTCGATCGATGATCTTAGCGCGAACATTAATGCAGCATTCGAAAGTGATGCATCTGACCTTAGTGCAATTGATGCTGAATTCAAGTAATTAAACACAGGAGTAAAGAAAAATGCCACGAGCGATCGTGGCATTTTTCATATACACCACCCTCTGCGTCACCTTCTTTTCCCATTAATTGAGTCCACTGAAGGAATGATGACATCCTTCGCAAGACCCGCACGCTTCAATGCCCTGATCACCGCATAACTCAGATCGAGCCAGGGTGTATCAATACCATGAAGCGCTGACCGTGGAAATGCATGATGACCGTTATGGAAACCCTCGCCGAAGGCAAGAATACCGAACACATAACTATCCGTCGAAAGATCTCCCGAACGAAATCTGCGTTTACCCCAGATGTGACAGTAGCTGTTGATGGCCCAGGTCACATGTTGAAGAAGAAAGAGTCTTGCACAACTCCCCCACAAGAATCCCTTGAGGAATCCGTGCTCTGGATCATAGAGGTGTCCAAGAACCGCTGGCAAGAAAGCACTCGTAAGCATCCAGAACCAGGTAGTACTATCCACCAACGAAACGATTGGATCCGAGATCAGACGTTTGTAGCATTTGTTTTCAGGTGGTTTTCCAACTTTAAGTAACCACATAAACTGTGCATGTAATACACCTTTAAGCAGGTTCCAAAAACTTACTCCATATTTCCATGGCGAATGCGGATCTCTCGGCTTGTCACTAGCCTGATGATGATCGGCGTGCCGAGTACACCAGTCAATGATACTTCCTTGAAACGCCATACTACCAAGGACTGCAAGCAGGAATCGAATTGAAGGATTAGCAACGAAAGATTCGTGAGTAAACAAACGATGGAATCCCACTGTGATACCAAGTCCAGTAAGGACATAGAAAACCAGAGCGAGGATGATGTAGAACCATTCAAGGTATCCATGCTGCCATAGAGTAAGGCAAGCATACAAGAAACCTACAAACGGAACGATGATAACAGCAAGCACCGCGAAGCGCTTAGGTGCGGATGGACCGCTTCGAGAATCAGAGTTCATAATTAAGTCTTGGGTTGAGGTCGTGTATATGAATATGAAATTTTCAACGACCGATGTTCTCTGGGATTATATCAAGAAAACTATCGTAATTGCTCTAGGAGACTGTTCTCAATCATGATGCTATATATAAAACCAGACTGTAATATTGAAGTCTCTACTTTCTTGTCTATCCCAAAAAATATTGATACACCCACAAGTACAAAGAATATTCCAAGCACCCTTCTAAACTTCATAGATTCGGAGAGAACGCCAAAGAAGTTCAATATCTTTCCACCTACATACACAATGAGAAGCAGTCCGATACTTAATCCAAGAGTAAATGAAAGTAGATACAACACACCAGTACCAAACGATGTTGGTAACACACTACCCAGTACAAAGAAAAATGTAGGACTGCAAGATGTAAACACAGGCCCGAGAGACGCACCGACAAGCACATCACCTAATGTACTCTTTTTCGCATCACCCTTACCTAAAAGTATATTTGATTTGGTTTGAAACTTTGCGAGAAAACCGTTTTTCCATGTACCAGGTGAGATATATGTAATACCCAGAAAACAAATCAATGCGCCAGAAACCCAACTCCATATATATGGTGGAATCTCGATGAGGATCGTGCTCGCTTTAAGTAACAGGGTGAAAACAATAATGGAAACGGAGAGAGATAGAAGTACCACAAACACTCTTCTATGCTCTACTTTTCCATTTGAAAGTGACCCACCCACAATTACCGGAAGCATTGGAAGTACACAAGGTGCAATAACGGTGAGAATTCCAGCAATAAAGGAGATGATGAGTAATATCATATTATTTCACTAAACCTTTCTTTTGTACTTCAGATTTAGAAACCTCTGTCATTTCACCCAAATCCACACTCTTGAAGTATGTATTTGTCACAGTAGTTGTCGCACCAGTATCGATATCGTACGCTGTCTTTGTATGTATATAATACATAGTAGCAGGACCCTCAGTTCGCATCACCTGTTCAAAATTAATCATGTCTTGTATTTCACTGCCTGTATATCTCCACTGACCATCTTTAAATGTGAAATATTGAACCGTAAACATATCCCCGAGTCCTCTACCCTTAAAGAAACTTCGTATAGTTTTCTGTTCCATATCGAAATCAACAGCACCAAGGACGATACCCTCACCTTCAACTCCTAAGAGTTTTTCAAACGGATTATATGGATTAAATTTCTTTGAAGATATATCATTCACCACAAATCGAGTTGAAAGATTGTATGCCCCTGCACTTTCTACAATCATCAAATCATCTGCTCCGTCAAAGTTAATATCTACATGTTCAACTGACATTACAGGAAAATCTCCACCCAATGAAACTGTAGTTACTGCATTTGTATCAAAAACTATCGCCACAGTATTTGTTTCAGGATTTAACTCTGCGGATTTAATTTTATGTCCCCAAGTCTCAGTAGCTTTCGGTATACTTTTTTGTGCTGAGAAATCATAGTTCAGTAATGCATATATACCCAAAAGAACAAAGAAACCAATGACCCATAGAAGTGTGTTTTTCATATACGATAAGTATATATCAACTCAGATATTGTGTGTACTATACCCTCTTACCATCTGTGACACGAAGAAACGGATATTCAATATATCGATACGTCCAGGCTGATACCAAAACCGTGCATATTCCCGAAAAAGCAATGAGTGACCAAAATGTATACGCATGGAGATTTTGAATCGGTACATACATATTAAATACGCCTAAAACTGCATACAGCATGATACCGTGAAGCAAATATACACTGTAACTAATGGTACCTAAAAATATTGCAGCTTTAGTTCGAAGTAACCCAAACAAACTGTTACCATATATAAAGCACAGTAGGATACACATGGTCACTGCGTACTGCGGTACAGAATATGGTTCATGTTGCATCAAATATACCAAAACAAGACCAATAATTGGCAAAACGGAATATCTCTTCTTCTTAAGAAAATCCATCCGGGGATACTTGCGTACAATATGTGCTGCTGTAATTCCAAAAAAGAATATTATCCAATACCCCCAGCCAGGAAGAATGAATGCAAGTAGTGCAAATGGTATTGCAAGAAACCGGTACCACCCCGGACGAAGTGCAATGGCAAAGAATGGTAACAAGAGATAGAAGACCCACTCAAAGTGTAATGTCCAGTGAATACCGGCATTGATCGGTATAACACTCAGATCATTTACTGTTACCGTTGTCACAAGTCCAAGTGTGAGCCAAGACGCAATATCTCTAAAAAATGTATACCAAGAAGAAATATGGAAGTTTGAAATGATGAGGACAGAGATTGTTACAATACACGCAGAAACTAAATACATTGGTGCCAATCGATTAAATCTGTTGATATACAATCTCTGCGCATTAATTCTCCCCTCTGAAGCAATAGCTTTCGACCAATATAAAAAGCTGGTAATCATAAAGAACAGAATGACCGCTTCTCCACCAGCATGTCTGTAAAATGCATACTCTGTAATTTTCCATACCCCTGTTTGATAGTAGGTATAGTTTGTGACAGCGTGTTGGAACAGAACTCCTAGTGCCAAAATACCACGTAAGCCATCAAGCACTTCATGTCTGCTCCTTCCTTTGTGATCCGAAGCCGATTTCGGTTCAGCACGAGTCATATCACTGTAAAATGGAATTCTTTTGGCAACAATATCCGCACACACGAAGATTATCGCCATCACTATGAAATAGAAAAGACTACTGAATGGAGAGATATTCATTGGGTACATTGTACCATGACTGATATACTGTATCTATGAAGAAATACGTACTGAAACCCATTCTGTACTTGTTATGTATAGCACTCATCAGTTACACTGCCATCCTCATGTTTTTAAAACCCTCAAATAACCGTAACTGGGAAAATGACCAAAAAATACTTCCTTCTGCAGAGATATCAGAGAATCTGGTGCATATTAAGCATATCCGAGATTTTGAATACAGTAGCACTACATCATATGTACAAAAATGGTACGACAAGACATATAACCTAGACCACCTCAAAAGGGTTTGGTACATAGTCGAACCATTCTCTGGTATTCCCGGATCAGCACACACGTTTCTTTCCTTTGAATTTGAACTTGGAGAAATTCGAGAATTTGTATCAATTTCTGTTGAGATTCGTAAAGAGGTGGGTGAAAAATTTCACCCAATCAAAGGACTCTTTAATCAGTATGAAATCATGTACGTCATTGCGGATGAGAAAGATGCGGTGAAGCTAAGATCAAACTTTAGAAAAGATGATGTATATGTCTACCCAGTAAAAGCAAACCATGGGAAAGCAAAAGCACTATTTGTCGATATGATAAATAGGACAAACAAACTTCATGACCACCCTGAGTTCTATAACACGCTCACAAATACCTGTACTACAAATATTGCAAGGCACATACGAAAGATATCACCGGGGAGAATTCCATACTTCGCCCACGAGATACTATTCCCTGCTCTTTCTGACAAACTCGCATTCGAACTCAATCTCATTGATACCAACCTATCATTCGAAGAAGCTCGTAAGCGGTTTCATATAAATGAAAAGGCGGAAAAATATGCACACGATTCAAACTTCTCAATTAAGATTAGAGAGGAATAATTAGAAGAAGATATCAATAGTTCCCTCACCCTCGGTGTATCGAATCTGCTTCTCACGTAAGTAACTACGTACAAAACTCGGAAGCACTGGTAAGAATTCGCTGTTTACTCCTTTTCCTACAATTAATCTAATATGCTTCCATTCAGGCATAATACATATCTCATCCAACACCTCTTTACACTCAGCACGCGTAAGTCCATGTAAATCTAAAATATGTTCTGGCTCTGTCATACCAGATGAGTATATCAAAAAACACCAGAGTGCTGGTGTTTTTTGTGTATACCTATACTGTTGGTGTTTCTCTTGGAGGAAGAACAGTAGCCTCTTCGATTTTTGGATCTGATCCGTAATCGTTCGGGCCAGCATCACCTTTACGTGCAAGCCACACGATAATGAGTATCCATCCAAGTATTGGAATGATACCGATGAGTAAAAACCATCCACTCTTGTTAATATCATGCAGTCTTCTTGCTCCAGCAGCGAGTGATGGGAGTAATATAAGAAGATTGTATGCAAACCCTAGAGTACCTGTTCCGAACTCTTGTGACACAGGATCTACAGACTCTAACAATCCAATAACGATTGAAATCAATGTACTGAAAAGTACAAAATACCAGTACTCAGCTCTTCGAGCTCTCCCTTCAAATACTGCATATTTCTTTAGACATGTTATGAAATAGTTCATATAGTAAGTATATCAGAAATCTATAACACTACCTGGTATCATTGGTATAAACTCAATACCATGTCTTTTAAGAATGTTCTCTGGAACTTTATGAGAACCGCCAATACGCTCGGTGATGAGTTGCCCGTCATGTACAGGAAAAGCTTTTACGGGTTTTACAGTGAGTGCATATGTGATAGCAGATGAAACTTTACACCATGGTCCTGCAACAGGAAGAGCCAATATCTCGACAGGTTTTTCAGGTACAGAAAATGCATCACCTGGATAGAATAGCCGATCATCAATGAAATACCCAGTATTTTGCACCTGACCAAACTCTTCATATATCTCCTCATGACGCGCATCATATGCCTCAACAGAAACATCTTGAAACACTTCTTTTGCACGTCCCTCAAGAACCTTGTATGTCATACCTTCTGTATCTAAGATCTTTCCGACACTTGTGTTTGTGACCACCACCGCATTCGGATTATTCTTCAAGACTTCCTTCAATGACGATACATGCAGATGATCTCCATGCTCATGTGTAATGAGAACAATATCGATTCCTGTAACTGTATTTTGATCAGTTGAGAAATTACCAGGATCTGTGAGGATGGTTAAGGTGTTTGTTCGTACAAGTAGGCAGCAATGTCCGATTTTTTGTATGTTCATGTTATTTTCTATATATAACCCCCTCTTTGTAATTCTCTAATATCTCAGCACTAGGTGAGAATAGTGGGTCGGGTAAGTCATCTATTGAAAACCAATCCCATTCTGTAATTTCATCTGGCTCCATAACAGAAGGAGTCCCCTCGAATGCAGTACATACCAGTCCGATGGTTACAAAATGCGCATCAGGAACTCGGTTATTCGCAAGACTAATTATTTCTAAATCATTAACCTGTGTAACAAGAGAAGTTTCTTCTTTTAATTCACGTATCGCACCTTCTTCAAATGTCTCCCCGAATTCTAATTTTCCTCCAGGCATAGTCCAAGTACCTTCACCATGAAGTTCACTGTCAGCTTTTGAAGGGTCAGTATGTCTTCTACCAAGAAGTATTTTTCCTTCTTTTAATACCAGAACACCGAAACCAACTCCTACTTTTTTAGTTTCCATATGTATATACTGTATTACTTTTTACCCCAACTCACAACCTTCGGCTCCACTTCAATTAACTTCGATTTCTCCTCTATTTCTCTCTTTTGCTCTGGAGTGATTGATTTATCTCTCATTGCCAATATCTGAATCGCTTTACTGACCGCTCGTGAATCAACTGGCGGCATGAACTTTGCAATCTCTTTTACTGGTGTATCAGGATGTGCTTTTATAAAATCATGGAGTTCAACCAAAGCTTCAGCTTCTTTCTGAATCTTTTTTTCCTCCTCAATGTCTATAGCTTGTACAGGTATATATCTCATGTAGTTACCGAAAACCTACCTATTTAACAAGCGAATTAACTAAAGCACGAGTTGCTGGACCAAACGTACCGTTTGTAGGAACCACACCCTTCGCTTTTTGGAACTCTCGTACCGCATTTCTAGTCAAAGTACCGTACCATGTACTAGTTCCATTTTGCTCTAATCTAGTAGCAGCAGGTCCAAGTTTCTGTTGCATCAGAAACTGCTGCAACTTAATAACATCAGCGCCAATTGAGCCATATCTCATATCCCGTGTGAAAACCTCAAGAACAGGTACTGTGGTTGTGGCTGGAGTATTCTTACTTACAACCGCATACTGACAAAGTGATTGAGTGTGCGTTACAAATTTTGAGAAATTGAGTGCCGCAGGATCAGTACAACCATATGACGCAACACTTGCAGCAGTTGCTGAACTTCTGCTTCGGTTTAATACAGATGATATTACGGAGCGTATTTTTGAAATCGTATTTACACTTTCACCATCCGCATCACGTACCGCATTGTTTGCAAAATCAAGATTCTGTACTGTCACTTCTGTAATTCCAAGCGAAGCATAGTCAGAAAGCGCTGGTGCTGTTTGAGTATACCCAAAAGCATAATCATAGAACTTTCTTATAATATCTGCTTGTACTGCAGTTGGTGATCCATTAGTTACTGAAATAGATGCAGATGCTGTACTTGGTGACGGGTCAGTTAAATTAGTACCTGGCGTTGCACTTACTGATACATCCAAAGAATCAGTATCAATTGTTTCAGAGCCCACCATTGCTCTAACCGTAAAGGTTGCTGTATTTCCATTAGGAAGATTAAGTGGAATGTTTGACATATTACCGAACCCTCCAGCACCAGTAGCTCCAGTAGTTGATACATAACTCCATGTCATATTTGAGTATCTATTTGAAGCGATTGGAACAACATTGTTTACCACTGCAGCGGACGTGTCATTTGGTCCAGCGTTTGAAACCGTATATACATATGTCACCACATCTCCTCTATTGTATGACCCTGATGGGGATGTTGTTACTGTAACTCCAATATCTGCAGGTATTCTTACACTCACATTGTCGATTGCATGCACGTTTGTACTACCACCTGTACTTGCAGTGAAACCGAGCTTCAAGTTTGTTGGAGGAAGAACTGTTGTATATGAATAGTTATTTATCACTGTATTCCAAGTTGTACCACCATCAAAACTCATCTCAACTCGAATAGTTGCACCACTTAAATTCGGAAGTACTGTGACTCTTGCTCTTCTCCATCCTGTATCTGTCTCATATCCCAATGTAGCAGACACATCAGTAGAGGTAAGGTATGCATACCCAACAGATGTATTCCCCGCTCCTCGTAAAGCAACACTGTTTGGTACTCTTCCAATACCTCCTGTTTTTCCACTTTCATTCGAAGTAAAGTTACCGAATTCATCAAAACCAACACCGAGGTATGCATGCGGTATACCATTATGAGAACTTGATTGTGCATATCCAAGCGAACCTCCAGAGGCACCTATGGCAATATTACTCTCATCAACCTGATCACCATCAACAAGGAAGAATACTATTCCATCTGCCCCGTCACCTTCGTTTGCATAGTAATCAAACTCAGCAACAATACCCAAAGAAGAAGAGAATGCTTGGTTATAGAATGCGAGGCCACTACTGTCGTTTGCATTTGGAGTAAGGAGAAGTGTGGTTTGACCACCTGCAGTTGTACCCCAGATTGCATTTGATCTCAATTCCCAATCAGATGACTGCGCACCAGAAAAGTCTTCAGATATTGGGAGTGCAACTGCATATGCAGGTGTCGATCCTAGTAAGATTGTTAGACAAAGTATCAAATAAAATATATTTCTCATTGGTATGTATTTTTAATTATAAAAATTATACCATGTACAAAAACTATTAATACAATGTAATGTGTACTACTTCAAATTTTACAATCTGCAATATTGTATATTTTAATAAATAATATCAATACCTGTATTTACCTTCATCGATTCGGTGTTTTCTCTTGTACCACACACAAGTTTTCGCTGATGAATAATAAAAAGAGAACCCGTTGCTTCCATAGAAGAGAAGCAACGGGTTTCGATCAGGCAGTGAGGAGTTCCCAGTTTGTTTCGGGACGCTTTGGTGAGATGGCCTCACTTCCATCTTTGCACAGCGGACACTCCTCTGGAGACCAGATGGGTCCGTGCTTGGTGATAAGTGCAAGAAGATTGAGATCTTCTCCAATCGAGTTCTCACCCGAGCGATTCACAAGAGTAAGTACACGACTGAATGGGATACCACCAGCCTTGAGGACCGCATCATTCGCAAGGAGCACGCTTCCGCCAGTAGTGGTCACGTCCTCGCAAAGGAGAACGTGTTCACCAGGAAGAACCTTTCTTTCGGGATCGTCCCAAACCATGGTCTTCTTTTCTTGGTCCGTCCCCTTTGCAGGTGATGCCCACTTGCACAAAGTGCCGCGACGAACACCAATCGCTTTAGAGATTGCCTCCGCAAGCAATGTGGCACCAGTTTGTGGGCCGACCACACGATCAACCGTGGACAGGTCAAAACCGGTATGAAGGAGCAAATCGACGAGGTCGAGAGATGCTTCTTCACGGAGAGTGACGTCATCCACCACTGGTTTGGAGTAGAAAAACATAGAGGAGTGATTCCCCGATGTCATACGCGCATGAGGTTTCCTGGTGTCGCCACCGTGAAACCACAGTGCACCTTTTTCCTGATAGGCTTTAATCCAGCCGTCTGAGTTTCTGTGCATTTGTAAGGATCTAACACCATGTTGTGAACCACATGGACAGGTATACAAAGAAATACCCTTGTACGGCACAAGAGTATTCTAAATACATATTACTGTAAAGAGCTACCTTAGCGTACTCAATGCGACCCTTGTCTGCGGACCAACCAAACCATGTGCGGGTGTAATGTTTTGTGACAACTGAAACTCCCGTACCGCATTCCTTGTTAACACTCCGTACGTCCCAGTCGCTCCATATACTTTCAATGTTAATGCAGCAGGACCTATATTCTTTTTAATGAGTAACTCTTGTAGAGCCATCACATCTGCACCTTTAGATCCAATTCGAAGGTTCCGTGTAAAGGGTACGGTTGTGGTTGCAACTTTATCATATACACAGAGTGACTCTACATGTTCTACAAATCTCTGATAGTTTTTTGCTTTCACATCAGTACACCCTTTTGGAGTAGCACCTCCTCCACCAGATGAGAATGAACCACTAGATGACTGTGGTGCTCCGCCAGAGCTTATAGTAAATGAGGTAATAGAAAGTGTGTTTACATTATACGAAGCATCACGCACTGTAATTACACAGTTACCATACACTCCAGGTGCAAGTTGTGTGAGGGTTATGGTATTTGTACCAAGAGTAGTTGTTCCAACTGAACTTGAACAATACCCAGAGTATGTCAGTGTACCTACCTCATCTGTTGTTAACACATAGTCTGGTGTTGTGTCAGTTGTGGTACCAATTGGAGTAACTTCAGTGAGAGAAGGAGCCTGGGTGTCTAATGTAAGTTTCAACAAGAAATGTCCAATCACAGAAGGTGTGACCGAGTACGTTCCACTTGTTGGATCAAAATCTGTAACTCCAGATATTGTACCGGATGTGTATATATATGTACCATCTATGAAAATATCATCAAAACTCTGGGAGTCTGGTCCGGAAATTTGTGCGTACCAAATATATTCTCCCGTTGAGTCGACACGAATAATAAAACCATCATAAGATGCTGTTGGGGTGAACAAATCAACACCGACACCAGGGTTTGCATCAAATGTTGTTTCAGAGCTACCAGAAATATATACATCATTCTGTGCATCAATTGCTATCTGATCAAATTGAACAGTTCCATTTTCAGCTGACCACAAGTTACCCCACAGAAATGAACCCGTAGTGTCCAACTTAACAAGAACCCCACCTACATATGATCCTGCCAAGGAACGAGTATCTGTTCCTTCACCAGGATTTAAATCCAAGGTGCCAGAAGTGGTGCTCATTGAGAAATACACATTTGATGCACTATCAACTAGTAAGTCTTTTCCTTCCTCAGTATTATCTCCTCCCCAAGTCTTTACCCAAGCGAATTGTCCATTACTTTGTAATTTTAAGAGAAAGATATCTTGTGATGATCCTTGAGCTGCAACAGTAGTCGTACCTACACCTGGATCAAAATCAACCGAATTATGAAAATACCCTAGGAGATATACGTTATCAGATTGATCGATTGCTATCTTTATTGGCCGATCATCACCAGTTCCTCCAATTAGATTACCCCACACATATTCACCTGCTGTATTTAACTTTACGGTAAAGGTGTCATATGATCCAAAATGTGAAGATGTTGTCGTGCCAGTACCTGGATCCAAGTCCATTGCACCTTGTGTGAATCCGCTCAAGACAACACCATCGGTCGTAAGACCTAGGCCAAATCCAAGATTTCCAGCAGGTGTACCAAATATCTTTCCCCACTGTATAACACCGCTACTGTTTAATTTTACCAATACCACATCACCTCCACCTGGTGGAGTAACTGTGACTGTACTACCTGTCGGGTCAATATCAACAGCAGAATTACCCACAAAATTCATGAGCACGTACACATTCCCTGACGCATCAACAACGATCTCTGTCGGTGACTCATCGCTTGCACCTCCTCCAACTGCCTTCGCCCAGATTAAATCACCTGCATTTGTGTACTTGGCAACAAAAACATCACCGAACCCACCACTTGAAGAAACTGTTGTTGTACCAGGTCCAAGATCTAAATCTATACTTCCATTCAATTGTGCTGTCACATACACATTTCCTGCACTATCATTTTCGATAATGGGTAAACTATTTGTATACGGTATGCTTTTAACCCAAACCAAATCAGTTACTGCTGCTTGTGTAATATATGGTACCCCAAAGAGTACGAGTGTGAGTGCGAATAAAATGTGTTTCATGTTATGAGTAATTTTAACATGTACACCATGTATATGTTCAAACATAGTGTGTATAAGAACTTACATCTTTCGAAGTGCCATGAGACCACCTTCCACATTCGTAACGTTTGCATATCCTAAAGACTGGAGCTTAGTGCACGCCCTTGCACTTCTTCCACCACTTAGGCAATAGCAGATGATGGAACAATCTGTTGTAATACCATGTGTTTCCATCATCTCTTTCGATATCTCATCAACTGGTATACACACTGCCCCTTGAAAGTGCCCCTCATTGAATTCCTCCAGTGTACGTACATCAATGAGTGTGACAGTGTCACCTTTCTTGAGAATTTCATCAAGCTTGAGTTTTGATACACTTAGCTTATTCATACCCAAATTTTAAGAAAAATTTAAATCCATAGATGCTTCTAATATATATTTTCTGAGATTAAGGTCATGAACATATACATACGTACCGTAAATTCCACGAGTAAGTAAAGTCTTATATATATTTAGTATATATGATTTCAATTCATCCGGACTAGACACGGATCTTTTACCGTTGATATCTTCGTATCGATCCTTATGAATGATAATCTCATGATTCTCAGGATCATATGATATTTCTGGCCCAATTATGACACCGGTGTAATTTAAATCATATCTAAATTACACCGGTGTCATAATTGGGCCAGAAATATCATATGATCCTGAGAATCATGAGATTATCATTCATA
>VEQN01000019.1 GCA_018883165.1 Candidatus Tayloriibacteriota bacterium
ACTCAGCACAAGCCAATTCACGACATGTAGACACAGAAACTGGATACCAAAATCCTAGTTTCTTCACATGTCGCTTTGAATATGTTTGTGCATCGAGTTGCATAATATATATGGTATGACACAATACAGTTTTGTCAATATCCTGTTGTATATATTACAAAACCCCATGGTGCAATGAGCACCATGGGGCCGTATAGTTCATAAAACATCAGGACTCAGGAAGAAACCTCGGAGGCGATGTGCCAGCAGCAACACCATACACCTCCTTACGAAGCTTCCGAGAATCTCCCAGACCGAAATATTCTGCGACTTTTAGCTGATTTTTAAACGCATGCTCAAGAAAACCCCTCGACATTCCAGAATTTTTCTTTTCATCATTCCGTATTTCCCTGGCAAATTCAACCAGTGAATGATACAGATACTTAGTCCACTCTTCATAGAGATCATCTATGTTCTCGAATACCGAATGTGTTAACCCGTTCAAGAACTTCAGACTAGGGATGAATATAAGTCCTTTTCCCATCAACCATCGAATCTTTACGAACTCGAGTGCAAGGAAACTCGACACGGGGCCGAATGTACCAATCTTGCGGAATCCATGCAGACCAATGAAGCAAATTGAAAAAGACGCGTAGGCGACACAGATATGCACAAATACTCCAGTCTGGTGCTCGAGAGCAGACTGAACAGTCTGCCACGTACCAAATGGAGACCAAAATAGTGGTATCATCAGCATGCACCCCAAAAGGATGATGAGCAAGTTAAGCAGCTGGTTGTACCAAATGCGTGTTGCCTTGTATGCATCCTTGAGATATGCATGAGTTGACCTGTCTCTGTTTTTAGCATCGAGACATTTATCGTTTGTTTTGTTTCTCCTCCAGACAATTCGTCCGAGGTGTGAGAATGCTTCTGATGTGTTCATTTTTTACTCCGAATGACCTGATTGTGATTCTGTAAAAGAGCCATTGCTCGTACTTAGGACGTCCCATTGGACACCCGAGTACATGTAGTACAGAGGTATCCAGATAGGTCTAACCTAGATTCCAACACAACAGTAGAACAATATTTTGTATATGTAAAGAAAAACCCAGCCGTATCCCTACGGCTGGGTTTCAGATTCTTTTCGAAGGTATTCAACTTCCGATAAGAGAATCACCTACTTCACTCAATCCCCACGGGAGAACTAATTGAGATTTCTTCCCATGGCCAACTACCGATGGTGTCACACACCGCGAAAACCACGTGTTTACCAAACTGGCACATTGACCATAGCGGGTAGTCGGATCTGATCCGACACACACCATCCAATCAGCAAACTGCAGCTGGTGTTTGATAAAAATCGGTGCCCCATACTGAGTCAATGCTATTGGCCTGAAACCTTTACCAGGAAGTGGAAGAATAATCATCGGAGCAAAGCCGGGAGTAGAAGAAATTGTCTCTTCATACCAGGCCCGAGCCGCTTCAATACTCTCCTGCTCCACATGCTCCATATTCGATCCGCGACACAGATGATCAAAAATCTTCCGAGTTCCGTTTCCATGATCTCCTCCAGTGATGACACAAACCACACTTGGCCTGACAAGTTGGACAGGTTTTTGCCTGCCAAGATCCGCACAGTTAAAAATTCTGCGTGGCTTGTGGATACCAAGATGACGACTTACCCTCTCTGCCTTAAACAATGCTGGGTTCATAATGAGCGATGTAACTAATTGTTGATGCTTTGTATAAAGAACTTCTTTGGCACACACCAAAGTCCAACTCCTCTATTGGGAACTGGTTATAGGAAACTATTACTACCTTCCTATACCAATTACCAATCAAAAACCCTGGTGCAGTACCAGGGTTTTTGTATATAGATATTCTTGAATATGTACCCTGGTTATATATATGTAACGAATCGAAAAGCCCGTGTCTTAAACACTGTAGTCACTTTCTTAATTGTTACGCAGATATTACTCATGTATATATTCCAGTTGGAATGTGTAGAAGTATACGGTACTAGATACTTCTGTCAATTATCGAACCTCAAATCCCTTCTCCCCCAGTGCATTTGTAACAGCATTCATACATGCCACAATCTCTTCTTCTGAAAGAGTCTTCTCACATGATTGGAATACCAACCTAAATGCATATGAAGTTTTCACAGGCTCGCCGTCTTTGTTTTTTGTAAATACATCAAAAAGTGTAGATCTGACCAGAAGCTCTTCTTTACCAATCGTATGTAGTGCCGATTTGATTACAGCAAGAACCATCTCTTCTTGACCTTTCTCACCTGGTACAAACACCGCAACATCTCTCACAGAGAATGGATATGGAGATATTGGTGTAAATTTAATTTGTGGAAGATCATCCATTTCAAGATCTGCTGTTGGTACAGGTAATTTTTCTAGAGCCTCATCCAACTGTATTTCAGCAACAAATCCACTACATGGTGTTTGTGCATCCCCTACAAGATCTTTCCAAGTGATTGATATATTTTCAGATACACCGAGTATATCTTTTATGTATGCAAGAATTGCCTCGAGTTCAACTTTCGAATCATGACCTTTTGGTTGTTTTGTTCTTGCGATTGTAAGTGCGAGTGAAAATCTTTCAGTGTGCACCCCTCCACCATACACTTTTCCGATTTCAAATATTCGAATATCTTTAAGACCAAGTAGATCAACATTCTTGAGATTAAATAGTGCTTTGTTGCCAAGTAAATCAGAGAGATTGTTTCTCAGATATGCCCGTTCAACTGTAAGAGGGTTTGCAAGTTTAACATCACCCTTCTCTGTAAGAGTATATGTGTACACCTCTGAGAATCCAATATTCTTCAAAGTCTTTCTGATGAGGTTGTGATAGTAGAAATTCTTTTGTATTCGTCTCTGCGGATCAGCTTGTGGAACAACCCCGACAATGTTGTTGTATCCGTACAACCTACCAACCTCCTCTGCGATATCTTCAGCGATGACAATATCAGGTCGATATTCAGGAATTGAGATATGAAGTATGTCATCAGACACATCATCTTCTGCGACTGCGAGATCAATTCGAGAAAGAATTTCAATCATTTCTTTCTTTGAGACATACATACCGAGCCTGTCTTGGATATATACAACTGATACAGATATATTTCTCCTTCCAACTGGATTTGGATATATATCATTCACTTCACCAAATTGTGCATCTGGATTAAGTTCTTGTATTTTTGCTGAGAGTAATGCCATGGCAAGCCCTGCACGTTCTGGGGTTACTCCGTTTTCAAATCTTTTTGATGAATCATTCTTAATACCTACAATATTTGAGGTCTTACGAGTTGTTGTGGAATTAAAACATGCAGCTTCGAGTATGAGATTTTTTGTTTCTTTCGTTACCTCCGCCCTCTTCCCACCTTTAATACCAGCAAGTGCAAGTGCCGCCACATCATCAGCTATCACCAACATTTGATCTGCAAGCTCCAACTCTTTTCCATCAAGAAGAACAATCTTTTCACCCACTCTTGCTTTTCGAATACGAAGACACCCTTCAACCTTATCTGCATCGAACGCATGAAGAGGTTGCCCTGCCTCCAACATGACATAGTTTGTTAAATCAACAATACTATTTATTGACCTTTGACCGAGAACTTCTAATTGCTTTCTGAGCCATTCTGGCGATTCATCAACATGTACATTCTTAACTCTCCTTCCGACATACCGAATACAATTTATTGTATCTTCATGAGAAATATGTACAACTTCTGATTCATCAGCGTGTACATCTTGTATCCGAGGCAACTTAATCTGCTTTTTAATCAAAGCACCAATCTCTTGAGCAATATATCTATGTGAGAGCGCGTACGAAGATCGGTCGGGTAAGATTTTGATATCAAAGATGGCATCACCATCTTTTTCTTCTATGGAATCAATTTCAAAAGCACCCATCGTAATGATGTCTGCTAACTCTGCAGGAGCAGGTATCTCCTCTTCGAAATATGACCGTATCCAGTTATATGAAATTAACATGATAGTGTTTAAAATTGATTAACAAGCCTTAGATCTCCATTGTACATCTGCCTAATATCATCGATACCATATTTAAGCATTACCATTCGATCGAGTCCCATACCGAAGGCAAATCCTTGCCACTTTTTTGGATCAAGCCCTCCGGCTTCTAACACTTCAGGATGTGTGAGTCCGCCACCTAAAACCTCAAGCCACTTATCTTTCCATCGTACATCAACTTCAACACCTGGCTCTGTGAATGGGAAGTAACTTGGTCGGAATCGAATCTCGGTTTCTGGGCCGAAGAATTCTTTTGCAAAGAATTCGAGCGTACCCTTAAGGTCTGCCATGGTCACCTTCTCTCGAACCATCATACCTTCTACTTGATAGAATTCAGCTTCGTGCGTAGCATCTGTTGCCTCATTTCTAAATACCTTACCAGGGTTGATGAATTTAAATGGTGGATTGAATTTTTTTGGAAAACGAATCTGTGCTCCTGATGTATGCGTTCTTGGAAGTAGCCTGTTTCCGTCGGTATCTTTTTCATGCAACCAGAATGTATCCTGCATGTCTCGTGACGGGTGGTCTTTAGCAACTCGCAGTCCATCAAAGTTATTGTATTCAGTTTCAATTTCTGGACTTTCAGCAATCTCAAAGCCCATCTTCGCAAAGATTCGATTAATTTCAATTCTTACCTCAGTAAGTGGATGGAGATGTCCTTTTCCTTCAGCTCCAATTACTCCCACTAAGTTATTTTTTGATTCGTTTTCACTCATATATACAGGAAATACTAGTATGAAATGAAGTATATCCTATATTGAAAAAAATCGAAAATATGTTACTGTATATGGACTAAATCCCCTGCCACTATGTTTTTCAACGTCTTCGTCTATGTGTTTATGTTCACCATCCTGTATTTCCAGGTATTTTTAATTTTAACACTCATCGAGAACAAAGGATTCCACAAAGACCAAAAGCTTCGAGAAGAAGCTGACAGGAGCGACCCTAGCACGAAACCGAGCGTGACCATCATTGTACCAATCTGGAATGAAGAGAAAACTGTAGTTAAAACTGTTCTCTCTCTTCTTGATTTAAACTATCCAAAAGACAAATTAAAGATTATGGTTGTCGACGATGGATCAAAAGACAACAGTTGGTCAGTGGTACAGCAATTCAAAGATCATCCACAGGTACTGCTACACCAAAAAGAAAATGGTGGAAAATATACTGCGCTTAACTACGCAATCGAACATGCAACTACTGAGTATATCGGATGTCTTGATGCCGACTCGTTTGTTGACAGTGAGGCACTGAACCACATCATGCCGTACTTCAATGAAGAAGGTGTAGTAGCTGTTACACCATCAATGAAAATTAAGAATCCTGATACCATTCTAGGTATGGTACAAAATGCCGAATACAACATGGGAATCTTTACACGAAAGATGCTTGGCCTACTTGATGCACAATATGTAACACCTGGACCATTCTCAATATTTAGAAGATCAATATTCCAAGAAGTAGGTCTGTACAAACACGCACACAACACTGAAGACCTCGAGATGGCACTTAGGATTCAAGATCGTCACTACAAGATTCGAAATGCCCATAAGGCAGTGGTATACACAGTTGGCCCACGTACACTCTACAAACTCTACAAACAACGAGTGCGATGGACAGGTGGATTTATGCAAAACGCGCTTGATTACAAGAAGATGATTCTAAACCCAAAGTACGGTAACCTAGGCCTCCTCATTCTTCCACTTGCGATGTACAGTATCGTCTGCGCCATGACATTTCTTGCATTTAATATCTATAACACCATTGTGGGTATAACAAATGCAATCGAAAGAGCAAAAGTTGTTGGATTTTCATTTTCAACAGATGCCTTCACCTATGAATGGATCCTATACCATATACAGAGCTCTCTGATTTTAGGTATAGCAATTATTGGTGTTGTCATATTTGCTATTATGTACGGTAAAAGACTTGCTGGGGTTAAAGATGACAACACGTTCGATTTTGTATACTTCCTTCTCATATACTCCCTCATCTCACCTCTCTGGCTTGTAACATCAGTTTGGAACACTATCAGACAGAGGGATGCGGCATGGCGATAGTTTGACCAAATTACATTAACAATATATATTCCACACACATGAGACAACCAACCGATAAAAACAAATATATCCTCACCTTCTTAATCACTGCAATAATATTTGCAGGCATGCTCTATGCGAATAATCTACTTGATGAAAAGAGGGCTCAGGATGTTAAAGGGGTGCAAGACCAAATCGCCCTAGACCTCCTCTCATCAGAGACACAGTTCAACCTTCTTAAAGAAAGTTCATGTAAAAACTTAAACAACACGGTCTTGTCACAGGAAATTAACTCTCTCGCTCGAAAACTCTCATATCTCGAGGCTAACGATTCTGGTCAACCAAACACTGAACTTGTATATCTTAAGAAATACTATTCCCTACTTCAAATTAAAGATTCAATTCTGATGAAAGAATTAGGTGAGAAATGCAGTAACAAAGCACCTATCTCAATCTTCTATTTCTACGGCAACAAGAGTGACTGTTCTGAATGTGAGAAGATGGGATACGTACTCACATACCTTCGAGAACAATATCCTGACCTACGAATATATTCATTTGATACGAACTTAAACCTTTCGGCACTTGAGACACTCAAATCGCTTTACGGTGTTACACCAACAAAGCTACCTGCAATTGTATACAATGATGAGACACATGTAGGTTTCAAATCTATTGAGGAGCTTAAAGAACTCATTCCAGCTCTTAAAAAGTTCGATGCACAGAAGGAAAAAGCTGCAAGAGACGCCGCAAAAGCATCAAGCACAAAGTCTGAATAACTCACAAGAATATAGTTAGTTTTTTGATATACTTATGGCATGCACACAAGTATATATTCTCGGTATGCAAAGCTTTTTGTCATTACCTCCGTTATTATAGGTCTAAACCCACATATTGCAGTTGCAATTGATTACACCATCTCATCAATCCCTTCAAGCTTCACATTCCAGAGGAATCTTAAACAAGGGGACATTGTAGATCCCGATGTAAAATATCTTCAGATGATACTTAACTCTAGACCTGAGACAAAGGTGGCAGAATCTGGACCAGGATCAATATCTGAACCCACAACACTTTTCGGAAGTCTAACAAAAGCTGCTGTGATGAAATTCCAGGAGATATATCGATCTGATGTCCTTACACCAGCTGGTCTCACAAGTCCAACCGGGACAGTTGGTGCGTTCACCAGAACCAAACTCAATTCCCTACTCTCAACTCAAAGATTGGTACAGAACGCTAGGAACATAAGTACTCAGACGAACTCAAATACTGGCACCCTGGCAGTTTCAGCAACTCCGGGTATTGCAGATGGGTTTGGTATAGTCAAAGCAGGTACAGGTGCTCGACTACTCGATGCAAGTTCCCTTAATAGAGGGACGACCACATATGGTATGCAGGTATATGCACTACCCAAAGCCACTGTAACAAGTTCTGGAGACGGTGTTCGTGTAAGTACACTCCAAATCAATGGACTTTCTACATATCAAGCAAAACCGAATCTTGTAATGAGTATCTTTGGTTCAAACTTCACTAACACCGGTAACAATGTATTTCTTGGACCTGTACATGTTGGTACATTTAATGCAAATACAACCGGAACTCAAATTACATTCCAAATACCTGAATATATGCCTCGAGGATTCTATCAATTAGGTGTATCAAACATATACGGAACTACAACAACATCAAATGATACATATTTAATTCTTGAGAGACCAACAAGTACTGACGCTATGATTACAAGACCGGTAATTAGTACAATCCTTCCAAGTTATACAAGATATATAAATGATGTAATTCTAATTACTGGTAAAAATTTCACACTAAACAATACCATCGCAACAAACCTTGGAGATGTTAAAAATATCGTATCTATGGATGGTAACAACATATCATTTCTCGTAGGTGCACTTCCATTCTATGCAAAGGCTCAATCCGAGTATAAAGGCTCAGCAATCAATCTAATCATTAAAGTTGCAAATGAAAATGGCACGAGTACAGATCTAGTAAACCATGTCATCAGCTTCCCTCTCACCACAACTGTAAATACAGCACCGCAGGCAACACCCCTTGCCGCAATTAATGGCATTCAAACTTCGTCAACAAAAACAGGATCTTCAACAGCATCTACAACTACAAGTGTTCCAGGAGGATCATCAGGAAGCAAAAGCTCAACATCTGGTACCAATTCAAGCAATATCATGGATTACTTGAAACCAGTAGCTTCACCAGGTGGAGACCTGCTAAGGCAACTTGATCCCAATTTCAAGAAGGCAACAGACCCTGTTGTAAATACAAATGTCTCACAATTTCAAACAATTACAGGTGGAGGTCAAAATAGTAGCGGTGGTGGAAACTCCTCATCCATTGGTGGCGCTGCATTAGGACTTGGTGTAGCAGCTGGTGTAGGTGCACTCGCAGGAGGAGGAACTGGTGGAAAAATGGTTGACTATTTCGGAGGGACAATCACACGTACCACATTCTGTTCATGCTCAGGAAAAACACTGATTACTGTCGATGATTACGCTACAAACAATCAGGTCACCATGATGTATGACCCAACAATCTCTAAACTCAATATGAACTTCAATATCTGGTCTACAGGTGCATATGTAATTGGTGGATTCATGTCAGGAGGTGGAGAATGTCAGGTGTATAACGGTGAATCTTGCGATACACAAGGTACTGCACAATACACCATAGACAATGTACGAGGTATTGGTACATCTAAATACTAGATTTCAGAGATGACAAAAGGCACCCAATTGGGTGCCTTTTGTATTGGAGCCACTTCCCAGGCTCGAACTGGGGACCTACTGTTTACAAAACAGTTGCTCTACCAACTGAGCTAAAGTGGCATATGTACCATGGGTACGTACGGAAGATTCTAGCAAAAAGTTTTTACTTTATCAACCTTCCCTTTTTGTCGTTTTCAATGTTCTTTAGGAAGAATGAAACAGATCCTCTGTTTTTTGGGATATCCCTCCCTGTAACCACATGTCCGATGACCTCAAATCGTTGACTTGCCACATGGAGCGCCTTAAGCATTCTATTCTCCACTTTCATAACAAATCGTTTGATATATGATTTTATCTTCTTTGAGTCGGTTTCTATCAAATATATTTCTATATCTGTAGATATATCAGCAATCCGTCTATCCAATGCTGGAGACCCTACAGTAAAGAATCCTTTACCTTGCACCAACTCTCTCTTTTTATTTAAGAGGAGTGTGGCAGCAACAAGTGTCGCTATTGAAAATATGATTAATGCTGTTGTCATAGAATTAAAACTAGAGGCTTATTTACCGATACTCATCCGAACAAACTTAGCAACCTCAATTCTTTCACCGAACTTCTGAGTTGCATTACTTATGAGCTGAGCAATAGTGAGTTCTGGATTCTTGATAAACTCCTGCTCGAGTAGCACCTTATCTTTAAAGTATGCATCGAGTTTTCCTTCAAGGATTTGAGCTTTGAGGTTCTCAGGCTTACCTTCTACCTCTGCTGCAAACACTTCAGTTGCTTTCTTCTTAGCTTCTTCTGTTATCTCTTCCTTCTTAACAAACTCAGGATTTGTAGCTGAGATATGCATTGCTATATCGTATGCAAGTGTTTTAAATTCAACGTTATTTGATACGAAATCTGTCTCTGATACCAACTCAACCATTGCACCTACAGTACCGTTTGAGTGAATATATGCCTGTACTACACCTGCGCCAAATTCTCGGTCTGATTTCTTAGCTGCAATTTCAGCTCCCTTCTTTCGAAGAAGAATGAGGGCCTTCTCTTCATCACCCTGAGCATCTTCGAGAGCTTTCTTACACTGCATCACTGAGATACCAGTTTTGTCTCGAAGTGCCTTAATCTGATCCATACTTATTTCGTTTGCCATATGTTTCTATTATATCAAATTTAATGTGAATAAAACACAAAAAAGACCTATATGGTCTTTTTTGATTACTTATCGATCTGCTTTTGGAGCTGCCTTCTTTCCTTCTGCGTATGCTGCTGAGATTTTGTCAGCAAAGAATGCTACAGATGCTACAGATGCGTCATTTGCCACAATTGGATATGACAAGTTAGATACGTCACAGTCAGCACCAGCAAGTGCAACCACTGGGATTTTCTTCTCAAGAGCTTCAGCAACTGCAATGTGCTCCTTCTTTGAATCAACAACAAAGATAGCACCAGGGAGTGTGTTCATACTAGTGATACCACCGAACAGGTCTGTGAGCCGGTCGATTTCTCGATCGATCAATACTCGTTCCTTCTTAGTATACTTGTTCAACTCACCCTTCTCTTTCTGAGATGTAAGCTCGAGTAGTTTTTCTACTCGTTTTCGAATTACTTCAAAGTTTGTAAAAGTTCCACCAATCCATCGGCCTGCCACAAATGGCTGCGCGATTCGCTCTGCTGCCTCTTTTACAGCTACCCGAGCTTCACTCTTACTTCCGATAAATACAATCTGCTTTCCAGACTGAGCAACCTTCTTTACGAATTCGATTGCAGCTTCGAGTTGTGCCTCAGTTTTCTCAAGATCGAAAATTTCAATCTTGTTTTTTACACCGAAGATAAACTTCTTTACAGTTGGATGTCTTCGAGATTTGATAAAACCGTAATGAGCACCAGCTGCAAACATGGCGTCAACGGTTGATTTGTTTGATTTTTTTGTATCTGTATGTGCTGACATAGATAGGAGGAGTCTATCACAAGGAGCTAATATTGGCAACCATAGCACACAGAGCCCTCACCCTTATTATTAGCCATATATTGCCGTTTAGTTGTTCTCAACCATCACACAACGTTCAAATTCATATGGAGATGCCTCGACATTTCTTTCATACAGCAAAGGAAATGCGTTACTGTCTATTGCCTGCTGACTTGCGGTGAAATATACAAAAAATTCTTGGTTTCCTGATGGTGAGCCACAGTTGTAATACTTCCCTGAAGTTATAGGGTTTGTATAGAAATACACATTAGGTGATGCCACTAATCGTGCTTCAATAGTGGGAGCTTGTGAAAGATATTCTGTAAGATATGTACTTACCAACTCTGACACTGGTATACCCGCACTTGCATCAGGAAGCGCGCCATTATTATCCTGCCTGTACATTTCAAGTGCATGACCCAGTGCTCTAAAATCACTGGTGACACGAGCAACGTCCGCCTTTTGTCTTGATTGGCCAAGCGCCGCCAAGGTTACACTTGCAAGAAGACCGATTATTGCAATTACCACGATAAGTTCCATGAGTGAGAATCCTTTCTTGTAAGAGATGATCATGTTGTTTAAGAGTTGTTTTCGATAATTGGTAATGATTCTATAAACGCCTGACGATCTCTTTCAGGAATTAATCGTAGAGTCTCTTCATTCGCCCCTTCTCGATACATCGGAGCAATAGCATGTTTAGCTGGTCTGGTATACCAAATTGCAAGTGAAGCACCGACACAAATTAGTGCGAAAGAAAGCATCATGAGATTTTGCCCCAATGATACTGATCGACTAGTAGGTCTCAGTACATTCACAGGATTTCGCACTTCTGCTATTTCCCTATCTTTATCAAATATTCTTTGTTCTTCATCAAACACAACGCTCATACCGTCATTGTATCATTAATTTAGAAAAACATTAATCATCATTTTCTACAGTATCTGTACCTGTAACACCATGTTCCGCAGCATGAAGCACTGCACCGAGAATATCTCCTATGTTCCCCAACATTATGTTTGGAATGTTATGCCAAGACTCTTTAATTCGATGGTCTGTGACTCGGTCTTGCAGAAAGTTATACGTTCTAATTTTCTCTGAACGATCACCTGTGCCAATCTGATCTTTTCTGTCTTTTGCAAACTTCTTAGCCTCTTCTTCTTCCTGTTGCTGCTCAACTTTTGCAGTCAAAATTTGAAGTGCCTTCTCTCGGTTCTTAAGCTGACTTCTTTCAGACGTACATCTAACATCAAGACCTGTCGGCTTATGGATCAATCGTACCGCAGTCTCCACTTTGTTTACATTCTGTCCACCAGCACCACCAGATCGAGAAAGTTCCATCTCAATATCTGCAGGACTAATGACAATTTTTGACTTCTTTCTAATTGGAAGAACTGCAACAGATGCTGTTGATGTATGTATTCTTCCCGACTTTTCAGTTGCAGGTACACGCTGTACTCGATGTACACCACTATCAAATTTTAAAGTGCCATAAACATCTTCCCCTGTAACTTCTAAAATCACTTCTTTATAGCCACCTACTGTTC
>VEQN01000030.1 GCA_018883165.1 Candidatus Tayloriibacteriota bacterium
CAACACAAAGGTGTATCAACTCTTTTTCAGGTATTAGGTCAAACAACACTTAAGAACGTACGATTTACTGACTTTAACTATGTTGCAGCGGATGACAAGATAAACCTCACCATGAAAGGTCAGGCTTTCAACTATGAGACAATTGCTCTTCAGGCTAAGGCATTCACGGATCCAGCATTGAAGAATGTGTTTAGAAGTCCGATATTTAGTGACCTTACACTTGATTCACAGGGAAATGTGTCATTTTCATTTAGTACAGGAATCGATCCGTTCCTCGTCGATTACTACAAGTTGAAGAAAGAAGAATACAATGCAAATGGTGGTCAGATTGTGCAACCATCAAACACTGGATTCACTCAGACACAGCCTGTACAACAGCCTGTTGATGAACGACCAACAGGTCTTAGTGAGGTCGGTGATGAACCATTAATCGTAGAACCACAAGTATGAGATATTTAATGCCAATCATTTTCATAATAGCAGCTGTCGCAGGGTTCTTTGTATATACAAACCCGCAGTATCAAAAGCTGAAAGCAAAAATGGCTGAATATCAAAAGATTGTTGAAGCAAACAACAAAGCAACAACTCTCCGAGCGGTAAGACAAAAGCTCAGTGAAGATCGAAACAAGATCTCGGAGGCTGATGTGGATAAGCTTTCAAAGATGCTTCCAGATAGTGTTGAGAACGTTGGTCTTATCATTGATATTGATAACATTGCAAGTAAGTATGGTATGAGGATTAGAAACACAAAGATTAATGAAAGTGGTGCACGATCCGCTGCTGCAGTTGGTCCAGATGCAAGAAAGTATGGAACAATCTCGCTCTCATTCTCAGTAACATCTTCGTATGAAAACTTCATTGTATTTCTCAAGGATCTCGAATCAAGTGTCAGATTGGTTGATCTTACCTCACTCACTTTCTCTTCAGCTAAAGAGGGAAGGTATGATTTCAATGTCACATTACAAACATATTGGCTTAAATAAACGTATATGAATTTTTTCAAAAACAAAACAGTTCTGATAGTCATTGTACTCTTTATCGTAGCGTTTGTAGCATATGCATTAATGAGAGATTCAGGCTCTAGTTCAACAGGTGTGAAGAAGCAGTCTGTTTCAACTAATACTGTTACCACAGCAGGTGGTGCACCCGCACTTGATGGCCCTGGGAAAGAGTTTGTGACACAACTTCTTGCAATTCAAAACATAAACTTTGCATTAGATATATTCGAAGATCCAGTATTTCGTGGACTTCAAGATTGGAGTAGAGAGATTCAGCCACAAGAAGCTGGACGACCAAACCCATTTGCACCACTTGGTGATGAAAGTCGGGTTGCTTCACCTGCAACGGCTGAAGATGCTATTGCAAATATCGAAGAGCCGGTTACGACAAAACCAGCAGCAAAGCCCGCAACACCAACAACAAGAAGAAGATAGTTGGTTATATAACAACTTGTTGATACAATATATACATATATGAGTTTTTTAGATTTACTTGTACAACAGAATACACTCACAAATGATGATGTAGCTGTTGTACGTGCTGAGGCTGAAGAAAGTGGGAAGACTATAGAAGATGTACTTCGAGAAAGAGGTGTAAGTGCAACTGTGATTGCGAAAGCAAAAAGCGATTTCATGCACATTCCCACTGTTGAGATTGGAGACAGGGAAATACCTTTTGAAATATTGAAATATATTCCTGAAGAATCTGCACTTCACTATAAGATCATTCCAATTAATGTTAAGGATGATGTGCTTGAAGTAGGAGTTGTAGATCCAGACAATATTGAAGCAAGAGATGCCTTAAACTTTATCTCTGCAAAGATCAACATGCCGTTTAAGGTATTTGTTGTTTCCGAAGATGATTTTCAGAAAGTACTGTCACAATATAAAGGTCTTACTGGTGAGGTGAATAAAGCACTCGGTGACCTTGAGAGTGAATTCAGTGCTGCAAATGTAGAAGTAACTCGAGATGATGAAGAGGTAACCAGAAAAGGTGCAAATGGAGAAATAAATATCGTGGAAGATGCTCCTGTTACAAAAATTGTAGCTACAACACTTAGATATGCAATCGAAGGTGAAGCTTCCGATATTCACATTGAACCACTACGAGAGAAAGTTCGAATTCGATTTCGAATGGATGGTGTTCTCAATACTAGTTTGGTTCTCCCAATAAAGGTACTTGATGCGGTTGTTGCACGTATTAAAGTGCTTTGTAACATGAAGCTTGATGAAAAACGAAAACCACAGGATGGTCGTTTCTCAGCAAGAATTGATGGTAGAAAGATTGACTTCCGAGTATCTACATTCCCAACATATTTCGGAGAGAAAGTGGTAATGCGAATCCTCGATCAGCAAAAAGGTGTTCAGCCTGTGGACAAACTTGGATTTAGTCCAAGAGAATTTGAGATGATTAAAAGAGCACTTGCACGACCATACGGACTCATCCTCATCTCAGGACCAACTGGATCTGGTAAAACTACAACTCTCTACTCAATGCTTAATGCACTTGATAGAGAAACACAGAACGTCTTGTCGCTTGAAGATCCTGTCGAATACAACATTGATGGAATTAGTCAGTCTCAAGTAAGGCCTGAAATCGGATATACCTTTGCAGCTGGTCTTCGAACAACACTTCGACAAGACCCTGACGTAATCATGGTGGGAGAGATCCGAGACAAGGAGACTGCGCAGCTCGCTATTCAAGCCTGTCTCTTATTACACATCT
>VEQN01000001.1 GCA_018883165.1 Candidatus Tayloriibacteriota bacterium
GGTTTGTCTTACTCACTGCTCCCCATCTCCCACCCTCTTTGTACAACGTAACGATATGATCATCACCATTGTTTGACTTCAGGTCCATAAGTAGAGGTTCTTTTCCATGTATCCAGAATGCAAGTGCTGCAAGTAGCGCACCTTCAAGGCAATGTGCGACACCAGCCTCCATTGTTCTTTTAACCGACATGTACGTCTCTCCATCCTTTTCATGATTGATTGTATATGTATCTAAATATGCTTGAATCTTTTTAGCTGAATCAAGTTTGGAGAGAGTTTTGTACTGTTTCTGTGTAAGGAGTGAAATATCAGTATATTTTTTAACCATATACATATGATACAATACCAGCACATTTAAACCAGACATATGGCACGAAGATCAAAATATATTCCAAGCGGGCACAAAGTACGAGTCGGTAAATCATCCGCAGGACTGGGATTGTATGCCGTAGAAGAAATTCCAAAAGGTATTTGTTTCATTGAATATTTCGGGAGAGTAATCAAAGGGCAAGAAGAATATACCAGTAGGAGTAAATATTTGTTTGAAGTACACTCCAGAAAAACTATTGATGGTAGACAACGTGACAATATTGCAAGATACATAAATCACTCATGTAGACCAAATGCTGAACCTGAGACACACAAGGGACGTGTGTACATATTCTCTCGAAGAAAAATACTTCCTGGTGAAGAGATTACATACGATTATGGTAAAGAATACTGGGAAGAACACATCGGAAAAGAAAAGTGCCGATGTCCGAAGTGTGTACTGAAACGAGGTACTAAGAACTAATTTTACTCAGAGTTCGTTGAAACAATTTACGTACCTCATCAGCTACCACAACTGAAAGCGACAAAAGCACTATGAGTATCCAATCACTACCAGTGATATGAGTTGTACCCATGAGGCTCATAAGTGGTGGATATGATACAGCCATATATTGCAGGAATATAACAGCACATGTTGCATACCACATGTATGGATTTCCAAATATTGGAATTTTAAATATCGACTGATGTTCTGATCTGCAAGACCAGGCATTAAACCATTGTATGACTGCAAGAAGAGTCAATGTTACCGTTGAGGCATATGTAGTACCCAGTGGAAGGTATGTACTAAATACGTAGAGGCCGGCAAACATCATAATCGCACCGACCATGGCCATACGTAGCAACATTTCCATATCGATAATTGAATTACTGTGTTTTTGTCTGCCCTTCATAACTGATCCAATATGATATTCCATAGCAAGTGCAATGACCAAGAAACCATCAGTTACAAAGTTGAGCCAAATGATTTGACTGGGTGTAATTGGTAACGGATACCCAATAGCAATCGCACCACCTATTACCAATATCTCACCCACACTTGTAGCGAAAAGATATGTAACCACCTTCTTGATTGTCCGGTATATCACACGCCCTTCTTCTATCGCAGATACGATTGATGTAAAATTGTCATCAAGTAGCACAATATCTGAAGCTTCTTTAGCAACCTCAGTCCCACTCTTACCCATGGAGATCCCAAGATCTGCCGATGCGATTGATAATGCATCATTTACACCATCCCCAGTCATTGCAATTGTTTTTCCAACAGATCTGTATAGATCAATAATTTTTAATTTATGCTCTGGGCTTACACGTGCAAATACCGAAACCTTCGGGAGCATTTCAAGAATTCTCTCTTTAGGTAATGTATCTAGTTCACTCCCTGTAATTATCAAATCACCCTTCTCGAAAATTGAAACTCTAGTTGCAATAGCTTCCGCAGTATCTTTATGATCACCTGTAATCATGACCACCTTTACACCAGCACCTTTAGCCTTAAGAACCGAATCAGATGCCTCTTTTCGAATAGCATCACTAATTGCAACAAGGCCAAGGAAAGTAAGATTCGAAAGATCTGTTTCAAAATCATCACCCTTAGTTTCTCTGTATGCCACAGAGAGCACTCGATACCCCTGTGATGAGAACTTCTTCATTTGTTTTGCGAATTCTTGTCGATATTCATCTGTTACAGCAACATTCTTCCCAAGGCTAAACACATGTGTACTTTGTTCCAACAGTGCTTCGGGCGCCCCTACAATTGCTGTATTGTATCCACCTGCGATTTCATGAATTGTTGCATGATATTTTGAAGCTGAAGAGAACGGAATCTCTTTCACGAGAGGAAATTCTGCAAGCAAGTCCTGTCTTGAGAACCCTGATTTCTGAGCTAAAATATTAAATGACACCTCTGTTGGGTCACCAGATATTCTCTGCCACATCCCCTTTTCAGTGTCATATGCAACTGTACCACCAGAGACAAAAGCAGATTGTTTCAGAAGCATAAATAGTCCATTATGGAGTTTTACATCAATCTCCGATTTACCTAGTAAAAACTGCCCCTTAGGTTCATATCCAGTTCCTGTTACATCGAACACTTGTCCATCAACCCATATCTTCTCAACCTGCATTTGATTATGTGTAAGTGTTCCAGTCTTGTCTGTCGCGATGACATCAGCTTGACCAAGCGCCTCAACAGCCTGCAATTTTTTAACTAATGCATTTTGTTTACTCATTCTGTGTACACCGGTAACAAGGATTAATGTCACCGTTACAGGAAGACCCTCCGGTATTGCAGATACTGCCAATGCAACAACACCCATGAACATTTCCGTTGCTGAAAATCCACGAGATACACCAATCAAAAACACAAGTGCACACAAACACAATACAATATATATGATTGATCTAGAGAGATTCCCTATCTTCCTCTTCAATGGCACATCAGTGTCTAATCCTGAGAGCTCCTTTGAAACTGTACCGATGTATGAATGTACTCCAACAGAGGTAACAATAGCCATACCGTTTCCATTAGTTATATTAGTACCTTTAAACACCATATTCACCTGATCAAACACCTCGACCCGGTCTCTGTCGATATGATCAGAATCCTTTTGAACCGGTACCGATTCTCCTGTAAGGATTGATTCATCCACTACCAAAGAATCCGCTTGTACAAGTCTTGCATCAGCACCAACCTTGTCACCCTCACGAAGAACCAAAACATCTCCAACAACAAGCTCTGTATCCTTTACAATTACCTCTTGTCCCTCTCTCATGACTGTAACAGTTGCTTCGGTCATTTTCTTTAGTGCAAGGAGTGTATTCTCTGCTTTACCTTCTTGATATACTCCTACCGCAGCATTTATGAGGAGCACCACAAATATTATCGTTGCATCTGAAACGCTACCCATAACTGCGACTATGAGAGCTGCTCCCAGGAGAACATATATCACTGCGGATTTAAACTGATCGATAAATATTCGAATATATCCTCTTCCCTTTGTATCCGGCAGCCTGTTTGCACCATTTGCATTTCTTGATTCAACAACCTCGCGTGTATCTAATCCAGATATTCGAGTTCCAAACTTCTGTATTACCTCTTCTTTTTTTAGTCTATATATATCCATATATGGCGTATATATAGTATATCAACATATGACAAAAGATACCCATGAAAAATGGATCATTAATAAAATTAGATTCAGACAGTGGAGACATGTAGAGAATTCTCTTATATCATAAGATTTCGAATACATGCTTCAGTTCATTGTCATTACCAACAACAAGATCCGCAATCAACTTTGAAATTGCAACTGTGGCTACCTGGGTACCAGCACCACCGAATACATACCCGTTCTCAACCCTACGAACAAGTGGTAATACCTCTTTATGTAGACCATATATACCCGTCCAGGCATACTCAATCTGGATATTAATATCTGGGAATACTTTTCTTAAATACTTTTGTATATTTAACAAATGTGATTCCAAAAGTGGAATCTCGTTGGGAACATCATGTACTTGCCTGTCACCATATCCAATGAGTAAGCGATTTTCTTTTGTCACTTTCATATAGTGATATGAAGAGACAAAATTCTCGATGTACATCTTATGTTCCATTAGATTCAGAGATTGCAATACATCATCCGAAAGACTTTCAGTGACCGCGCATGTTGTCTTGTATCTAAGCATCTCATCACTTTCTGTATATGCATCTTTAGCATATATAACAGTATCGAAAGATATGTTGTAACCATTTACAAAGACATTTTTTTCATTTCGCTCTTTCACTTCTGAATGCTCAAATACACGCACACCTTTTTGTGACACAATATCTGCAATACCTTGTACTAGCTTTAGTGGATTAACTGAAATACCGGAATATACCTCTTCAGCGGAATCATAGTATTCTGTATGAATCTCCTTAAAAACCTTCTCACCAATATAACTTTTTGAGAACAAATGCATGCGGTGACGTAGTTCAATATCATTAGATATCTCTTCTTCCCCACTCTCTCCTCTGCCAAATATGTACAATCGTTCTGGTTCCATATCACAATCGATATGTTCACGCTCAACAATGCGATGTATATCTTGTAACGAATTCTCTTGTACTTTCCAATATGTATTTGCTTTTTCCTGGCCAATCTTTTCTGACAAACTTTTTAAGGTATCACCTTCAATTTCAGTTACAAGCATACCAGCAGAGTGACCTGTCGCCCCACCCCCTATTTCATTCCGCTCCAAAAGAACAATATCAGTTGCACCTCTTTCAAGCAGGAAATATGCGAGGGTCACACCACCAATACCACCGCCCACAATCAGGTATCTACACTGTATATTTTCAGACACAGATGGGTACTTTTTCTTTGATGGATTAGACCAGAATGTGTTTTTCATAAGTTAATTGTATCCCACTCACCTAATTATCCGAGCAAATCAGGCAAACCCTTGAGTTCCTCAAATGTAGTTACACCGCTCAGGATATCTTTAGGTAAGAAACGGACATCGAGGTTATTAAACAAATTCTTTACTTCATCAATCGTAAGATACTCGATTACAATACGTTCCCCTGAATCAAGTTTCTGCTGTTGAGACTCATTGATAACATCATATGCAAGAAAAATATAATGGAAAGTCTCAATCTTGTTTATTAATTGTGTACAACTTATCAGTTTCCAACTGTTGCAAACCAACCCCGTCTCTTCTTTAAGTTCTCGTTTTGCTGCTTCAAGCTCATTCTCTTCTGCTTTGTCATGTATACCACCTGGAATATCAATGAAACTACCAAGGTGTGGTTGCTCTTGTTTTACAACAACCATACAATCATCTTTAAGTACGATGACACGTACTGTATCTGGCCGTGTAAGCATTTCAAAGGTCTTTTTTGTACCATCAAATTGTTCTTGCTCCCATTGATATACATCAAATATGATGCCTTTGAAAACACATGTGGCATTCTTTGGTACTAATTTTGCTTTTTCTGGAATATATATTCTCATATGTGATTTACTTATAGTATACTATATACCATGCATGTACTATTTGTCTGCCGAGGTAATGTTGGAAGAAGCGTCATGGCTGAAGCTCTTCTTTTACAGAAAGCTCCAAGTCCTCCAACCGTCTCGTCTGCAGGTACAAAACTGAGCGGCCCTGAACAACCAATTGGTGAACTTGCCCCTGCAATTAATGAGGTTCTTACTGCAATGAAAGAGATTGGTATAGATGTTTCAGGGCACGTACGCAGACAAGTAACACCAGAGATGGTCGCATCGGCTGACGTTGTGATTCTCACCATTGATGATAATGATCCAGTTCCAGAATACCTCATCAATAATCCAAAAGTTGTACGATGGGACGTCTTGGACCCTAAAGGAAAGGATATTGAATTTACAAGAAGAACAAGAAATCAGATATCTGCTCTGATTGATGTCTTCATTGAAGAACACAAATTACTCTAGAACTTGAGGATGATTAGTGCTCATACGTGCACATCAACATACAAATTCATACTATAAAGAATGGAAGAGGATGTAATTAAGGTATTATGATATATATTATTCATTCAAAAATATTTTCATGTCACATATACAAAAAGCACTTGAGTGGCGGTACGCAACAAAACAGTTTGATTCAACTAAAAAACTTACAGAGGAACAACTGAATACCATTCTAGAATCGATGAGGCTTTCCGCATCATCATATGGACTACAACCATGGAAATTCGTGATTGTACAAAACCCAGAGGTACGAGAAAAATTAAAAGCTGCGTCTTGGAATCAACCACAGGTAACAGATGCTTCACATTTTGTTGTACTTTGTGTACGAACAGATGTGAATGAAGCATACGTAGATGCATATATGAAAAAGATATCTGAGACACGATCTGTACCTGTAGAACAGCTTTCAGGTTATGCAGACATGATCAAAGGCACACTAGGAAGACGAACTGCAGAACAAATCCTAGAATGGTCTACGCATCAAGTATATATCGCACTCGGTACAGCACTCCTTGCAGCTGCTGAAACAAATATTGATGCGTGCCCAATGGAAGGATTTGAGTCATCTACATTTGATACCATACTCGATCTTCCAGCAAAGAACCTATCTTCACGAGTGTGTATCGCTTTAGGATTCAGAGCTGAATCTGACGAAATGGCAAAAGCACCAAAGGTTCGATTTGATTCTTCAGATGTTGTTATAGAAATTGCTTAGTATCAAAAGGGCATAACAAAAGACCTGCACAGACAAGTGCAGGTCTTTTGTTATTTTAGAACGACGACTTGCTCCCCCGGTAGGGATCGAACCTACGACCAATCGATTAACAGTCGATTGCTCTACCGCTGAGCTACAGGGGAATATATGTTCTTTTAAGGAACTTCCGTATACTATCACAAAACATTTTCCAAGAAAAGTACCCGAAAACCTAGCCCAAAACCTCTTCAATTGTCTTTGAGACTTGACGCATCGCTTCCTCAACTGAGGTATAGAATGTGGCACCAGACGCCGCTTTATGCCCTCCTCCGCCGAGTTTGAGTGCTACTTTTGATACATCAAAAAGGACATGGTCCCTTGTCCTGAAACTTGCTTTCACCAGCCCCGGTTCTTGCTCCGTAAGGATGACAACAACATTCCACCCCACAACTGATCTCAGGAGGTTTGTTACGAAACTTGCATTCCAATAGTCATTTGGAGTAAGTCCTAGTCTTTGTATATCACTGTATGTAACTGTACTAATGACATACGACCCTTTACTCTGATCTTTAAAATTAAAAATATGTTTGTTTGAAAGACCAAGAGCTAGAAACTCTATATTACCTCGAGTCCCGCTATTCTCTAAAATCTTAACTGTCTCAACTACATCTGGTGCATACTCAAAGAGTTCAGCGGCCATTGTAAACGAATGTCCTGAGACTAACTCATATCTAAATCCGCCCGTGTCGGTAAACAATCCGACATACAGATTCACTGCAATATCATGTGTTAGTCCCATACCCCACTCTTTGAACAAATCAAAAAGTACTTCGGTTGTTGATGGATATTGTACAGCTACAAGATTCACCTCTGCATACCCTTTGTTACTTGCATGATGATCGATTACCACGGTACGAAGATGTTCTGGAAATACCACTTCACCTTTTTTACTAATCATTTCAATTGACCCAGAATCAAGAATTAAGAACAGATCAAACTGAGAGAGATCTGTAGATATATAGTTTTGTTGGAGTATAGTTGGTGCACCAGGAAAATGCATGAAAACTTCTGGTGTTGGTGAATCCCCTCCGATTATGGTCACCCTCTTACCAATCGCTTCAAGTGCAAACTTCATAGCAAGAGTTGAACCTAAACTATCAGGGTCAGGGTTTGGATGACAATGCATCAATATTGATGTTGCAGCCTCAATTCTTTCCTTAATACCCTTGGCAATATTTTTCTGTTCTTCGGTGAGTTTGGTGATATACATGTCCGATATTGTACATCATGGACCTAGTATGTAGAAGTAGCTACACAGTTCATGCAGTACCCTGGATATGTAATCGCTTCAGCAATATGCGAGCGACACGCTCCTTGAATACAGTAATATGCCGCACTATTTACACCAAATCCAGTAGCCCAACTCTCAGTCGGAAACTTACATGTAGACAAGGCACCGCCAGACGGACAGAACCGTATACTAATCTGTTGGATCTGAGGACCACCAGAAGGGTCCGTCCAAACATCCCAGTCATACACGGAACCTGGCCATGGTGCACTTGGCCAATCACCACTCGGTAGATAGTCTTCAAGACCAGGCGGTAAGCCTCTACTGACATCTGCTGGGATCCTCCCTCCATTGTCAGTAATATACATCTGTAGAGCCTCATGGAGTGTTCTCAATTCTTTCTTTCCCCTTGCCTCATATGCCTTTCCTCGTGCAGATCCAAGGTTACTCATTACCACATTCGAGAGAATTCCAATGATCGCAACAACAATTAGTAGTTCTAATAGTGTAAAACCTTTCATACGGAGAAAAGTATATCACATACCCATGTATTTCTTCCTCTCAGTTATACTCATCTTTTCAATTGCATATCGTAATTGAGTTCTCGGTATTTTCGTAGCCCTCCTCTGTAAGTATGTTCGAAGAATATCTATATCCCTCTTTCCAATTTCACGAAGCATCCATCCTACTGCCTTGTGCATTAAATCTTCAGAATCCATATCAACCATTTCAAGTACTTTTAGATGAAATACATACTCGTTTTTCTGAGTATAGAACCAAGGAGCGATTGCAGCAATTCTACGCTCCCATAATATTTTTGACTGTGATAACTTCTGCAACATCGGTAGCGCTGCAACCTTCTTGTATTGCTCACCATAATACAATGCACCACCAACAACATCTCTCGCGGAAGAATCGACAATATCCCAATTGTTAATATATGCAGTATTTTCGAGATAGTACATTGCGTACTGAAGAAGTGTATCTACATGTTTCAATACATCACCTCTGTTCTTCTCAATATCCTTATGTATCCTCTTAACCACATCAACAAGAATATGTACTGCAGCCAATCTACATTCGTGCACTTTATGTTTTAGTAGAATATCAATTTCTTTAAGCACCTGAGGTACTCGCGAATCTTTAAGTTCCATATATAACTTTTTACCAATAGTTCTAATTTTTGGTACTGAAACACCAACAAATATATCCCCCTCTCCATATTGTCCTTTCCCTGTCTTAAAGAATCTTTGAGCAAAAGCCGCGTCCCTTGGTGAACCTGCGGCTAATATCTCATGTACAATTTTCTTACCTGTATATTTCACATATACAGTATACCTTACCGTGTTACAGAAAGAACCTGACCTGTAACCTCGCTTTGTGATGATATGGTTATTCGACCGTTTGAATCAGCTACAATCAAATATCCAGTATCATAATTTGTCTCATCTTCATAGAATGCGCCTTCAAGTGAAGGATCGTATGGGAGGGACGAAATATAGTCAGGGACAACACACGGTGCTAAATCAAAAGCCGTATCACTGGCAATACGAGTAACCGTGGTGGGTATTTGTGTCACCACACCTTCACATACAAAGTTGCCTGTATGATCTGTCATATTCTGACCAATCGAACTTAATATTGCCTGAATGTTTGCTTTTCTTTGTGAATCCCGAGCAACCTTAAACTGTCTCGCTGGGTTCACAGCAACCAACACCACCCCCGCAAGGATCGCAAGGATGCCTATGACCATTAATACCTCAAGTAATGTGAATCCGTTTTTTCTTTTTGAATACATACGTGTTTATACATATAGATAATGTACATAATATATATTCCTTACATTATGAAAATATGAATTTTTTATTTACACCACTTGGTGTAATCTGATATCTAATTTCAAAAATATTAGATACAACACCATCTGAGACCTCAAGGATTACACTGTATACATATCCATCTAGGACACGCTCAATGCTTGCACTCTTGATCACGCAAGAATATCTCTTGTTGAAGATATTAATTGTAGGTTGGATGGTCTTGAAATATGTACTAGGCATTCCCGCATATACACCCTCATCAATCACATTCACACAAGATCTAGTAAACAATCTCTTTGATTCACTAATTCCTTCCTCCCTAAGAAAGGAAAGCATGTATGTGTTTCTCTCAAAAAACACATACATTGCAGTCCCGATACTCATAGAAACAATTAATACTAATACCAATGCGACAAAGCCGTTCTTTGTATTCATGCAAAGAACTTACACCTTACAAATTAAATATTTATGAATTATGTATATCCTCCAACACCTCAGGTCTATACTTCCTTCGAATATATACCACAATCACAATGAATACTCCGAGTATGAGTACTTCTTTTGTAAACTTTGAAACAAAATGATCAATCTTCCTCCACTCATGTCCAAAAAAGAACCCAATCAGGACATACAGGTTCACCCAGATTACAGCTCCAAGTATGTTGTAGAAATTAAACTTAGCAAACGACATTTTTGCCATACCTGCGATGATTGAAAGAATTGCTCTTAATGGACCAAAAAATCTTCCAATGAAAATACTCTTACCACCATGGTTATCAAAGAATTTTTTTCCAGCTTCAAAGTGTGCCTTAGTCAAAAGCTTCTCGTGTTTCTCCATCCAATGTCCACCATACTTACCTAAGAAATATCCAAGAAGATCACCTGAAACGGCACCCAAAAATGCTGAGATGATGATGAATACAAGATGAGAATTTCCATGCGAAGCTACATACCCAAAGAATATAAGGAGCGCTGTTCCTGGTGTTATCACCCCCAGAACAGGTACCGCTTCCAAAAGCGCGATTAAAAATACCAGAAGATACACTAAAGGGCCAAGACTCTCTATGTACGGCAATGACGCCTCAATGTATTTCATAATGTACTCAATCATATGCTTCGTATGTATCTTTTGGATCAAAAACAGATGATTCCAATGTATCACCTCGAACTATCTGTGAGATTCGAAGACTTCCATATATCGATGTAAGAATCCCTACACCATTGCAACCTATGTTATACATCAACACCCTATTCTTTGGCTCCTCTCCAACAACTCGGAGCCCTGTTGGGGTGTAACCCATAAGTCCATGCCATTTATATTTAAACTCAATTGGTCCCTTTGGTGCACCTTTATGTGTTCTGTGAATGAAATTCTCGATAGATTCCGCAGCTTCTTCCATATATAAACCATCGCTTTCATATGTATCTGCACTTTCAAGGTGTGTCTCTGGGCCACCAACACAGATGAGATTATGACGTTCATCTTTCTCAATCTCAAACGGTCTTCTTGTAAGATAGTAATATATCTTCTCATAGGCAGGTTTGTCAGCTTCTGGTTCTATAGAATCATGAAACTGTAGAGCGATTGGTGGATGAGTCATCTCTTCAAGATATGCCGCCATATATCCAACATCACCCTTAACCATATGATGGAACTTCACATCAATATCCGATCCTGCCTTGTTGGTAATTTTAAAATTCTCAAATCCATTTGTACAAAGTACTACTTTGTCAGCAGTGATTATATTCTTACCAGAAATAATCTGGCCATACTCTTTTTCTAGAATAACCTCATCTACGAAACTTTCCTCGAACAAAGTAAATCTACCTTTGTATACAGAAAGTAGATATCCCACAATTTCTTCAATAAGCATTGCTGCGTTCACACAGCCTTTCCTCTCAGAAATCACAGCGATATACTGCCTATCTTTACTCTCAAGAAGAGCAAGTACATCATCATGTGGCACCAAACTATACAGTTCAGCATACTCTTTTGGAATATTCTCTAGACCAGGAGCATCCTCTGCAATATATATAGGAAAAACTTGTAGACCGGCCTCTACCCTAAGTAAATTATTCCGTAGTTCTTCCATCAACCTATCAATTGAAGCGTAGCCATTGTATCCCATGAATGAAGACATTGGTGTAGAAAGATTCGCATCCTGATATATTTCTTCAAGTAAAATCCAGGCACCTCGTACAAGTCTTTCTGCATCAGCAGCTTTTTCCAAACCATACCGTTCTGCAAGGACACTGAATTCTTCCTCGAACTCGAATACTATCTGTCCTGCATTATGACCAGTCGCACCATGCGCAACTTTTCCTCCTTCTATGAGTAATACCTGTTTATTTGTATTTTTTAAAATAAAGTATGCGGTCATCACTCCGGCGATTCCGGCACCAACTACCGCTACATCTGTTTTAAGGTCTGCATCCAGCCTATCTATCGATCGAGTAACTTTAAGCTGATGTAACCACGGCGAAATATTATTATGCATCCCTTTGAGTATATCACAGGGAAACTAGTAGCCAGAAGTCATTGTGAATCCCGAATTTCCATACGAATATTGACCGTACGGATTAGTATTGTATGTATATTGTGGATTTCGATTATACTGGCTTAGTTGCGAAGATTCACTCTGGTTATAGTAGGTGTAGATTAGGCTTGGATACGGTGTGTAGTTGTAGTAATAGTCAGCCATTGGGTTTCTAGGGCCCGGGTTCTGGTTATATGTGTATGTCGGATATGGATACTGTACAAAGTTATTATTGTAATCATCCATAGGGTTTCTAGGGCCTGGATTTTGATTATATGTATACACAGGATATGGAAACTGCTGGTAGTTATACTGATTAGAGAAACCACCGTTTACAGGCTGGTTGTATGTGTATATAGGATATGGGAACTGCTGATAATTATACCCCCCGTAATACCCACCAAAACCACAATCATAGAAAAAGTCACAGGCTGCAACTTGTGCTGGTCGCACCATACCAAAGAGGCCAAACATAAGGAGTGCCATTGAAAATACCGCTTTTGTTCCAGATTTCATGTGCCACTGTTATATCACGCGAATACAACTAATGCAATACTTATGTTTTTGGTATATGTGCAAGAATATCAAAGCATCACAGCCTTGGATATGTATCCAAGTTTCGTCCTTTTCAAACCACACAAGAAAGCCATGAACTCAAACACACTGCAACAGAAAATTGATCGGGCAATAGCGCATGCAAAGATGCTTGTGTCTACCATTGCAGAAGCTACTGGCATGGAGCAATGCCACGTCAAATTGGTTGTACTTTCAGAAGCAGTCACTTCGAAAGTGCACTATCATGAGACAATCGATTTTGGCAAGGTGACACGGCTATGGAGAACATCCACACAGACACAGTCAAAGGAGGCGGTGACAAAGAGGTGCTCCCTCAATTCACAAAACGAGAAGCGCTTTCATCAGACCGTGAGCTTGATCTATGCCAACGTGGTAATTACAGTTACTACCAGAGACATCGCACTATCTACCCACATCGCGCAAGTGATTGGATCAACCATCCTTTTTCACGACGCACGTTGAAACTCAACTGCCCGCACCGGGATTACCGGAGCGGGCAGTGTTTTGTCTCATTTAGAATCCTGAAGTCATTGTGAATCCAGCATTTCTGTTTGGATACTGTTGATACCCTAGAGAATATTGTGACTGATATCCGTTTCCGCGATATTGGTTGAATGATGGAGCTTGCTGATATCTTTGTAGCTGAGCATTCGCATCACTTCCGTAGTATGTGTAGAAACTATTCGGATATGAGTAATTTGACTGATATGTCGGAGCTGGATTGTTGAAGTATGTATACGATCGGTATGCATACGGATTACTTCCAGTTACATTTCCATTGTTTCGATAGTAATCATTTGTACTTTGGAAGTTTGTATACTGAAGGTATGGATAGCTTCTAGATTGTGAAGGTGTTGAAGTAGAAGTCGTTGTTGTAGCATTGTAAGTACTTGAAGTACCAGTGTTTGTACTTGTCGATGAGAAGTACTGACTTATGAGTTGCTGACATGATGCATTACACCCATTACCTGTTATGTCCACAAAATATGTTTGTGCTGATACTTGTGATGAGAATCCAACAAGAAAACCAAGCACCATGACTGCGAGGACCTGAAATGTGTATGTTTTAAGAGTTTTATTCATATATAGTAGAAATATGACTATTAATATGTATATTATACTACATATATTTAATATGTCAAGTATTACTACCTCCCCTTGTAATATGGATCAATCACCAAATTCACTTAACAGTCCGTAAGTACCTACTGATACATTACCAAGTAAACGTTTTCTTAAAGAACCAGAAATCATCTGTCCTTTTGCCACCCGTCTCTTGCGTATTAAGATCACAGATGCATGGGCCACACTTTATTTTTTGTACGCCCGCAGGTGGATTATAACTATAATCAAAATCATCATCAGGACACTGGCCACCATTTACAGAGACAGAGAGGCAAACATCCGCACATTTATCATTCTGACTACCGCTTTCATTAGCTTTATCAACACAAATGTAGTATTTTTTATTTCCAAATTTAGCGACTAATTTTGCTTTCGTTCCTTCAGGGCACTCAGATGGGTTTGTGATAAGTTTCTGTTTCTTATCTGCACCTAAAAGCTTATTACCAAGGAGTTCCTCATCTGGATTACCATCAGCATCTGAGAATTCGCTACAGACACCTACCACCTGATCAGCTTCGTCAAATACCTGACATACAGTACAAGTCTCACTCATAGAACAAGCAACATCAGAACAATCTATTCCTCCGTTTGCATCATCATCTATACCATTACCGCATATCTCAGCTGTCACACTACATGACCCATGCGATGAGCAAGCAATGTCATCACAATCAACCTTTCCGTTTTTATCATTATCTACATTATCTACACAATTTTCTGGTTCGGTTGTCTGATCATCCGTCGATGTGCAAGACGCTACATTTGAACAAGCTGAATCTTTACAATCAATGCTTCCGTTTTTATCATCATCAACCCCATTATCACATTCGGTCTCACTCGAAGGACACATATTTGATTTTTTTTCTTCGATACTACCACTTAATGTAGAGACTTGAGATTTCTTCTCATCTATACTTGATCGTATATTGTCTATATTTGTGTTTAATGATGTAATTTCATCTCTCGATGTCTTGATATTAAGTTCCAATCCTTCAATCTCCAATTGGATATCTTTATTATTCTTCCTTAGATCTTCCAATTCACTCGTTTGCTTATCAAATTTAGCCTGAACGCTTTCGATTGATGGTAACTTACTATATGTATATTGTGACAAAAAATTGCTTACTGAGGTTTTTTCCATCTCTCGCGTGTTTCTTAGATCGATGTCAGTCTGAGTTATCTGTGCTTTTAGCGTATTAACTTCATCCAGTAGACTGGTGTATTGTGCCTGTAAATCTGAACGCATTGAATTTATTTCTTCAACTGACTTGTTTCTGTAGTTCTTTGGAAGAGCCGACAAAGCCTGTGTATACCGAGCATTAGCAACATTGTATGCACGTGTTGCATTATCAGTTGCAGATTTCCATTTTGAAAGAGCTCCCATTCCGTTATTATCAACAACACTGATTAATGAACTGTATCTTGAAACAAAATTTGCTCTCAAAGATGTGAGTGCTGCATTCACATTAGCTATCTCATTCGAAGCTTGATCTTGTCTTATTTTTGCAGCTGCTGTAGTAACCCCTCTATTTCTCCTTATGAGATTCGTTAGATTAACTCTTAATCCTTCGAGTCGCATAGTTTGATCCTCTATTTGTTTCCTGTCTCTGTATGCGGCCGCATACTCATCTCTATTAATTTTCTCTTTATTCAGGTTAGATATAGCTGTTGAATAATTAGTGAAAGCAGTACTTGAAAGGAACTTATCGAATGCTGCCAGCTCTGTGGACACCTTTTTAATATTGCCAGATTCAAGCTGTTTTAAAGTCTTATTTTGTTCACTTAGGTTACTTGTGAGGGATGATATCTGATTTCTCGTATCTTCAATACTTTTGAGAGTATCGATCTGGGTTTGCAAAGCAGCTATATCAGCTTCCTTTGCCTGTATCTCGGTTTCTGAAATCAGCTTTGTCTGTAATTGGCTAATTTTAGTATTTGCCTCATCAATGTTTTTTGTACGAGTCTCAATATCTTGATATGTTTGATTTATTGATTCATTTAGCTTAACTATTTCAGTTTCGATGTCCTTCTTCGAATCCACCATCTTATCAATATCTTTTTGTGTAAGACAGCCTGATTCTGATGAAAAGATGGATGAGAATATCCCAAACACATTCGCTTGTCCTGTACCAGAATTTAGATGTCTGATGGAAATACTGGCAAGAGTTCCACCAGTTAATACCAACGCCAACACAAGCAAACTTTTATATAGATTCATATGTTATCTTTAATATTATTACCCATATATATTAACACACCCGAAATCAGCCATGTACGAGAAAATAAACATATTGTGTAAAACTACCAAAAAATAATCTTCTTTTCTTCCGAATCCACAAACCCGTCTGATATATTAAGGCTGTAATATACCCCTTTTGGCATGTCTACCATGTCAGATGCACTTACCGTAAACTGCATCTCGCTACTTCCAAATACCTTTATCTTTGAAGAATCAACCCTGCTCAATTCCCTGCCATTAAGTGAGAAAATTACTGACTGAGTATTGGAGAGGTTCTCACCACTAATATTTACTAAATATTCTTTCGCTCCACTTTTTACATTCCTTACACTCTTAATCTTGGGGGTCATTCCTGTTCCCAGTATTATGAACGGTTCACTGAATGCACCAGCCTGTGGATCATCAACTGGACCAACAAATATTCTGTATCCGCTACCATAGGGTAATGTATTAGGTACTGACCAACTGTACATACCTTTATTTCGATATATATTACTCAAACTACTCGCATGCACTGTAATCACTTTAGCACCAGGCTTAAGACTTGAGAGATCAACATTAGAGCTCGTGTGTATGTATTCATTTGGAATTCTTTTTATCTCGCTTTCATTTTCATTTACCAACACAAGCCTCATTGCATCATCTGCAGAGTACCCCACAGTACCCCACGTAACCGACGCTGGCATACCAGCCTTCAGTGCCATACCCGTATACGGACTTGTTACATTCACTTTCCCTCTTACTCGAGTTGTTACAATTCTTCGAGAAGTGGTTGTAGATGTCTGACTTGCAAGTACAGCATTCTCACTTTTCTTTCCCGTACTAAATACTGTTGTAGTAGACCCTATTACCCCACCAAGATTGTTCTTTAAAACAGCAGTTGTTTTTGTGATCACAACATCTTCAAGTGCCAACGGCTTGGTGATATCCACTCTTCTGGTATCTGTTCTTGAAAGTGTCGGTGTTAAACCTCTCGGTCTTGCAGTTGTTGCCTTGATCTTTTTTGAGATCTCATTAATTTGTTCCTTGGTACATGTATCATTTTTTATCCGTTGCCTTGTTCTTGCATCCGTAATACCCAAATCTGCCATCTTAGATTTCAATTGATACTTTCTCAACGCTGCTACCGATGCGATATCAAAAAAACCTGTAGATGTCCCTGACAGAAAACCACGCTGAATGAGGAAATTCTGCAATCTGGTCACTTGCCCTTTCGTCTTTGAATCACTAGATTGATATTGAATGATTTCAGTGATATCTGTACAAGGAACACTTTGAATCCACACTGACTTAGTTGTCGTAGCAGCATCAACTGAAGATGGACCCAGAAGAGTGATGAGTAACAGAACAAAATACATACCACAAGTATATCGTAGTATGTATTTTGTTTTAAGTGATATATTCACCTACCGTGAATTAAGTACCGCGCGTGTAAGTGGGCCAACAAACCCGATTGCTGGTATTCCATTCTCTTTCTGGAACAAAGTTACTGCTTGGAATGTTTTTGTCCCGAAGAAACCTGTAACAGGACCTGTCATATATTTTTCAGCAACAAGTCGCTTCTGTAATTCACTTACCTCAAGGCCACGTGAACCAGGTCTTAGGTAGCTATAAAAGAAGAATACGGGTGCCTGAATAGAACTTGATGCCTGAACTGTATTTGAAGCACTACTTGTAGTTGCAGTGAGTACCTGTGTCGGAAATACAAATGATCCTCCCCCACTACTATATCCTGTAGGTGCAGCAGAGCCACCGTAAGAAACAGCTGCTTCTATTGTAGAAGCATTGCACAAAAATAATGTTGCCAGAAGAAGTACGTGTTTCATATATCCGTATTTTACCAATAAATTACCAAGTTTCAAAGTTCATACAGTATATACCCACCCCTCACCTCTTTGAAATTATATTTTTTCGGTTCTAAACCTTCCAAAAAGGCATACGCGTACCGGTCTTCACTAGTTACTGATGTGTCTAACAATATATGAGTTACACCATGTGACATAAGTGTCGATATGAACTTCGCTTCATTATCCCTCTGATATTGTATTGGTTGTTTAATATACGAATCAATCTCGATGTATAGCTGATCCACAACCCCATTAACTCTAGCGGGTAAAACACCTGCATCTTTACTTTAAAGAACAGTGCATGGATATATATGTCTGGCTGGATTAGCGGTAAGAAGAGAAACCACCTCCCCATCCTTCATGTACACGTTCGTGTAATATTGATACCAAGGGAGGACAAGTACCATGCATCCTTTTCTTTGTGAAAGCTCAGCTCGTATCTCAGTCACTGACTTTGTGAACGTATATGCATGTACCGACGATAGTAAACCTACTGAAAATGTAACAACTAAAAACAATGGTGGTAACATTAAAAGATACCGTGTATACCTACTTTTCAAATGTATATATGTGTGCACGAAAGAAATCACAGTTAGCACAACCACCACACTCTGCCACTTACTTGTATCTCTGAATATCGAATCAAATAGGGGTACATATGCAAATATATATGATCCATATACCGTACACAATAACGATATACAATATAGAGCAACCATAAGGTGTACACGTGTATCCCTCCTTTGTACATATACCGCATACATTGCGGACAAAAGAATGATTGCAGTCATGACCAAAATTATATTGGGCATATCTCTCAATGGAAGAAAAAAATTACCCACCCAAGGTTCACTCTCAAGCCAGAACCCCTTGAATGATATTGCTTCAAGCACTGTCGGTGACTTAAAAAATACACCTCCATTACCTGTATCAAAGCGAAGTATATACAGAATTTTTTGCGGCAAAAACCAGATACCTGCAAGTAGTAGATATGAGCAAACATGAAGTATCTGTCTATACTCCTTCATATATACTAACACTGCGCATACAAAGAAAATGGATATTATCGCGATATGTGATGCAAAAATAACCTGAAGAAGTAGCACGAGGGACAAGAAGAGTACTTTCTTTCGAGTACCAAGGTGCATCGAATACAATGTAGATATCAGTGGTAGTATGAGTATGTATCCAAACACGAGGCCCCACTGCCCTGCTAATAGCCTTGAATATACATACGGATTACAAGCCATTAATATCGAACCTAATATATATCCAAGAATGTGCCCAAACTCGTTCTTTTGATATATGTAGTACAAAGATATATATGGAATATATATGGACGCAAACAAAATACCACCTACTAACACCCTTTGAAATAATTCAACACCAAAAATATTTGATCCGATATATATCAATAAACCATACACTGAGCCTTGTTCTATAAAACTTGAAAGACCCGCTGACGCAGACTCAGGACCGAAAATCATATCAAGCTGTAGAACATACCCAAAGACACCGAAGTGAAGAAGGAATAGTACAGAGAAAAATGAGGCAATAATTAATCCTAAAATATGTACTTGCCGGAGTGACATACCCTATAGTATATCTTTAGGTTTTCTCCGAAACAACGCACCGTAGTCAATATGATCAAGATGATACGCATGCATGATTGAGAAGAAGCATATCAAAAGAGTCAGGAATGAAATGCTTAGAAATATCACAAACCAGCGCTGTGGCCAGAATTCAATAACTAACCTGATATCATATGTACCATCAGGGTGTTTGATACAACTCTGCTCCTCCGTAGTACAGAATGTAACAGGGTCTACATACCACGCATTAAAGTATTCATTAATGCGATAATGATCTGATTCCTTGAATACACCAGCAGTATGCATTGGGTTTGCAGAAATACCACCTTTTGTAACTGCAGGTCTCAATTTCCAGTCTGGATGATACGCTTCACTGAAACCAAGATAAAATGGGTCCGTAGCCTGTGTGACAGTCACAGTTGTTTTTGCTGGATTTTCTTCTTTGTATGAAACCCAAGCAGGCTCCTTGTGTTGAACCGTTCGCTTACCTACAACGTACATTGACCTATCAATATTTGGTAATTCAATGAGACTCACTTTGTCATACAAATTTACAACAGTTTCATCACTTTCTGAACCTCTTGAGAATAAATACACGGTAGCGCTTGTTGCACCTACTGGGACTTGAATATTCTTTTCGTATGTATTCCATCCACCTCGTTTTGTTGCACGAGAATCTCTAAATTGAGTTTTACCTGGATCATCATAATCAATTCTAAATGATGCTTTATCCGCAGTGCCCCAGTAATCAAATGTAAGTACATAGGTTCCTCCTGAAGTTACAGGGAATGTATTTTTTGCACATACAACATTTCTCTTTGCTCTAAGTTCTAAAGAATTTGAACCATCTGTTTTAAATTCTTTATTAATACCTTGATACTTGAATGTATCGAGCGGAGAGTTCTTGTGACAAATACTTACATCCTTATTCCAAACACCATTCTCGAAATTTCCGTTTTGTATCACATTCTTAAGTGTATACCCCGGCTGATTATATTTTAAACTTTCTATATCACCCACACGTAACTGAGTTCGTATATACCCAGATTCAATATCTACTGGTACAGATGCTACTGGTACAAGAACCGAGAACTTCTTATTCTGATATTCAATACCATTCCCATCTTTAAACTCAAATTTTAACTTTTGTTTTGTTGAAGAAATGGAATTTACACCATATATTTTCAGGTAACTATTCCATCTTGATTCATCCAAAATCAAAGTATCCCCAACCATATTCTGGTCATTTTCAAAACCACGTATTACATGCCCAGCTTCCCCACCCACAACTCCACGATAATCATATGCAAGTATGTGCATATTATTTGGGTCATATGCCACCGGAGTCAACTCACGTGATAGCAGATTCTTTCCTTCTTTGAAAATACGAAGTTCGTCAATATCAGTTACCGCACCTATATATATCTCAACATTCTCAGGGATACCAAGTATTTTACCCTGTGTGTATATATAATATCGTGTATTACGTTCAGTTTTTACAGATGCAACATCACTGTTCGAATTCGCCTGCAACAAGTCTATATCATTAATTGTAATATTACCTTTGTTTCTGGTATATATCCGAATAGTTCCATTGGTAAGTATTGCATAATACCCTTGCATGTTTCGAGCTGTATACAAGGAGATATCCTGCCCAGCAAACATATTACCTGTCTCAAATCTTAATGTGCCAGATTTTGTATCAACATTTTTTCTTCTAGTTAATTCTGACAAGTTAACAATACTTGATTGCCTATTTGAATCACAATTTCCTCGTGTAGCGTAACCATACGCACCAAAGAGTCTCTGGAATTCAAAGATTGAATTCCATTCTGTTGATTTGATGCAATACAAATCTGTAAATGCAAACACATTACCTGATGCATTCTGTACTGAATACACATTCTCAGAAACCTTACGTAACCTACCAGGATTTAGATGCATCAATCGATCAAAGAAACTGGGATCTTGATTAAACACATCCATATTATTCTTCACCACTTCATTTGAGATATACCTTGTATACTCAGAGGTATATATACCTGTCATATCAAAAATATATTTAACATTGTATGGATTTAATACATCGAGATTCAAACTCTTCTTTAGGAGATATTGAGGTGAATTGTAAAGTGTATGAGCTGGAACCAAATTACTGATTCTGCTTTTGCCTGAGAAAGTCATGAAGCTGTCATGCCCTGCATTTCTTAACAAGATCCCTTTGTCACCATCTCTTTTTGGTAAAAAGTTGAAGCTGTATGGAGAAAAGAATGGATATGTGAGTATCCTATACGAAGAACTGTCTGTATCAATCTCTTTTTTAAACTCTGCGAATTTTTCTCGAATCATTGAAAAATCAGCACGTGGCAACTTAAATGCAAAAGCCGGAATGTTTGCAAGAATAAATACACCCAGCAACACAGCTAGAAACATTTTTTCCCTTCGTGCTATGGGCCATTGTGCTAGAGACAAGACTAAGAACAGTAGGACAACTGGGCCAAGATGCCCAAACTCACGGAACATCGGAAGTAATACTTTTCCGTAATACAAATCAGCAAACATAAATGTTGAGAGCTCCAAACACAACAACGCAAAGATCATTAATACAAATACTGAATGAATTTCACGCACCCTACTTCCTCTTCTGACGAGAACAAAGATTAATAGAAGGATACATAGCGAAGAGAACGACGTGAGCACAGGAGCATCATAAAAGCGATCGATCAGAGTAGCTTTTGAGAAAGTCATATTCAGGATATCTTTGTACGAATCCAAAGCTAAATCCTTAAAACTTGCCTTAGAAGCAACTTCACTTACTTGAGAAATATGTATACCTCCTACCAAGAAATTGGATAGCCAAGGTAAATTAATTAAGAAACTAATAACAAACACAAACAATACCGCCTGAATAGATCTTTTCTCCTTATACACCAAGAAAAAGACAAAGAGAAACAACAAAGCAAATACAAAAAATTGAATCTGAGCACCAATGAAAGCAAAGAACAATGAGAGTAACAGACCATATCTACGCTTTGTGTTCTGAAACACAAAGAACATGAAGTAGATGAGGTATATAAATATAGTTAATGAGATTAGATAATTAACATGTCCTGCAAGAAGTTTGTAGAAAATGAGCGGATTTAACACCGCAGCAAACGCAGCCGCAAGGTACAGTAAAATGAAATTCTCCTGTGAAGACTTTTGTAATATTTTGTATACACCAAAAGATATCAGCGCAAGCAGTGTAACAACTAAACCATATCTGAATAGCTCAGGTGGGAGAAATCCAAACAAAGAAAAGATCATTCTGACATAGTAGTCAGACATGTACGGTAATGGAGCACCTGTATCAGCCCCTAGCCAACTGAATGCGTAGTTCCAAAAGACATTTTTAACTTGATCCTGGTAATATGGAAAACTCCAATCCCAATACTGACCAAGACCTTTCACTGCACCAAACAGTAAGATTGCATAGAAGCACAAAAAAGTTACAAACACCCATATATCTTTAGCGTATATACGTTGCAAGAATGCACGTACATTAAGATATATGTTTATCAATGATTGCTTTGTAATTTTTTCCATATTCTATAACGTGCTTTTTTGCTTCAGACACTCTCTGTAAAGCATCAGGATATGTGTCTAGTATATATGAAACTGTGGTACTTAGCTTGTTGATATCATCAATGTTGAGTACAAATTGTGATAACCCCATATCAGCCATCGCACGAGAAACCTTCCCTCTATATGAAATCGCTATAACAGGAGTTTCAGAAAGGACACTTAGTATTGAAGCATGTAACCGAGAAGCTACAACCAGAATCGATTCCTTAAACACCTGAGTAACACCAAAGATAGAATGATCGGTACATATACGTATATGATGCATATACTCCTTCGGTATATATTTCATAATATCTTTAGCAACCCACAGATCATCTTCCACAACTTCAGATGTCTTTAGGAAAGGTACCAACACAATGTCATACCCTTTTTGTATGTACTCATGTGCTAAAGAAATATACGCATCACGAATATGTGTATAATTCTTCTTTGGGTTTGGTACAAAATACAATAGAGAAAATGCTATTTGTTTTTTTCTAGATATAGCACCTTCAATTTTTAATTGTGAGGCCAGATCTGGAAGTACTGAATATACATTACGGCTCAAATGAAGTTTTCTCGCTGACTCCTGATCTCTAAAGACAACATATGAAGTAAAAAGACAAGTCATTCTCGAGAGAAACACTGACAATGAATCCAAATCCCCGACACCAGTACCAAGATATATAACTTTTTTTCCACATATTCGAGCTACGAGATTCACACATAACATTTTATATAAATGCTTTCTCTTTATTCTGTCTTCAAACATCAATGTCCACACATCACCACCGGCATATATGATATATTTCAAACCAAAGAACACATGTATCTTGTGTATCCAATGACGAAAAAAATGCGTATCAATTGTTCTAAACACTCCATGTAGGTCATCAGGTAAAAGTGAGGTATCTGCGCAATTTATATATATCCTTCGTTCATCGATATGTTTTCTAATCGCATATAGAAAAACATCATCTCCAATGTTTCCACGCCCGTACGAACCTAAAACCAAAATATCTCGCACTGTCTTTTCCTCTGAGAGAAAGTCATGCTCCCTCTGAAGCACTATATCCCAATCATATTTCTTAAGTACTTCTCTTACAGCATCTTCATCTCTTTTTTGCCTTCCATCAAGAATTCTTAGAATGACTTCTACTGCCGCATCAATAGTATTATCTCCCACAAAACATATGGCTTCTCCCCATACCCTCTTCATCTCTTGGTTTGAAAATGAAACCACAGGCAAACCAGTAGCTAATGCTTCACCCATTGCTATTCCCCAACCCTCTTCAGTTGAAGCTGAGAAAAAGACCTTTGATTTCTGATACACACCGATTTTCTCTTCATCACTTACATATCCTGGCACATTAATGTGAGGTGACATTCCCCTCGATTCGATATACGCCTTCAAATTTTTTAGTTCAGGTCCAGATCCAAGCAACGCAGCAGTAATATCAAACCCTCTTTTACGTAGCATAATGATTGTATCGACAAATGTATATATACCTTTACTTCGATGCATTCTACCGCAATATACAATGTCATTTGAACTACCCGTTTCTACGTTTAGTGAGTCAGTATATTTTTCATCAATACCATTTGATGATTGAAAAATTAATTCCCGACTAAAATTGAATTGTCCAACAAGAACTTCCGTGATCACCTGTGACACAGATACAATTCCAACATTAAGTATTTTTAGTATAAAGAATGAAATTCTTTCAAAGACAGCGTGATATATTTTTGTTATACCTTTTCTCCCTTGGGTCGATACAATATGATGAACATAACAATATCTTTTCTTTGATGGGGTGAAAAATAGTGGTAATACATCAAAGAAAAAGTGTGACGAAGCGATGAACACATCATCTTTCTTGTATTGTCTCACTTTCAATACCGAAAGACATGTCCTATATATGTATCTTAAAAACAATCTTACACCATATGGAACCGGAGTCGATTCTCTGTATACATCGAACGTAACATACTGCGGTTTAGATAAATCTTCTAGAATACTGCTTGATATGACAGATACTTGTGCACCTTCTTTTACCTGCGTGCTCATTAACCTCAGAGCATGTTGATCTCCTCCAGATATTTCAGATGTAATACCATTTAATATGTGTACATATCTCATACTATTTCCGTATATACCCCACCATCATACCAAGAAATGCAGCCCAAAATTCAATGACTTTTGCAAAAAACACACCCAGGTACACTAATGGATCTTTAAGACCATCTCGCCAATGACAGAGAAATATATTCATTCTTTGGATAATTCCTCTACCTTTCATATTACTTCTATTACTCTTTTTCTGAACATACTTCCTAAATGCCTTGCCATACAAAAAACGCTTACGAATTATCGTATCAATATCCAACTCACCTTCGTTATGTAATATCCTATCTTTTGTTCGATACACCCTCACACCCAAACCTTTTACCCTATCGTACAAATCCCAATCTTCACCACCAGTCAATCCTTCGTCGTACCCACCAACCTGTCTGAATATATGTGCAGAATATATACGAGGCGCCTCTATTTCGTCGTTTCCGATATAGAAACTACGTTCCATTTTTTTTACTTTCGCTAGAAAGCCAACACCAAATGATTCCTCGGTAATGATTCCAACTACCTTTTCTTTTTGTTCGAATTTCTTTAGTGACTCCACGAACTCCTCAATACATACGGATCCGATTTCCATATCACTGTCTATGAAGCACAGGTATTCGCCACAGGACACTGATGCACCAAAATTTCTTTGTGCACTTCTTTCCGGCCCATTTGTATATACCTTGTCAGTATACTTTTTTGCAATTGATACCGTATCATCCGTACTTTGATTATCAACTACAATAGTTTCAATGTTCTTGTAGGTCTGTTCTTGAATTAACTTCAAACATGCACCTAAAGTATGTGCGGAATTCCTCGTTGGTACAATAATTGATATTTTTGGATTATATACCTGCATATTTTTTAAAATCTTTGTACATGTTTTCAGGTGTAAATTTCCTTGCATACTCAAGTCCCTTCACTTGCATACTCCGATATATCTTGTCATCACTTAAGAGACGCGCAACGGAATCGGCCATACCCTTTGGGGTGTTCTCTGTTGTAAGTAACCCTGTAACACCATCAATGACACTGTCTCTGAGACCATCTACATTGTATACAACTGCTGGTGTACCGTTTAACGCTGCCTCCGTCACAATGAGTCCCCACCCCTCTTTAATCGAACTGACACATATGACATGAGATTCTGCCATATATCTTACTTTCTCTTCTTCAGTCACCTTACCTTTGTATGTTATGGAATCTTTGTACGGTGAATTGTTGATGAGTTTAAATATATATTCCCCATACAAACCCACCGCCATGCCACACACGATAAGTTCTAGGTTAGGAATCTTTTTCTTGGCCTCCTCGAATGCTTGTATGACAAGATGTGTTCTTTTCATTGGTCTAATTGTTCCCAAAGAAAGCATTGTTGGATTTCTTCTTTTGACAACCACATCTAAAGATTTCACTGGCAAAATCTCTGTACATTGAGTAAGTACATGAACATTATCTTTCTTAAATCCAAATCGAAGCAAATCTTTCTTGGTACTCTCTGAAATAGTTACAGTGAGAGACTTTCTCATGAGCCACACATATATTGGCTCAAGGAGATATCCTAATATATGCACAGGAAAGAACATTTGATAGAACCATACTTTACGTGAAAGTTGATGAATGAAATATATACTCCTTTGTTTGGCATAGAAGCGTACAAAAAACGGTACCGCGTTACTCTCATCTATAATAAGATCTGGCCAATCACGCAAATGTGTAAAATAGTACATCATAGCTCGAGCATACAATGTCCACTGATTTCCAAGTCGTATGACCCTAAAACCTTTCCGAGTCACTTCTGTTCTATGGTTTGGAGTTTTTGGATTTCCAAAATCCCCCACCAAGAAAATTACTTCATGTCCATCTTTAACCATCTGTTCTGCTAGAAGCTCATTTACCACCTCAGCTCCCCCAGCGAATGGATGCTCCATATCTTTCCATGTGAACCATAATATCTTCATCGGGAATTCATAATATCAGATGATGAAAAGTATGCTAGGATTGACGTATGCAAAAAACCAAGACCTCACAAAAACCAACAATCTATGATGTCATTGTCATAGGTGGTGGCCCTGCAGGCATGATGGCTGCAAACAGGGCCGCAGAACGAGGCCTTCGAGTGCTACTTCTTGAGAAAAACAGTACTCTTGGTAAAAAACTCCTCATAACCGGGGGTGGTAGATGCAATGTAACCAATGCAGAGTTTGATACACGAAAACTTCTTGAGAAGTACCGTGATGCAGGAAAATATCTCTTTTCCCCTTTCTCGAAGTGGAATGTACAACACACCCTCGAATATCTCCATACACGCGGACTATTCACAAAAGTCGAAAATGAGAAACGTGTGTTTCCAGTGACTGACAAAGCTCAGTCAGTATGGGATGTACTTGTTCGAGACCTTAAGAAAAACAAGGTGGTAGTTCAATCAGATACGGAAGTGACAGGTTTTGTACTCGATGGTGAAAAGATTACCGGGGTAAACACAAAACAGAAAGGTGTATTGTTCGCAAAAGCTTTCATCTTAGCAACTGGTGGCAAATCACACCCTGAGACGGGATCAACTGGAGAGGGTTTTGAGTGGCTACAAAAAATTGGACACACCGTAAGCGAACCAGACTCATCATTAGTTCCCATTAAACTCAAAACAAAACCAGACAATATTGAAGAGACAAGGACAGTAAAAAATATCGTATCTCCACTGATGTCATGGTTTAAAGATCTTCAGGGTATAACTCTACAAAATATACGGATCAGTGTATTTGAAGATAACACTCGTAAGTTCTACAAAGACGGAAAGATACTGTTTACCCACTTTGGTGTTACAGGTCCAACAATTTTGAATATGAGTAAAGATATTGGGGAGATATTAAAATATGCTGATGTGACAATACATATAGATTTGTTTCCAAAAATGAATCATAAAGAAATTGATTTGAATATTCTCGAGACATTCAAAAGTCAAAATGTGAAAAAAATTAAGAATGCATTCGGATCAGTACATGGTGATATTTTAGGGACCCAACCGCGTGCACTCTACCCCATCATACTCATGCTTTCTGGTATAAACCCTGAGAAAACATGTAGTACCATCACCAAAGATGAGCGTAACCGATTAGTACATACCCTGAAGGATCTAAAACTTACAGTCGATGGACTTCTAGGTGCACAGAAAGCCATAGTAACCTCAGGTGGTATTTCACTTGATGAAATCGAATGGAAAAACATGAGCTCAAAGAAATATCCAAACCTACACATTGTCGGTGATGTATTAGATATCGACAGACCTTCAGGTGGATACAGTCTCCAGCTATGTTGGACTACTGGATTTGTTGCTGGAGACTCAGTGCTTGAATAGATATATGTACGAAAAGATACTCACACAACTTCAAGAAGAACACACAAATGTTTCCATTGATACCAGAACCATCGCCAAGGGCGATATATACATTGCAATCAAGGGAGAAAAATTTGACGGTCATTCATTTGTTAGAGAAGCAATCACAAAAGGAGCTTCAGTATGTATTGTAGAGAAAAACAATACATATATTCAAGATATTGAAGCAACACATCTTTTGTATGTTGAAGACACCACCAAAGCATTACATGAACTCGCAGGTACATATCGAGACATGTTTGATATTCCAGTAATTGGAATTAGTGGATGCAATGGAAAAACTACTACTAAGAATATGCTTGCGTCAGTATGTAAAGCATATGTTGGCGAGGAAGCAGTATTGTATACACAGAAAAACAACAACAATGATATCGGCGTATCCTTAACCATCCTGTCTTTGAGAAAAACACACAAACTAGCAGTCATAGAGCTTGGATCAAATCACAAAGGGGAAATTGAACTGTTATGCTCAATCGCAAAACCAACACATGGTATTACAACTAATATTGGTGCAGCCCATATTGAATTTTTCGGTACACTTGAGGCAATCGCTGATGAAGAAGGGTTCATAGGAACCACCCTTCCAGAGAATGGTTCCTATGTGCTTTTAGAGAAAGACACATACACCAAATATATTTCTAAAAAAACAAAAGCGAATGTACAACTTGCAGGTAAGTTGTACATTGAACATATATATGATACCGAAGACATATTACAAAAACTTTCTGGTATAGGTATTAGCGCCCCACACCTTGTTGATGACGCTCTTCTAGTGCTAACAATGTCACATATTCTCAATATACCACTAGACACTGTCCTTTCTGGACTTGCATCAGCTACAAACGACAGAGGTAGATTTCATATACAAAATGTAATAATACAAAATACAAAATGCATACTCATTGATGACACATACAATGCAAATCCCGATTCAGTAATTGCTTCAATCAAAGCAACCGCAACACTCTACCCTACACAACAAAAGATTTTAGTCCTTGGGGAACTTAAAGAACTTGGTACATATCTACGGACAGGATATGGACGGATCAATGAAGCACTCAAAGAATATACATTCTCTGAGGTGATATATGTCGGTATCGATGCATCATTACTACACACAGACAGTGCAGCATTTCAAAAAACACATTGCCCTTCAAACTCAGAAGCTATCTCGTATATTACTACGCACTGTAAAGCAGATGCTGTCATTTTATGTAAAGGAAGTAACGGTGCAAAGATGTGGGAGGTTGTTCAGGGCTTGAGTAAGTAATAGTTTTGTCATAAAAAAGAGAGCCGTCCGGTACAAGACCGAACGGCTCCGAAGTTTGTGTCGCTCTGCAGAGCTTCACGGTCGTCCTTCAATCTGCTCGAAAGCTTCTCTGGCCATGTTGTTTGACCTTAGAATATCCGACTTAATTTGCGATTCCTTGAATGGCTGCAGGAAAAACACGCAAACTAAGAAGATTAAGATTGAGACGACTAACCAGACAATCCAATGGTGTCTCATAACGGGAACGATTTAACCATAAAAATTATATCATATAATAATAAAAAAGCAACCAATGCAGGTTGCTTTTTTATAGTTCTTAAATTTAATCAATAAACGTAAGGGCTTTTCCGGTCTTCCCTCCTCGTCCTGTTCGTCCGATTCGGTGTACGTAGTCCTCATATGACTGTGGGATGTCAAAGTTAATTACATGAGTTACGTTTGGAATATCGAGTCCTCGTGCCGCAACATCGGTTGCAATGAGAACCTGAACAGCGTTTTCTTTGAACATCTTAAGTGCTCGCTGTCGCTGTGCATGATTCTTGTCACCGTGAATTGATACGGCTTTAAGACCAAGCTTCTGAAGCATGATCCCCAGCTTCTCAACTCCGTGCTTTGTTCGTCCGAAGATGAGTACTTTACTAAATTCAGGGTCTTGCAAGAGATCCATCAACACATCGATTTTGTTTCTACCTTCTGTTCGGACAATGTCCTGGTCAACAGCTTTAGATGTATCTCGTGTCTTTACCGAAATTCTTACAGGATCATTCAAGAACTCATGGATGAGTTTTTCAATTTCTGGTGAGAGTGTTGCAGAGAAGAACAATGTATGTCTCTCTTTTGGCATCAAACTCATAATATATCGCATATCTCCGATGAATCCCATATCAAGCATTCGGTCAGCTTCATCAAGAACAACAGAGTTGAATGATGCGAGGTTAATTCTCCCTCGTTCAATCAAATCTTTAAGTCGTCCTGGGGTACCGATGATGAAGTTGTTGAAATATTTCAACTCTCGAAGTTGTTTACCAATATATTCACCACCAACGCAGCATACTGAGAAGAGTTTCATACCTCTTGAGAAGGCTCGAAACTCATCATCAATTTGAATTGCAAGCTCTCGTGTTGGGGCCATGATGAGTACTTGTTGTTTTGGATCCTTGAATACCTTGTCGATGAGAGGAATCAAAAATGCTGCAGTTTTACCTGTACCAGTGTTTGCAATACCTACAACATCTCGACCTGTAAGTACTACAGGGATTGATTTGTCTTGGATTGGAGATGGAACTTTGTATCCCTTAGCAACAATGTTTGTCTTCAAACCTTCTGACACTTCAAAATCAGTGAAGTGATGTGTTGGTGTATATACCTCCACTTCCTCTTTAACATCTGCCTTGTTTACAAACTTAGAAATATCAATGAGTTGTCCTTGTGGACCTCGAATCATATTTGGATTATTAAATCGTGAACCACCTGATCTGCCACCAAATCGTGAAGGTCGTCCTCCACCAAATCCTCTACCACCTGATCTACCGAATCTACTTCCACCACTCATCGGTCTGTCATATCGTGGCCTGTCACCACCTTCCTGATATCTCTCTCGTGCATCAAAACCACCTCGTGATTCAGCAGTTCGAGTTCTTTGTGGAGCTCTTGATGAGAAACTTTGTGTTCCTCTACCAAACGACTGTCGTCGTTCACGTACAAAATCCCCTGCCTCCTGTTCTACAATTGGAGCCATGTGTTTTGGAAGATAGTCGGCAAAACGATCATATGAAGCATCATATGCGTACTTTCCAACTTTCTTAACTGTCCCAACTGGTCCCTGAGGCGCCAGTTTAGCCGGCCGTTTCGGTCGGTCACCTTTCATAAATTTTCTCTTAAACATGTGTATCTTTGGACTTTTGCCTTGAAAGAATTCTGTGATTCTTTTCTACGTATATACAAAAGTGTGGTGCTCGTATCTATCGTACAAGCTCTATTAGTCTTTATGGGTAACGTAAGACGACTAATGAATCTCCTCTGTGTCAGATGGGCTCATATGTGAGCAAAATTACTGTACGTAGTACAAACAATTGAGATTACTTCTTACTCACACAATATACAGCAAATATTGATATTGGTCAATGTTTTCTGTATCATTATACAAAAGCTCTTTGTAGAAACGCACTTTCACCCAGCAACACAGCCATGAACGAATACAAGAAATCCCCACACAACGCCATCACCCTCTTCATCATCATGCTCATACTCAATGTCCTCTGGCACACATACGGCATGCCGTATCTCATTGGACTTTGAAAGGCAGAAAAGTCCGTACTCCGTTACGGGCTTTTTCGTTGATTTTAAGGTTACAAAATGATATTCTAGGCTCCATTGCGAGATCGTCTAATGGTAGGACATCAGGTTTTGGTCCTGAGTATCTAGGTTCGAGTCCTAGTCTCGCAGCCAATTTGAGCTAGGTTATCCCGCTCGAGATAGGTTATAATTACTTAACATGGCACAGATAATTTTTTCAGAATATAAAGAGAAAATCAAAAAAGCAATTGACACTCGCTCGAGTATCTTAGGTATAAATGAACCTGTTTCTATAATCGACGGTTTTGTGAATCAACCAATACAAAATGATTTATCGGGGTCTTTTGTTATTGGCGGACCTACAATTCCTATGGTGATGCTGGTCGGCAGTCATTCTGGGCGAGTCTATTACTTTGCACTTAAAGCTCTGATACCCGATATAAACCTATGAGTTCAGAATTTAAATTTGAAGAAAAGGCAGGGTCAATAAGTCCAAAGTCGTCCGTTGAGTCTAATCCGGACCAAAATATACAACTTTATATTTCGAAGGCAATAACTGACTTAAAAGATAGTCAGACTGCTAATTTTATTACTATACTCGGTATTTTTGCTTCTTTTCTTGCTTTTCTAATAATTGAGATTCAAATTTTAAAAACGGTCTGTGATTATTTGCGTATAATGGGATTCAGTTTATTTATTTTAGGCGCAATATTTTGTTTCATTACCTTTTTACTATATTTTATCGATTCAACAGGAAAGAAACTTTGGCATATTGTCTTACTATCAATACTTAGTCTGGTTCTAATTGGTGGCGGCATCTACTCAATCTCTAAGGGTGAAGATGAGTACGTGTGTAAATTAAATCGTCTTGATACTGATTTCCAAAAGTTGCAACAAAATTTGCAAGATAAAAATGATAAGTGGTTGATCGAAAGCACAAAGGACCTCAATAATTTTAAAGCTTCCTTGCGACAAAATAAATAGCGCTCGAGATACGTCGATCTACTCATGCTAAAATAGTTGAAACCGGCTTACAGGGCTTAACCTCCCACGGTTCTAGCCCGAGACAGCCAGCAGTCATGTGATAGACCGAAATACCCAAAGGGGTAACTCGCTATCGAATATCCAATAAGTAAGTTAGTATTAACTAAGCATGCAAAAAGACTCAGTCTATATCTTTAATCTCGACGGAGAAAGAATTGGCGAAAAACCAAGAGGAGAAATTGATAAGGTTTCAGATATTCTTGAAACCGTGTATGTAAAGGTGTTTATAGAAGACAAAATACTTCTCTCAAAAGTTGAGCAAAAGGACGGAGGGCTTAAGAAGTTGTACGAAGGAAAATGGGGTGCTCCCATTGCCACTATCGTCAGGGTCGATGAATTACCTGAGGATGCTTTCAGAAGAGCGTCTCTCGACGATATCGGTGAAGTGCCGCAGGTCGTTCAGGTCCATCCTCGAGCATTCTGTGAGTTTGAGAACGGATCGAAACGCTATGTGTATGAATTTGAGGCAAGTCTTGAAAAAATACCAGTGCACAGTGCAAGGCAATTTTGTCTTCTTACTCAAGATGAATTAAAAGAAGCTATTGATGCGGGCACTGTTGCTGAAACATACATGAAGCTACTGTAATCCCCCTAGACCAAGACGGTCAGTTTGGTATACAAAAAGATGCTAGAATGCCTTTACAAGGTCTCACCCTACATTGTTCCAGACCAGGGAACAACAGCAGTCATTAAGAGACCGAGACACATCAAAATCCATATGAAATATCTATATCACGGATCAACAACACAAAACATCAAAACACTAGAACCAAGAAAACGATATACACCTCAAGGTAAGATAGATTACTCTGCCATCTACGCAAAACCCTTACCCGCTTATGCAGCAGCTCATTCCTTCCCTTGGTCAACAGATGAAGGTGTCGGATTAGATGTGGAAGAACACGGTGTCGACTTGTCGATTCCCAATAGCTTAAAGGAACGATTACAAGTACCTGTTTCTATATATAAACTAGCACCTGACAGTTTCGAACACACTGAAGAGGAGCTGACAGGGTATACCTGGCATACAACAAAACCGATTGAGATTCTCGAGGAGGTTAAGTATCCTTCGGTTGAAGTCGCTCTGAAAGAGCTAGGTGCTAAGTTGACTTATTTTTAATATGCAAATGAAATGATAGTCTCAACCGACGATAATGCACGTAAATTTACTCTAGAGCACATTAGTTCTTAATTTCTTGATTCTAATCACAGTCTCACGAATATTACGGACACAACATCGGAGCAAAGCTTTAAACTATCAACTAGCAAGCTCTTTAATTTTCAGGAGTAACAAATCAATGTATCACCTACCTGTTCAACATCGCTCTTGTTGCTGGACCAACATTTCCAAGTTGAGAAATATTCTTTGCTTTCTGATATTTCTGTACCGCCACTTTTGTTTGAGGACCGAAATTTCCATTAGCTGGTCCAGTGAAAAAACCTTCCTCTTTCAATCGTTTCTGTAGTTCAGTAACATCAACACCTTTTGATCCCACTGAAAGATTTTTAGTAAATTGAAACTTCTGTACGGGTTTTGGAGTTGAAACAACCGGAGATGTATTTCCTGTTGATGATGTCACGGTCACATTCACTTTTGCAGTTGAGACCTGATTGTACATATCAACTGAAGTGACTGTAATTGTATGCTGTCCGACATCCTGCCTTGTTGGCACCCATGTGAATCGGTTTCCATTGAATGTACCCGAATCAATTGTGTTACCACGCATTGAACCAGATACTCTGTATGTTGGTGACGAAATACCATACGGCTTAACTATGAATGTTAGTGCATTACCAAATGGTAATGTTGTATTTGATACATCTTCGATCCTAATTCCTTGCACCACAATTGTTTGATATACCGTGTCGTTTCTTCCATTCGCCCCAGTCACCCTCACAGTGAGGCTATGACTGCCCACATCCCTCTCTGTCGGTGTCCAACCGAAATTTCCATCAGAACTCATATTCCTACTTGTTACAGTGCTGCCGTAGAAAGAATCGGATACAGAAAATTGTGGATTCACATACCCCAGAGCACTTACACTAAATGATACGTTTTTGTCTGGAAACACATGTGATCCAGGGGTAAATGATTTGATTGAGACGACACCTGGTTCCCTAACCACAAGTGTTTGATTCACAGTCGCTTTATATCCCGTTGAATCTGTTGCAGTAATCGTAATATTATGTGTACCGACATCAGCATATTGTGGAGTCCAATTAAACTCTCCAAACTTATTTATATGTGCATTTGAAAGTGTACTTCCCGGAAACGAATCACTTACCGTGTATGCCATGGTACCTGTAAATCCTGAAGGTTCAACTTTAAAGGTGATGGTTGTAAATGACGCAACATCAGCATTTGGAGTAATGATACCGATTGAAAGTGATGCGGCATATGTTGGGCATACAAAAGTAGAAAATGCTAATGAAAATATAATGAGGAATGTACGCATATGTACATATTATACACAAATTTCACCCACAACCACCTCAAGTGGCAATATTGGGATATATGTTTTTCCAATCTGATACTGGATTTCCAATATCTTTTTGATAACCGAAGCGGTATGAGCGGCAGGAATACCCTCAACAGTCTTTTTTATCGAATCAATCTCCTTTATATCCACCCCGCTCTTTGCTTGAATCTGAACCAAAAGAACACTTCTAAGTCTCTCTAAACACAGTTGTGAGAATAATTTTACATCAATTGAATCACTAAGTGCCAGGTGAAGGTGTTCAATTGCCTTCTGTGCATCTTTCCGTAGCAATGCTTCAGTAAATCCATTAACCAATGTAGACTTTGGAGCATTGGTAATTTCTTCCACAAACTCTCTTGAGATACTTGTACCCTTTGATGCTGATATGACTTTCTGTAGAGTACTCAGCGTATCTCTAAATGACCCATCACCAAGAAGCGCAACAAGTTCAGCACCCGAGGCATCGATTGTATATCCTTCACTTTTTGAAACCTTCTGTACAACACCAGTTAGGATATCCACTGTTGGTTTTTTAAATGTATACACTTCACATCGAGAAAGAATTGTCTCTGGTATCCTTTCAATTTCAGTTGTCGCGAGAATAAAGATGACATGCTTTGGCGGCTCTTCAAGAGTCTTCAAAAATGCATTAAATGCTGCCTTTGAGAGCATGTGTACTTCATCCAAGATATATACCTTGTATTTTGATTCAAGAGGTACCGTATTTACAGCCTCTGTAAGCGCACGAATATCATCAACACTTGTGTTTGATGCCGCATCGATTTCATACAAATCATTTTGTGTTGTACCAATGGCACGAGCAAATATTCTTGCAATACTTGTCTTACCAGTTCCACGCGATCCGTGAAATAAATACGCATGACCGATCAATCCATCTTTTATGGATTGTTCAAGAACTGAAACTACATGATCTTGATCAACAACATCTTTAAAATCTACAGGTCTATATTTTCTATATAGTGAAATATGAGATTCTTGTGGAGTATTTTTCTTTGACATACCTTTGTATTTTACCCCCTATCACCAACAAAAGAAACTCATGGACTTTAATACATATATATTGTATATTCTGACAAACCGGACAACAGTCCACAGTTCCACCACAAACCAAAACTTGCCATGATACTCACCAAGAAGTTCGCACTCACATGGAAAAAACTGATCGAGGGCGCAGCGCAAGGAAAGTGCTGCAGATTCAAACGTGTGCTTTTCGAAGTTCCTGAAGGCTACCTCACTGGATCATCAACAGAAGATCCTCACACCCTGGCCTTTGCTGGACTCTCACAAAAAGCACTACACGGATACAGAAAAAGACTCGAATATGACGATGTAACGTATATCCATGCCAACTGCCTACATCTCAACGCGATTGCTGGAGGCTTGGTACTTGGGACCAGAAATACCAAGTGGATGACTCCCGATGACGACGTGTTCGTTCTACCAGGCGGCTTCTGGTACGTGAGAGCAGATGTCTATGCGAGCACAGACGAACCTGGGGATGTCTCATTCACTTGGGCACAGACGCTCTGTGAGATTCTTTCTGGCCAATCACAGATTGAAGTCAGTGGTGGAATCCAGATGGCTTCCCCACCTGGAGACAAACCATTTAGGATCAGGCTTAAAGCGAGTAACCGTGACGACAAGAAGTTGCTTCAAATGAAAGTGCTCTTCGACATAATCAAAGGTTCCAAACACCCATACCACGCCAAGGTTATGGCAACCTTGATTCACGTCATGCACATACTCATCATGGCTCATGAGGAGCTCCCCAAAAGAGCAAACCTTGTGAGCATCGGAATCAACGATGGCTACATTACGGGCAACATAAATTGACCCGAGGACAAAGGTGCACCTATTCGTAGGTGCACCTTCTTCTTTTACCGCATAGATTTCAGAAATCTTTTCACGATTTCTTCCACTTCCTCAAGAGTATTTGCTTTCTCCATCAATTCTAATCTCAACTCTTTAGCACCATCAAAATGGTTCACGTATGCTTTGTAATGTTTTTTCATAATCGCAAAGCTTTTAATATCCCCCAATTCCTTTACATACTCTCTCGTATGCTCCATCATCACGCTAAGTCTCTCTTCAACCGATGGCATATATATCTCTCCAGTATCGAAATTTCTGAAAAGCCACGGATTACCAAATATTGCTCTGCCAAGCATGACCCCGTCTGCACCAGTAGTCATTCCTTTTTCATATGCATCATTAATTGAGAGTGCATCACCATTCCCAAGAATGAGTGTCTTGTCCCCTGCTTTGTCTTTAAAATATGCATCTCGAATCTCAACAGCACGTTTAACATGTTCCCATCGAGCCGGAACCTTAGACATTTCTTTTCGAGTTCTTGCATGGATGGTAACCACAGCAGGCTCTGCACTCAAAAGTTTTGGTAACCATGTTTCAAGCTCATTCTTGTTGTATCCGATTCTTGTCTTCACAGTAACCGGAAGATTAGGTGCACCTTCTTTAGCAGCTTTAATTACGGCAACAGCAACATCTGGGTTCTTAATCATCGCAGATCCGCAACCCTGCTTTTCTATACCCTTGTCGGGACACCCCATATTAATATCAATGCCATCAAATCCGAGTTCCTGAACAAGAGCCGCGGCTTGCTTCATATATTCTGGATGTGAGCTAAAAAGCTGTGCTACAATAGGTCGTTCAATATCTGGATTGAATTTCAAATCCCTAAGCAGTTTCATCTTCCCTTCTGGGGTGGCACGGATGAGCCCGTCAGCAGACACAAACTCTGTCCACGTAACATCAGGCTTACCATATGTATTGATCATCTTCCTAAAGGCAACATCAGTAACATCCGCCATTGGAGCGAGCACATATATCGGTCTCTTCTCAGAGTTTGTCTTCTTTTTTACATCTTTCCAGAATCCAAGATTTACCATATCTAGGATACTACTGGAGAACGGGTTTTTCTTCAAGTAAACCCCTTAGTTTCAAGGAAGTTTATGATACAATACCACCCGTAAATTAATTAAATTTTAAAAACAGATATGGCATCAAAACCAGCAAAGAAAGTTGTTACAAAGAAAGCAGCGAAGGTGGCTCCGGTTCCAAAAGGTCTCCTTCCAAAAATTAAATCAATTGTTGGTCGAGAAATTCTCGACTCACGAGGTAACCCAACTGTTGAAGTTGATGTAGTACTTCAGGATGGTTCATTTGGTCGAGCTGCAGTTCCGTCAGGAGCTTCAACTGGCTCATATGAAGCGATTGAACTTCGAGATGGTGACAAGAAGCGATACCTTGGTAAAGGTGTACTCAAGGCAGTAGCAAATGTGAACACAGCACTTCGAAAAGCATTGGTTGGGAAGCAGTTTAATCAAGAAACACTCGACAAGAAGATGATTGAAGTTGATGGTACTCCAAACAAAGCTAAGCTTGGTGCAAATGCGATTCTTGGTGTTTCACTCGCCTTCTCTCATGCTGCGGCAAAATCACAGAAGAAACCTCTCTACAAATATTTTTCAGATATTGCAAAAACAGGTAAGCCAATGTCACTTCCACTCCCAATGATGAACATCCTTAACGGTGGAAAGCATGCGGAGAAATCAACTGACCTCCAGGAATTCATGGTTATGCCAGTTGGTGCAAAGAGTTGGTCACAAGCACTACGAATGGGTGCAGAAGTATTCCATCACCTCAAGAAGATCCTCCACGATCGAGGACTTGGTACAACAACAGGTGACGAAGGTGGATATGCACCGTCACTTGGAAACAACGAAAATGCTCTTAAAGTAATTATCGAAGCAATTGAAAAAGCTGGATACAAGCCAGGATCTGATATCTCAATAGCAATCGACGCTGCCTCATCTGAGCTTTTCAAGGCAGATGATTCTGGAACAGGCACTGGTACATATGACCTTTCAAGTGAAGGACGAAAACTTTCTACAAAAGAGATGGTTCAATTCTATGCTGAATGGCTCACAAAGTATCCAATCGTTTCAATTGAAGATGGATTCTCAGAAGACGATTGGACTGGGTATCAAGACTTCACTGCACAGTGTGGAAAGAAAGTACAAATTGTTGGAGATGACTTGTTTGTAACAAACATCGAACGACTTAAGACTGGTATCGAAAAGAAAGCTGGTAACTCAATTCTCATCAAGCTTAACCAAATTGGATCAGTTACTGAGACAATTGCAGCAATCAAGATGGCCAATGCTGCTAAGATGACATCTGTAATCTCACACCGATCAGGTGAAACTGAAGATGTGACAATCTCACACTTTGTAGTAGGACTTGGATGCGGACAAATCAAGACAGGGTCACTCTGCCGAACTGACCGAGTGGCTAAGTACAACGAACTGCTTCGAATCGAAGAGCAACTTGGAAAGAAAGCTACATTTGCTGGTAAAGGTGCATTTAAGGGATAGGACAAGGAGAAAAAACACCCTCGAGAGAGGGTGTTTTTGTATTTCTACTTTCTTCGTATCTTTTTCTCAGATGCTTCGTTTTGTGACGTAAGCCTTTCAATCTCAGCATTGTGAAATCTCTGAAGCATCAGTATGTGGTCTAACTTTTTCTGTAGTTCCCTGTTCTTTACTAGAGCATTCTCAATTTCACGTGGATCTTTCTTTTCAATTGCAAACGTGTTATCCATCTTCTGTTGAATTTCTTTTTCTTGTTCAGTGAGATGAAGTATGGCAACTCTCCTTCTTTGTATTTCATCTTGGTTTACTTGGATCTTATGTTCAAAGTATGCAAGTTCTCTTTGATGCTGTGATGTTTCTTGTTCTTCTTTCTTTTGCTTCTCATAGTCTAAACGACTCTTTGACGCTTCTGCAGCAACACTTTCAAGGACATCTCGTTTTTTACCCAAGAGACCTCCCTGACTTCTGAAAAAAGAGAATTTAAATACCATATTATTTTGTATGCGGTAACACCATCTTTATTTCCATCTCAATCTTTTGAATTTCCTGCTGAAGGCGAATCCCCTCTTGTACTTCATGTTGTTGTTTTTGTTGAAGAAAACCAAGCGCCCTTCTCTTATTGTCTACATCTTTCTCTTTATACAACCTCTCACTCTTAGCATGCTCCGCATCGAGCTCATGCTTGTTCTTTTGTGTCTCAATTTGTCTCATGGAAACACCAAGTTTTTGAATCTGTACACCTGTCTCAAATATTTCATTTTTCTCAGCAACTAATTGATGCTGGAGTTGCTGTAGCTGAGTCTCCAAATGCTTCATTGTATTTGTTTTATTGTCAGATTCTTTTCTTTTTTCTAGAATCTCTTTCTCCAACTTCTGCAGTTCTTGCCCCGCATCACTCACTTTTGCCTTGAGAGAATGTTCCTTCTCTAGAAGCCCCTGAAGGATATGTTCAATATCTTTTAGTAACCGACCATCATGTTCTATTTCCGTAGCAAGTCTTCTCGCTTCAGTTTGATGATGTGACAATTCAAGCTTCGCATGATCACGCTTGCGCTCCAAATCTGCAAGTACCTGCTTTGCACGCTCACGCTCTTGCCTCTGACGTTCTCTCTTGGCCGCTTCAATTCGTAGTCGCTCAGATGCTGCTGCATCATAGTTTAAAGATTGACCATGTGAGCCGTAGCTACCATATGACCCATGATATCCATAGTTTGAACTGCCGTATGACATATGCTCATATTATATCAAATATATACGGTGTTGTTCATTAAATATCTTTTTTGCAATACGTACTTGATATGTAACATCAATGATTCTGAATTCTTTATTAACATTGAAGTGAATATACAACACCTCTCCGAGAATATTCTTCACTCTCTCTAGGGAATGTACATCAATGATTGTTTTACCATTGTATGCAAGTACCGTACCACCAGAAACACCTAAGATATTCTTAAAGTCCAACGATTTCACCTGAAGCGAAATATATCTTTCCATCACCTTCCTTCTGTATGTCGATTCAATTCCCTGAAATACATATTGTGTACCCATATACATATCAAGAACCACTACCCCAAGAACAGAAAGTAATGAAATATATATTGAGATTTCAATTAATGTAAATCCTTTACTCATGTGAAAGAATAGTTAAAGGGGTAGTTGTAGAATTTATGCCAAGAAAGAGCTCATCACCTACACACAGAGCAGATGTAACTCTTCCGGAAAGATCCATACCGGTTACTTTCTTTAGATCAGTATCAAATATTTGTAGCTCCTGGTTGGAATTCGATGTACCAACAATGTGTTTTTCTTCTCCTGATATGATGATATCAATACTTGAACCAACTTTGGCAGACATTTTTGATATCAATGAATTATCTTCTTCAGACAAATATGCCAGTTCATCATTTCCTCTACTCCTACCGAAGATGACCCCTTCCTTGTATATATCCAAAGATCTACCATTACCTGAAAAACCAGGCGCATCATATGTATATATTTTATTCAACATACCATCCTCAAACTTATACACTTCAATCTCTGGATCAGATGGCCCAAGTACATATACCAAGTCATCAATGGAATACATATCATATATGCCATATCCAGTTTCGATACGTTGTAGGATTCGACAAGAAGTATCTATGACAAATATTTCAGGCCCGTCATTCTTTTCAAACCCAACGATTAACATATTTAGAGCTGCTGTAATGACTCTGGGTACTCTTTGATCGTTCCGAACGGTCTTAAGCACACATGAGTTCTGCAAACTCAGACTACTATTTTGATACGTCACATGTTGCACATCGGAAGACACACCTGTATTCGTGAGATATATCGATGACCCTACGAATGTCATGTCGCTTGTACCCGGACCAGTATGTAGACTCGCTTGTATGGTTTTAGATATCGGATCAAATACAGCAATGTCATGGTCACTGGTACTTGCCGAGTTTAATGACATGTATATATCCCCACCCAGCATCTTCATACTTGAAATGACAGTGGTAGTTCCAAACTGTAGCCCTACTTCAATCTTCTTGAGTACACCAGGATTCTTAAGAAAAGATGTACATATTTTTATACCCCCCAGATCTGCTGATCTTCTCAATACACCTGTTACACTTTTTCCTTGAATCTCATGCATTTTAGTAAATATATTTGAGTGCATAGTATTTGATTTTAAATATACAGATATTTGAAATATCGGAATGCAAATGAGGACCAAGAGACCCATTGCAAGTAATATCTCTAAAATCATGAATCCTTTGTTATGGTGATACATGTTCAACAATTGAATACATCGGTTGAATAACAGAAAGGGAAACAAAAAGAACTACGCCTGCGATACAAAACATCAACACAGGCTCAACCCATTTCGATATCCTTCGGTGAAGCTTTGATATATCTTCGGTATATATCTTTGACAAATATGAAAGTGAGGCATCGAGTCTCCCTGTTGCCTCACCGACCATGGAAAGCTCAACCCATGGTGTGTGTTTAAAATATCTAGTTGCTTGAAGTGCGGTGCTTAGTGTCACACCCTGAGATATCATCTCGCACATAATATGCATGTCCTTTTGTATTGGAATATACTTTAGATCCTGAAGCACGTTATTCATTGCATCAGCAAGTGATGATTCAGATTTCAACAAGACCTCAAGTGAACGTGATATATGCAATGAGTAATTGCTAAATATGAATGTGGCTAAAACTGGTACCTTCAAGAACATACTTTGAATATATTCTCTTACAGCAACATATTCACCATACACATATTTCACAACATATATTACAAGTACACTCATCAAAAGTATTACCAGGATATTACCTTCTACAAAACCAGTACATAACAGAATGAGTTTGGTAGCGTACGGTACATCAACTTTCATTGAAGAAAATATGGGTAATATTTTCGGGAATATGAACGAGACAATTGCATACGACATACAAATTGAAAACAGGAATATGAGTGTCGGATATGTAATACTCTCAACAAGTTTTCTCCTTACTTCAGCTTTCTTTTCAATATACTCTGCAATTCTCAAGAACCCATTATTAAAATCTCCACTTTTCTCTGCGGATTTAATCATCGATATCACAGTTGAATCCCCTCCAACCACATGTACAATATGTACAAAAGACTCAGAAACTGGTTTTCCCTCGAGAATCTTTTCTTTTACAATCCCGATACCATTACATATCTTCCGATCTTTAATTTTTCTCTCAATCAGCGTAAGAGCTTCCGGGATGGTCATTGGAACTTGTATGAAATATGACAAATACACAAAGAGATCAGCCTTCATGAGTAATTGCGAATTACGTCTGACAATTCACCAGAAAGCACTTCGTATATCCCTTTCCTGGAAATTAACCTACCCTCATCGTCATGAATAGGTACAAGCTGCTGACCGATGACCAGCTGAAGTAGCGGTAACACTCCTTTTGAAACACCAAGATCAATCAATCTCCCCACCACCCCGTACGCTTTATCTGCATGAATTGACGCAATTACAAGATGACCAGTAAGTGCTGCTCTGAACGCGAGTTGTGCCGTATCAGTGTCTCTGATTTCACCAATGACTATAACCTCAGGATCTTGTCTCAAGACCGCTTTCAAACCTTCAATGAATGGAAACGTTTTTTCTTGAATCTGTATTTGTCTAACACCAGGAACAACATACTCAACAGGATCTTCAATCGTCACTATATTTTTTCCTTGCTGTGCAAGTTCTTGCACACAGGCATATATTGTCGTTGTCTTACCACTTCCGGTAGCACCAGAAACCAGTATCATACCTTTACCCCTATCTAGCACATCTTCAAGAAGTGATTGCTGTACCGCAGTGAATCCAAGCGCTTCAAACGAAACGTCCCTTCTGAGCTTTGGACGGAGTAGTCGTATGACTGCATTTTCACCATAGAATGTTGGAACAATCGAGACTCGCATATCAACACGTTCATTTCTGAATGAGTAGGTACACCTTCCATCTTGTGCTCTATCGTGTACGTCAGTTCGTATCTTACTCAATACCTTTATCCTTCCGATGATTTCATCCTTGAGTTTCTTATCAATCTCTTCATATTTCTCAAGAACTCCAAGTACCCGAAACCGTATCGATACCAATTCTTCTCCAGGGTCAATATGAATATCACTTGCGCCAGCATTACACGCTGCTTCAAAGACCGTATGAACAAACGTGCTCATAAGTCCAACATCAGTAAGTACTCTATGCTTCATGCAGAGAATATACTGAATTCGGATGAAAAACAGATTAAGAAAATATAACTTTACAGATCTATACAGTCCGATATATCAAATTGACCAATTCTCGTACGTTTAATATGAAAAGCGATACCTTCTGAACCACACTTTTTCGATATATCATTTGCAAGTGTTCTCATGTATGTACCAGATGATGCCGATACTCGAATCCTGAATGCTTTCAACACCTCACTATGTGTACACTTTTTCCATGAATCCAAGATGGGGCCTTGCCTAAATTCTCCAGAGACCAAAGCATGCGTATTCTCAATTATTGAAAGCACATCCACCATCGAAACAGATCTAGATTCAACATATTCGATAGAGTGTATATATGAAGTAAAAGTTGGTAATTCCACTTCAGATATCTTACCCTCTTTTGCTAATACATGGAGAGGAACCCCATTTACTGTCTTTGAAGAGTATGCAGGATACGTACTTGTATATGTACCCACAAATGAATTACATATAGTCTTAAATAGATCATCAGAAATATCCACCGGATTAAAGTATGTTACCAAACCTAATGTATCCCCTGTATCTGTGGCAACACCAGTGAGCACCTCAACCTCATATACCTTATCCAAAGAAAGAAATTCTTCTCTTCTCTTGTTATAAGCGCCTGAAAGTACCAAAAGCACACCTTCAGCTAAAGGATCGAGTCTCCCTGCATATGATAAAGGAATATCATTAAGTATCGGATACAACTCACGAAGTCGCCCCAATGACTCGAGCGGCGTCTCCCCTCGTCTTTTATATACACAAATCAGGCCGTCTACAACACCACGGGCTAAATCGATTGAGGAGATGGTCACAGGTTTCATAATACTGTAGAATAATACCTATCATGGCTAAAAACACCAGTCTATCAACCGAAAGCTACAAAGGGGTTAGAGATTTCTACCCTGAGGATATGGCAATCCAAAATTATATATTTAACACCTGGAAAAAGACTGTTGAGAAGTTTGGGTACGTGGAATACACAGCATCAATACTCGAACCCGCAGAATTGTATCGAGCAAAATCAGGCGAAGAAATTGTAAATGAACAAACATATACCTTTGTCGACCGTGGAGATCGAGAAGTTACACTTCGTCCTGAAATGACACCGACCGTTGCACGACTCGTAGCTGGTAAAAAAAGAGATTTAGGTTTCCCTCTTCGATGGTACTCAATCCCAAACGTATTTAGATATGAAAGACCACAGCGAGGAAGACTTCGAGAACACTGGCAACTAAATGTTGATGCATTTGGAGTACCTGGAACAGAAATTGATGTTGAAGCAATTACTCTTGCATATGAAATCATGAAAGCATTCGGTGCCAATGATTCAGATTTCGGCATTAAGATTAGTAGTCGAAAACTTCTCAATGCAATATTTAGTACTTGGTACGAGCTTGATGAACAGAAATCAAAAGCGCTACAGAAGCTCATAGACAAGAAGAAGAAAATGCCTGAAGAAGTGTTTGCGGTTGAAGCAGAGAAAATAGTTGGTAAACCATTTTCATTCCTCAATACCCAAAGTAGTGAATACCAAGAAGCGATGGCAATCCCTGTAATCAGAGAAGCAAAAGAAGAACTGGACTCAATCATTGAAACTCTCAATAAAAGAGGTATTAAGAATGTTGAGTATGATGAAACACTCATCCGTGGTTTCGATTACTACACAGGTACTGTATTTGAAGTATTTGATACAAACCCTGAAAACAACAGATCTCTGTTTGGTGGCGGCAGATATGACGAACTTCTTGCACTCTTTGGCGGTGAATCACTCCCCGCTTTTGGCTTCGGTATGGGAGACGTTACGATTCGAGATTTCCTTGAAACACGAAATCTTCTTCCAAAATACACATCCTCTGCCTCATATATGATTTGCATCATGGACAAATCTGCAACAGACTACGCTGATCAGGTGGCAAAAGAGCTTAGAAATGAAGGTAAAAATGTCTGCGTAAACTATTCATACAAGTCTATCGGAGACCAGATAAAATCTGCTCTAAAACAATCTATACAATACTGTATAGTCATCGGTGAGGATGAGGTAAAAAACAAGACATACACAATCAAAGATTTAACAAAAGAAGCTTAGTCATATATATTTGATATTCATATGCGAAAAATTGTTTTAGATATTGAAACTAGAAATACGTTCCAAGAAGTTGGTAAGGCTGACCCTGTCCTTCTTGATATTTCAGTAGTCTGTATATATGACTCAGAAACAGATTCATATTCAAGTTACCTACAGGAAAACCTACCCAAACTTTGGCCAATTCTTGAGAAAGCGGACCAGATCATAACATTCAATGGTGATCATTTTGATATTCCGATTCTAAATAAATATTACCCAGGTGATCTTCTCCAAATTAAACAGCTCGACTTACTAAAAGAAGTAAAAAAGAGTTTGGGACACAGAGTGGGCCTTGGCTCAATTGCAGAAGCAACGCTTGGAGTCGGCAAAAGTGGTCACGGACTCGATGCCATAGAGTGGTGGAAAAAGGGTGAGATTGATAAAATCATCAAATACTGTATCGATGATGTAAAAGTAACAAAAGGCGTCTACGAGTATGCTCTTGAGCACAAGAAACTTAAATTTAAGGATGGTACAAATATTGCTGAATTTGCAATAGATACGACAGGTTGGCAAGATGTTGAAGAGAGTAAAATGACATTTAGCCTCCCGTTCTAGACAAAACAAATATTTGTTCCCTTATATTCTTCCCCAGACAAGAACATTTACCCCTATGGTATACTTATCTCATATTTATCAATAATTTGAGTAATACGTAATATGAATGGAGAGACAAACAAACTCATAGTGCCAATATCGATAATCGTTGCAGGTGCACTTATCGCTCTTGGTATCTATTTCTCAGGACAAGGTAACACTGATGGAGGTAAAGTAAAGAAAGGTGGCGCACAAGGAATCATTGAAGATACACTTGGCGAACCAGATCAACCTGAAATTGTAGTAAAACCGGTAACAGCTGCGGACCATATTCGAGGAAGCATTGATGCAAAGGTTAAAATCGTGGAATATTCAGATACAGAATGTCCATTCTGTAAGCGATATCACGGTACACTTAAGCAAATCTTTGATGAGTACGGTAGCAGTGACAAGGTAGCTTGGGTATACAGACATTTCCCACTTGATATGCACAAGAAAGCACCTAAAGAAGCTGAAGCTACCGAATGCGCAAACGAAGTTGGTGGCAAAGAAGCATTCTGGAAATATATCGACCTTCTGTACGCAACAACAAATGGTAACGACTCACTTGACCTTGCTGAACTTCCAAAGATGGCTGAGAAAGTCGGTCTTGATGTGAATGCATTCAATACCTGCCTAAACAGTGGAAAGTATGCCGCAAAGATTAACGAAGCAAAGACAGACGGATTTAACGCCGGAGCACGAGGAACACCATATACTGTTCTCATAGTTCAAAACGGACGAAAGACAGAGACAGTTCCTTTGGTTGATAGTGAAGGTAATGGACTTGGAGCTCTTCAGTACCCTGCTCTCAAGAAGATCATCGACAAACTACTCGCACAGTAAACAAATCGATGTAATAAAAAACACCAGGCACTCCTGGTGTTTTTTATTACTTATATCTTACCTGCCAACAAATCATCTTCGAATGCTTTGATACCCTCTAAATCCTTGCTGTACCCATCTGTATTTGGAAAATCAAGATTTCGTATCTTGTTATATACAATCAATAGCAGTTTTTCTACTCGCTCCTTACTCTCCACATCTTCCTCAAGTGACAACTCAGCAATTTGCCCATTCTTCATAGGTTCGACGAATTGTAATATACCTTTCTCAAACCTATACTTGTCTTTCCATTCACGCGCTTTCTCAATGAGAATGTGATAGAACATCAACTGTCTTCGGTATTCATACAGTTTAATTTCCTCATAAGAAGAAATGGCTTTCCATTCATTTTTTGGTTTACCGGTTTTGTAGTCAATTACAACAATTCTACCCCCGGGAAGCTCTACACACTTGTCGATCTTTCCTGTAAGGTGCGCCTCGAGTCCGCCCTCAGAAAGTACAATTCCCTGATCTTTGAAGTTTACTTCCGTCTTATCAGTAGATTTAAACTCGGATATCTTTTGGTCATAGAATGAGGAGATAGCCTCAACGCCACGCTCACTAAACAAGTCAAAATCAGCTGGTGCCAATCTTTCTCTTCGAAGATATTCCAAGAACCACTCTGTGCAAGTTTCCTTACTCACCACTTCGCCATCAAATCTAAGCTTTACCGATATTCTCTCTAGCGTATTATGTATCGCCGTACCGTATGCACTCGAAGGTGTCTTTGCCTGTGGGAACCTGAGTAAATTCTGTTCTAGAAAGATTTGAGGGCCACCCTTGGTTACATTCAAAAAGTTGTTCAAATGCGTTACAGAGAGCTTGTAGTCCTCTAGGAGTGATTTTAGAAGCTCTTCTTCTTCACCCATGAATGGTGGAGTGTGGTACAAAAGCCATGATGATGTGAGGAGTTCATGGGTTTCAGGCGTATATATGGTTCCGAATTCTTTTTCCATTGGAGCTTCAGTCTCTTCTTGCTCGGTTAAGAATCTTAGCTTTTGAGATTCTCGACCATCATCTTTGACTTTGTATGATGTGATATACAGGTTACTTTTTGCTCGAGTCAGTGCTACGTAGAACAAACGAAGCTGATCATCTTCCGTATCACCAGCCGGCTCAATCGGAAGGTTACTTGGTAATGATATTCTCTTTGGGGCGCCTCGCCCTGCCCACACCTCATCTTGGCACGAGAGTACGAATACCGTATTGAACTCTAAACCTTTTGCTTTGTGTGCAGAAAGTAGACTTACTGCTTTTGCAGAGTTTGCAAATGGACTCAGGTCATTGAGTGGAATGTTGTTTGTGGTATGCATATCCACAAACTCAATCATGTCTTTCACATGAAGCTGCTCCATTGCCCCATCTCTTCCCTTGTATTCTCGGAGAGCTCTCACAAAGACTCGAAGACTCGACAAGAAAGAGAGGTATTCAGCTCTGGCATGTTCGAATCTTTCTTTACTAAAATAGTATGACTTGAATGTACTCACATACACATTAGGTGAGAGAGGTTGTTGTACTAATTCTTCCTCATCCTCTTCGGACTCACGAATGAGTTCAACATGCGCACCGATAAGTGTGTCTAATATTTTCTCGAGCGGCAGTACCTCTGCTTCTGCTCCTGTGGTTATGAAAAAGTCAGCAATACGTTTAAGCTCGGCATCTTCGAGCATGCACTCAAGCCACGATTTACCTTCCTTGAAAGACTTCTTTGAGAGATTCCAAATCTTGATTCTCGGGATCTCGAAAAATGGGAATGCTAATATCTTTGGCAGATATTCATCTGCCTCTACCATGTTCTTTGATGATATTGAATGTATGAATCTCCCAAGAAGTATGAGCTGTTCGATATGTGGTTCAAGGAATACATTCTGTTCACGCTCATATCTAATCGGCACACGTGCACCTTGAAGAAAAGGAACTAATGCTTCAAGATATGCATGCTTCCTTGCAATGACTGCAATTTCTTCTGGTGGTACCCCTGAATCAATGAGAGACTTAATCCTTCTGGATACATAGTGTGCCTCATGGAGACTAGTATCAAATACCTTGTGAATTATTTCACCTTTCTTTAGTGATGTATTTGAAGAAACCAAAGATTTTTCAAACGCAGGTAAGATATTCTCAAGTCTACTTTCACCCTTTCTAATGATTGCGGTTGCAATATCAAGTATATCTTGTGTAGAACGATAGTTTTCAACCATATTTACCACTTCAACGTCTTTGTACATATCTTTGAAATTCAATATGTTTGACAGTTCAGCACCTTGAAACTTGTATACAGCTTGATCATCATCACCCACCACCATTATATTCGGCCTCCCCTCATGTACTGGCGCATCTGCAATGAGTGACAATATCTTCATCTGAGCATTGTTTGTGTCCTGAAACTCATCGACTAATATGTATTGATATTGCTCCTGTAGATCAAACTTAAGTCTTGGGTGTTTCTGGATCGCTTCAATTACATCAAGGATCATATCATCGAAATCAAAGAGGCATTTTTGGTGCATCACATTCCTGTACTCCTCATATATATGCTGTACAGACATCATCTTTTCAAGAGACAATAGGTCTTTGATGGTTTTCTCTCCTTCATCTGTGTTTTTGAACCACTTAGTTTTCCATTTAGAAATCGGCTCATTTTTTTCGATCTTCTCTGCAGTATCCAGTGCTTCTGCAAGCGTCTTAACCACAACAGTTTCGAGACTTGGAAATTCTCCGATATATTTATTATCATCTAATGCATCAAGAGCTTTTTGAAATTCACCAATCGTTTCTTTCCCCACACGCTTCTCCACTATCGGCACTAGCACATCATTGATGTGAACTATTGACTCCCCGTTTCGTTCAAGTATCTCCTTAAGTTTAGATGGTGTGATTCCTGCTTTCTTCAGATATCCAATAACCTTGAGTACATCTTGCAGAAAAATATACCCCTCTTCTGGGTGACTAGCTTTTAAAGGATCTTTGTATGGCAACGTATCGAATATTGATTCTAATATTCCAATTTGTGAAATCTGATCTGCAGGACTAAATATTGCACCTTTGTAGAAAAACTCTGGGTACTTCTGGATGATATCAACTGAGAAACTATGGAATGTATGTATTGATACTCGATATGCTTCTGTCCCGATGAGCTTTGAAAGTCGCTCTCTCATATTTACTGCAGCGGAGTCTGTGAACGTGAGACACAGAATATTTGAAGGAGAAGCTTGAGTCTCCTTCAAAATTTTTGCCACACGAAGTGAAAGAATTTCTGTTTTTCCAGACCCAGGACCTGCAACAACAAGAAGTGGACCTTCGATGGTGTCTACCGCTTTCTTTTGTGCTTTGTTTAATTTTTTATATCGTTCTTCAAACATATAACATCTGTATTATATCTCGTATCGTATACAAAAGCAGACATGATATGTATTGACAATCTGTCTTTCAATTGTATTATATTAGGCAGTTCTTTCACACAAACCCCACACACTAACACGCATATGAAATTCCACTTGATTGAAACCCTTGAGTTTGATATCCGCCCTAAAAAATTTAAGCCCGGTAGACACTTTGGCGAAGGATGGGCACTTAGCCAAACAACAACCGGTCTCACACAAAAACCTGTTGAAGAGGAACTGGCACTGTTTTTCAAAAGAATAGCCGCCGCCTCAAAACTACCTACCGCTCAAGGGAGAAAAGCTCTCTTCACCAACGCCCTTACGGATGCTGAGGAAAGTACCAAGTACACCGACGCCATCAGCAGGCTGAGTAACGACCTTCTCGGGAGCCCACACTTGCTATGGACTCTCCTCATGGAGAAGGACACGAAACTCCTCAATCATATTGAAGGAAAGTATGGTGTCGATTTCATCGTGTCATTCGGGAAGATGATTCAACATTCGGGCGATCCAAGACAGCATTATGTCCTCTGGGCCGCCAAAGCGAAGAATAGACCTGGATGGACCTGGGGCAAGTTTGATGTTAAAGGCAGCAGCGTACTGCAAAATACATCCATCTTGATTCTTTGATGTAGATGCGTATGCACCCTTAAAGCCCCCGAGCCACAACTCGGGGGCTGCTTCTTAAATACGTTTGACTACTACATACAGAAATGATTATATTCATCCTGAATTCGTCCTATGAAAACATATATCTCCACACTCGAGCTCTGGATTCTAGAGCATTTCTTTCAGCGTTTTTCAGATTTAAGCTTTAAGTACTTGAGACTCACCAACTTCTTTTGGGCAGTAGTAATGTCTCTAATTTCATTATCTGCATATACCTACCTCACGGTTGTATGCATCATAGAAAAAGAATACATGATCATACTTGCAGCACTTCCGGTACTGGGAGGATTTGTACCAGCTATGGCATATTCAGTTAATATAGCTCGTCTACATGCATACGACCACGCAACCTGGGGTGTCGAAAACCCCTTAAAAAGCAAAGAGGTCAACACCCGTAGGAGTGCACTCGTAATGACATTTGTTGTACTCTCGCTATGGACCCTAATCGGAGTCAGGAATGGGACATACCCAATCGTGACGCTTATTTGGTGGGTATCAATGATTAACTACCCAACATTCAGTTTTTGTGCCTGTAACCCACCAGGTCACAGATTCTAACCCCACACGAAGCCCTGCTTCATGTGGGGCTTTGTATTAATAGTTCTTCAATCGGTTTACCTTGTCGTGCTGTCGAATCTTTTCATGAGCTTTTGCTTCAATCTGTCGAATTCGTTCTCGAGTTACCCCGAACATCTTACCTACCTCTTCGAGTGTATGCTGAATACCATCATTAAGACCATGTCGAAGCGCAAGAATTTCTCTTTCTTTTTCTGAGAGATCTCCAAGAATCTCTTGAACTTGATCTGCGAGAATTCTTCGTGATGACTCCTGGTCTGGTGAAAGAATTTTGTCATCTGCAATGAAATCACCAAATGCCGATGCTTTATCATCATCATCGTTCACTGGTGTGTCGAGTGACACAGTGTTTTGATCAATCTTCTCGATGGTGTACACCTTATCAACTTCAATTCCCATTTCAGTAGCAATTTCTTCCGGCAATGGTTCTCGTCCGAGATCCTGAAAGAGTCTTCGTACCACCTGTTTGTATTTTGCGATTGTTTCTACCATATGAACCGGTACTCGAATTGTTCGTGACTGATCAGCAAGTGCTCGTGTAATTGATTGTCTAATCCACCAAGTTGCGTATGTAGAAAATTTAAATCCTTTTGACCAATCAAACTTGTCTACTGCTTTGAAAAGACCAAGATTTCCTTCCTGAATGAGGTCAAGGAGTGTAAGGTCAGGACTTCTGTTTGCATATTTTTTAGCAATCGATACCACAAGTCGAAGGTTTGCTTTCGCAAGAAGGTTTTTTGCCTCTGTATCACCTGCCTGAATTCTCTTTGCAAGTTCTTTCTCTTCAGAACCACTAATGAGTGGGTACTGACCAATTTCCTTGAGATACATTTGAATAGAATCATACGTAGAATCACTCTTGTTCATTGCATACTTCTTAAGCATATCTTCTTCCTCTTGTTTGAAATCAAGAAGACCTCCTCCTTCTAGGATATCAATACCTGCCGTTGAAAGTTTCTCATACAAGTAATCAAGAAACATCACATCAATCTCAATATTTGGGAATTCTTTTAGAATTTCATCGTATGTAACAAACCCCCTGTCTTTACCACGCTGAAGAAGTACGTTTGCCTTAGCTTCGTACTGTAACTCTTCTTTTGATTTCTTTGGAGGTTGTGCTGGAACCAAAGTCTTTGAAACCTTTTTTTGTGGTGCTTTTTCTTTTGCTGAAGTCTTTTTTGATGACTTCACTTTCGGCTTAACAGCCTTAGGGGTAACCTTCTTTACGGGTTTCGCTTTTGCTTTAGATTGTGTTTGTTTCTTTTTCATATTTCTTTTAATTTTTCTTTTTCTTATTGAGTAGTGATAACTTGTTTGAGATGTCCTGACAGAGTTGTATGAGTTCCTCTGCCCTTTTGGTATCTTTCTTGGTTTCGGAAAGATGCAGGTCATGCATTGCTCGAACCAATTTGTCTTTTAGATATTTTTCTTCAAGACTTTGTAGTAATTCATCAATTTCTGTTTGTATTTTCTCTGAACCTTGGAAGAGAAGCTCAGCTTCATACACCATATCCTCAGATCCTTTCTGTAATGCTTTTTTGTATACCTCTATATCTGTCTCTTCGAGAAATGTACCCATTTCATCAAGTATCAATTTCTCATATTCAGATGCTTTCTTACCGGACTTTACCGTATCTCCAAGAGAGTGAAGCCACAAGAGGAGCCCTACTATTCTTCTTTGAATCGGATCTCGTTTTAAAAGTGCAATCTCATCTTGTACATCCGCTTCCCTGTCTTTCTGTACATATTCCTTCTCAGAAGACCCAACAAATTTCTCAAGAATCTTATCTTTCTCTTTAAGTAATTTGTGTAATTCCTCACGTAAATCCTCAATCAAGATTCCAGTCTTGAGGCTAATTCTAGATATTAGTTCTGATCTGAAAATTGCACTTTCTACTGCAACTACATAGGGTAACACTTCTCCTTGCACTGCCATTTTTAATTTGTCTGGCGTTTTATGTTCTCGAACTACAATGTCGAGGTAATATTCTATTATGTTTTTTGAATTTTGTAAGGCTTTCTTAAACTCGTCTTTGTTTTTCAAAAGAAGAGATGCAGGGTCGTCACCATCTGGAAGACCTGCCACCTTTACATCCATACTTAGCTGCAACGCTCCAGTCCAAGCTCGAAGTGTAGCTTTGAGACCTGCTTTGTCAGCATCGTACACTAACATCAGATTATCTGATATTTTCTTCAGTTTATCAAGATGCCCGGGGGTTAATGAGGTTCCTGATGTTGCTACCGCATTGGTATATCCATTCTGGTGACACAGCAACAGGTCCATCTGTCCCTCAACAAGAATGGTATATTTCCATTGTCTAATACCCTCCTTTGCCTTGTGATATCCATACAAGATTTCTGACTTGTTGAAGAGTGGTGTATCTGGACTGTTTAGATATTTAGGACCCTCTGAATCTGGTACACCAAATATTCGTCCTGAATATCCGACAACTCTTGATGACGGATCAAATATCGGAAACATCACACGTGCTCTGAATCTGTCATACATGGTTCCATCTGACTTCTCAGATCTTTTAACCAAACCAACAGTTTCCATATCAGCTTCACTTACTTTCTTCGATTTAAGAAAGTCATACAGCTTTCTCCAATCATTTGGAGCGTACCCCAATCTCCAATCACGGATTGTCTTCTTGGTGAGCCCTCGACCCATCAGGTATTCAAGAGCCTTCTTGTTCTGTTCCAGTTGCTTTTGGAAGAATGTTGTTGAAAGTTCTAACACGCCTCGAAGTCTGTCATATTCTCCTTTCCGTTCGTCCTTGAATTGTTCAAGTTCAATACCAGCTCGTTCTGCTAATATTTTTAATGCACCTACGAAATCTACTTTTTCGAATTCTTGTACGAATGTGAATATGTCCCCTTTAGCACCACACCCAAAACAGTAATATGAGTTACGTGCAGGTGAGATGAAGAACGAAGGTGTTTTTTCATGATGAAAAGGGCAGCGAGCTTTGTAATTAGCTCCTGCCTTTTCAATCTTCATATATGATTCAAGAACCTCAACGATTCCTAAACGCTCTTTAATTGTTTCTGCAGCTGATGACATATATATGAGATACCATCCATTAGATTACAATTGTAACCTGACCGAAACCACAGAGACTAGTTTTGTGTATCCTCTTCTTCGTTTCCAAACAATGCTTCAGACTTAAAGTCTTCAATCATTTGATGCTTCTTACTTCCCTTAAATCCTGTACCTGCTGGGATGAGTCTTCCGATGATCACGTTTTCCATAATACCGTAGAGTGGATCGTGATTAGCCTTGAGAGATGCTGAGATGAGCATTCGGTTTGTGTGCTGGAATGATGCTGCTGAAAGGAAGCTTCTTCGGTTGAGTGATGCTTCACCGATACCCATGACTACTGAATCAGCTTTCGCTTCGATTCCGTTCTTAGCTCGGATAGCTCTGTTAACCTGATCAATTTCAAACCTCTCCACATAGTCACCTACAGCAAAGTGTGAATCACCAACTTCCTTAATTCGAACTCGAGAGAACATTTCTCGAACAACTACTTCAAGGTGCTTTCGTGATACGTTTTCACCCTGAAGTTCGTAAATCTTCTTCGCTTCAGTAATGATGTACTCCTGAGCTCTTTCCTTACCAGCAAGTTCAAAGAGTTCTTCGAGATCAGCAGAACCATCAGTGAGGAAGTCACCCTTAGATACATGCTGTCCTACCTTAACCACAGGAACTCGAGCATAGTGGAATGTATATTCAACTTCACTACCTTTCTTTGACTTTGTTGGAACATCAGGAAGAAGCTTAATGATTCGCTCTTTGTTTACCTCTTTCACTTCTGTAATTACACCATCATGAGTTGCAATGACTGCAGGATTCTTAGGTGATCGGTTGTCGAAGATTTCTTCTACTCGAGGAAGACCCGCTGTGATGTCTCCACCCACTGTCGCCACACCTCCGGCGTGGAAGGTTCGCATTGTAAGCTGCGTACCTGGTTCACCAATCGCCTGAGCAGCTACTGTTCCTACAGCTTCACCTACTTCAACAAGCTTGTTTCTACCAAGGTCATATCCGTAACACTGTGTACACACACCTTGTTCTGTCTTACATGTAAGTGGTGATCGTACAAATACACTATCAATGTTTTCAGCATCAAGTTTCTTAGCATCATCTTTTGTAACAAGATGATTTCGCTTGAATAGTACTGTTCCATTCTTTTCAATATCTTTTGAAAGTACTCGGCCAGTTACACTCTTAACCATTGGAGTTGAGATACCGGATGCACCTACTCGTTTAATTTCTACACCTTCTTTAGTTCCACAATCCTCTTCAGTAACCATCACACTTTGAGCAACTACGAAGAGTCGTCGTGTGAGGTAACCAGCTCGAGCAGTGTTCAAAGCGGTGTCTGTCATACCCTTTCGTGCACCGTGAGTTGTAATGAAGTACTCAATAGGTGTTAGACCTTCCTTGAATGACGAGGTGATTGGGAGTTCGATAGTTTCACCTTGCGCGTTTGAGATCAAACCTTTCATACCAACCATCTGTGTTACCTGACCCATAGAACCTCGGGCACCAGAAACTACCATGTCGTGTACTGGACTGTTTCGATCAAGGTTTTGAGCTACAAGCTTTTCAACCTTGTCTTTTGCTTCCTGCCAAATTGTAATTGTCTTTCGAGTCTTTTCCTCTTCTGAAAGAAGACCATCGTTGTATTCAGCGAGAATAGCTTCTGCTTTCTTCGCAGTTTCCTCAATTACTTCAGTCTTTGCCGCAGGAACTTTCACATCGTCAATACTCCATGTGATACCAGATTCTGTTACGTATCTGAATCCGAATTTCTTAACTGCATCGATGAGCTTAACTACCTCTTCCATACTTCGGTGAGTAATCATGTCATCCATGATTCCGTTCATTACAGAGTTTGTAACTTCTTTGTTGATATATGGATAGTCTTGCGGAAGAAGGTTGTTGAAAAGAATTCTACCTGCTGAAGTCTCGATGATTACACCATCAAATTCCTTGTACTTTGTTGCCAAAGAACCTTCTTTTGGTGTTCGAACCTTAATCTTAGCTCGGTATGATACAAGATCATAGTTAAGAGCAGCTACCGCTTCATCTGGATCTGCAAAAATCTTACCTTCTCCTTGTTCACCTGTTACATCCTTTGTCATCCAATATGCACCAAGCACCACGTCGAGCATCTTCTTTGTAACTGTTGGATCTCCTGAACCAGGCTTCAAGATGTTCTTAGCTGATTCCATGATTTCCTCAGCTTCTTTCTGAGCTTCCTCTGAAAGTGGTACGTGTACTGACATAGTGTCACCGTCGAAGTCCGCGTTGAATGGAGAACATACAAGTGGGTGCACCTGGATAGCGTTACCTTCAATCAATACTGGCTTGAATGCCTGGATTGAAAGTCGGTGAAGTGTAGGGGCTCGGTTAAGGAGTACTCGCTTGTTCTGGATTACCTGTTCAAGAATAGCCCATACTTCTGGAATACCATCATCGATGAGTCGTGATGCTCCTCTGATGTTGAATGCCATTTCTCGCTTCAAAAGTTCTGAAATTACGAATGGTCGGAAGAGTTCAAGTGCCATGTGTTTTGGAATACCACACTGGTTGAGCTTCAATTCTGGACCCACCACAATTACAGATCGTCCTGAGTAGTCTACTCGCTTACCAAGGAGGTTCTGTCGGAAGAGTCCTCTTTTACCTTTTAGGTTGTCAGCAAGTGACTTCAACGGTCGTCTTTGTGCAGCGTTAAGACCTGCATACACCGTTCCACCACTTCGAATTGAGTTATCAATCAAAGCATCAACAGCTTCCTGGAGGATTCGCTTTTCGTTTCGAAGAATTACATCTGGAGCATTAATTTCTTTAAGCTTCTGTAATCGGTTGTTTCGGTTGATTACTCGTCGATACAAGTCGTTCACATCAGATGTTGCGTGTCTACCACCTTCAAGAGCAACCATCGGTCGAAGTGCTGCCGGGATGATTGGAAGAGCTGTAAGGAACATCCATTCAGGTCGAATATGTGATCGTCCCATAGACTTCACGAGACTGATTCGTCGAAGTAGTTTTTCTCGATCAGCTGCAGAAACCTTCTGCTGTGATTCTTCAAGCTGTGCGAGAAGTTTCTTCAGATCAAGATTCTTTAGGATGTTGTATACCGCTTCAGCACCAATACCTGCTTCAAAGCATGTACCGTACTTGAGTGAGAACTTGTGATATGTAACTTCATCAAGAACTTTTCCAAGTTCAATTGATTCAATATCTCGCTTAGCACCCATGAGAAGTTCAGTAATTGCCTCTTTAGACTTTTCATCCTGAAGAGTTTTTACCTTGCTCTTGAATTCACTATCAAGTTCCTTAAGAAGATTTTCTTTTTCTTCTTTGTTTACTTTTGTGATGAGGTATCCAGCAAAGTACACCACCTTTTCTACATCCGCTGAACTCATACCAAGAATTGTTGCAATTCTTGATGGCATAGTTCGAAGGTACCAAATATGTGCAACTGGAACAGAAAGCTCAATGTGACCCATTCGCTCTCGTCGAACGATTGATCGTGTGAGCTCTACTCCACATTTTTCACACACAATACCTTTATATCGAATTCCTTTGTACTTACCACAGTAACATTCATAGTCTTTCTCAGGTCCGAAAATCTTTTCATCGAAGAGACCATTCTTCTCACTTCGCTGAGTTCGATAGTTCATAGTTTCAGGTCTAGTAACCATACCGTATGACCATTCTCGAATTCGCTCAGGAGACGCGAGTTTCAAAATCACAGAACCGAATTCATCAATTGAATGCTCTTGGTTCTTTACATTTAGAGGGTTTTTCATATTCATAGTAGTTTCGTTTAGATATTACGCTTCAATTGATACATCACCAGCTACATCATCAGAATCGTTCTGATCTTTTGCTAATTCAACATCGATACCCAAACCTCGGAGGTTTGAAAGAAGTACGTTGAATGATGCAGGTGTGTTAGGTTCTAGTAATTTCTGACCTTTCACAATTGAGTCGAATGCTTGTGATCGACCCTGAATATCGTCTGATTTGATTGTGAGCATTTCTCGGAGTGTGTGCGCAGCACCGTAACCCGCAAGAGCCCACACTTCCATTTCTCCAAATCGCTGACCTCCTCCTTGTGCTTTACCACCAAGAGGCTGTTGTGTGATGAGAGAGTATGGACCAATTGATCGCATGTGAATCTTGTCATCAACCATGTGGTGAAGTTTCAAGATGTACATGTATCCAACGGCAATATCTTGTTCAAATGCATCACCAGTTCGTCCATCGTACAGTTTCATCTTTCCAGTTTCTTTGAAACCAGCTGTTGTGAGTTCCTTCTTTACTTCTTCAACAGTAGCACCAGCAAATGGAGGTACGATTGCCTGGTAATTCATTGTATGAGCTGCAAGACCCAAGTGAAGTTCTAGGATTTGACCTAGGTTCATTCGAGAAGGTACACCAAGTGGTGTAAGGATTACATCTACAGGTGTTCCATCTTCCATATATGGCATATCTTCAACAGGAAGGATTCGTGAAATTACACCCTTGTTACCGTGTCGTCCAGCAAGCTTGTCACCCACTGAGATATTTCGGAGTACTGCAACTTCGATGTGGATTCGCTTGATGATTCCAGAGTCGAGTTTGTCACCCTTCTCTCGTGAGAAGATTTTAACACTGATAACTCGTCCTTTCTTTCCGTTTTCAAGTCGCTTTGATGTATCTTTTACATCTCGAGACTTTTCACCGAAGATTGATCGGAGGAGTCGTTCTTCTGGAGTAAGTTGAGTTTCTGTTTTTGGAGTAATTTTACCTACGAGAATATCTCCAGGTCGCACTTCTGCACCTACTCGTACAATTCCATCTACATCAAGATTCTTCAATCGGTTTTCACCAACGTTTGGAATATCGTGAGTTGTAACTTCAGGCCCAAGTTTTGTATCTCGAACGTTGATTACAAATTCTTCAATATGGATTGTTGTAAACTTTGAATCCTTAACAAGTCGTTCTGAAAGAATGATCGCGTCTTCGTAGTTTGCACCAGACCATGCCATGAATGCCACGAGGCAGTTCTGTCCAAGTGCCATCTGACCATCTACTGATGTTGATGTATCAACAAGCACATCGCCTCTCTTAACTTTCTGATTCAATGAAACAGTTGGTCGCTGGTGTGAAGCAGTGAACTGGTTTGTTCTATCAAATGCAACAAGTGTATATGAGTGTTCTTTCTTTGCACCCTTAAGCACCACTTTCTTTGCATCTACATATGAGATGACACCATCTTCAGGAGCGAGAATTACTCGTCCAGTATCCTGTGCCGCTTTCTCCTCAATACCAGTTGCAACCAATGGAGCTTCTGGGACGATACAAGGAGTGGCTTGTTTCTGCATGTTAGAACCCATGAGCGCTCGGTTCGCGTCATCGTGGTTAAGGAATGGAATCATGGATGTAGAAACTGAGAACGCCTGCTCAGGAGCAACGTCAATCAAATCTACTTCTTCTCGATCTACGATTACAGGTTCACCCTTCATTCGAACTTCAAGAGTTTTTTCCTTGATGAGTCCTGAAGCGTCATATGGAGTTGCCGCATGCGCAATCTTAAACCCTTCTTCTTCAAGAGCGTTTAGATATACGATTTCTTTTGTAATTTTACCGTTCTTTACTTTTGCATATGGAGTTTCAATCATTCCGAAATGATTTACTCGTGCGTATGTTGCAAGTTGAAGTACAAGACCTATGTTCTGTCCTTCAGGTGTGTGAATTGGACAAATTCGTCCGTAGTGTGATGGGTGCACATCTCGAACTTCGATACCAGCTCGTTCTCGTGTAAGACCACCCTGGCCGAGGGCAGAAATACGTCGAAGGTGTTCAATTTCAGCAAGAATGTTTTCCTGTGACATGAACTGTGACAACTGGTTTGTTGTGAAGAATTCTTTGATTCGAGCCTGAAGTGGTCTAGGAGAGATGAATTGCATTGGGAGGTTTGCATCTGTATCAATTGTAGACATTCGGTTCTGAATGTTTCGCTTGATCTGTGTCATACCTACTCGAATCTTTTGCTGGAGAAGTTCACCTACAAATCGAACTCGTCGTGATCCGAGGTGATCGATATCATCATTTACCGCTTCTGGGTTGTGGTTTAGTTCAACAATGAGAGCAACTGTCTTTGCGATATCATCAAGTGAAAGAGTCATCTCTTTGAGAGACTTCTCATCCATTGATTTGTTGAATCGCTGATTGATTCGGAATCGTCCAACCTTTGAGAGGTCATATCGTTCTGAACTAATGAGTGACTTGAAGAAGTCTCGAGCGTTCTCAGCTGTTGCAAGGTCACCGTCTCGAAGTCGCTTGTGGATTTCGATATATGCCTCATCCTTTGTCTTAGCATGATCTTTCGCAAGAGTAATTTCAATATGCTTCAATGTGTTTTCATCACCTTTAAAGAGTGCCTTAATGTCTGAATCTGTATCAGCACCATACGCTCGAAGAAGTGAAGTTACTGGGAACTTTCGCTTTCTATCAATTCGTACATATATTGCCCCATCAGCATCTGATTCAATTTCAATCCACGCACCTCTCGCTGGGATAATTTTTGCACCGAAATAGTTTTTACCCTTCACTTCTTGTGAAGTAAAGAATGCACCGTATGATCGGATGATTTGAGGCACAATGAGTCGTTCGATACCGTTGATGATGAATGTACCGTGCTCAGTCATCATTGGGAAGTCCGCCATGAAAATTTCTTGTTCTTTTACAGAACCAAGAATCTTGTTTTTGAGCTTCACCATAACCTTAAGTCCACCTTCGTAATTTACCTTGTTAGCTTTAGCATGATATTCATCATACTTTGGCTTGGTAAGTTCGAAACCTGTAAACTCAAGTTCAAATTTCTTCTCTGAATAATCTTTGATTGCAGAAAGTTCTGCAAACACTTCTTTGATACCTGTCTCCAAGAGCCATTTGTATGACTCAATTTGACCCTCAACGAGATTAGGAAGCGGCGCAAGCGGCTCCTTAAATCGTGAAAAATATTTCTTCTGGCGCATGTTGTGTAGCGTCTAAAGTTAAATTATTAAAATTTCTGTTAATTCCCGGTTAACAGTATTTTGCTATCAACACAACCAAGAACACAAAACATCTTCTTCACAAAATGTATGTATTCTCCGTCGAGAATGTATTGATAGAGGAGTTTCCCGCGAAAGAGCCGGCCAAAACTCATTCGTCTAACGCAGTAGGTATATATTAGTTTATTTATCCACAGGTGTCAATCAAAAAACATTGACATTGCTGGGGATTTCTTAGGGGTACAGGTCCCCTATTGTGTGGCTTGGTGGGTTATCCACTTCACAATACCCTATCTAACCCCTCCAGCCTGGTTTCGCCACTCATCTATAGCTTTATGATCCCCTGACAACAACACCTCTGGAACCTTATATTTCTTACCTTTGTACTCCAAAACCTCTGGCCTTGTATACACATCACTTGAACTTGCTCTTGATTCTTCCCTACTATCAAAATTTCCAAGTACCCCTGGGATTTGTCTTGAGATGACATCAATCATGAGCATCGCTGGGAGTTCGCCACCTGTTGTAACAAATGGACCCACTGTTATATCAACCATTTTAAATATCTTTTTTACTCGAGCATCTACCCCCTCGTATCTACCACAAAGAATCACAACATCTGTATATGAAGCTGGTATTTCAGCCGCAAATTCGTTCGTGAACTGAGTACCCGTTGGAGAGAGGAACACCAAGAGTGCTTTTCCTTTTTTCTTTTGTATTGCGACAACTGCTTTTTCAATAGCTTTAACAACTGGAAGTGCTTGCATGACCATACCTGGTCCACCACCATATGGCCTATCATCAACCCGAAGGTATGGCTTCTCGTTTTTCGATTGTGACTTTGTTGGCTTTACAAAATCCCTTGGGTTGTAGAATTTAATCGAAATATGTTTTTCTTTTTGAGCTCGTGCGACTATAGATTCATTGATGTACGAAGAAAGAGACTCTGGGAAAAGAGTGATGATGTGAAAAGTAAGGGTTTTTTTAGCTTTTTTGATTGCCATATATATTGAATACTACATAAAATACATGTATTTGCAAAACAAAAAGCCCCGAAGGGCTTTTTGTTTTTATTACATATTAAGATCTGCAATCGCCTCGTCTACACTTTTTGTAGCTCCGAGTCCTGCATCTCGTGTACCACCAACTGGTTCTTTAATTTGGATACTAATATTTGCCTGATGCTTTTTACCGAACGCTTTCATGATTGTTCGAATCGCTTGAGCAGTGTGTCCATTTCGTCCAATGATTTTACCCATATCAGCTGGGTCAACCACGAGCTCAATGAATACTCCCATGTCGTCCACCCGTCGACTTGTCTTTACTGCATCTGGGTTTTCAACTAACGCTTTTACAATATACTCAAGAAACTGTGTGTCTTGTTCGTGCATTTTATTCTGAAATATTACTTATACATTGACAGTATATCATGAATCACTTGATTACATTACATACACATATGCACATGTATGCAATGTAATATGATACCTGTGTGAGAAAGATTCTCCCGTTTTAACACTTCTTTTCAATTCTTCTAACTTTCCAACCCGTATCCGCACCGTTGAGTCTATATATTGTCTTACTTGTACTATTAATATGGCTTACTAAACTGTTATGCAATATGTATACAATTGATTCAGGCGCAACCTGAGTGACATATACAACAGGAGCAGTACCTTTGTGTGGATTAGGTTGATCTGAAACAAACCTATACATACAAGATTGGTCGAATGGAGAATTATCATTGAGTGGAACATTGACCCAGGCTGATGTGGCTGGTGCTGGAGATATGATTGTATTTCCACTAGTTGTTACACTAATCCAACTCGCTTTACCTTCAGCATCTGACACGAGAAACTTTCCTGCTCCTTGTGTACCATCAATGAGTTGGAACCTTCCGAAGACAGCAAGACCACCTAATCCCAACTTACCACTCTTGTTCTGGTCACTCCCAGATACATTAAGTGGTGCAGGAGCATTATCCCTTGGAGGTCGAGGGGGTGCTGGATTCCATGCAAATGCCACGGATACAAAACCGAACAGTACGATGACGGGTAATATATTTTTTGTAACAAAGATAATTTTTTTCATTGTGTATGATTACACTAAAATAATAACATAGGGAATTACCATCCACCAGCTTCATTGTTTGCCCTTTTATCAACACCCGAACAAATTCTAGAATCAACTACTTCATACGGATCTTTACAATAATCACCTACGGCACCCGCACGAAGAACACATCTCCAAGATGGAGTATACAAAGTGTTTCGGTTATCACTTACAGGCTCATACGCTGTGTCGAGTTCCCATTTACTTGCATGTGAACAATCTCCATACATTAAAAGCCCACACGGATTACCCCAATCAATCCATGATTTACCTTCTCGGGTAGTGTTCGGATCACATAGATTCGCACCCTTTTTAGGAACACATTCATAGTCTACTCGAGAGAACAGTCTTCCAAATACTGACTTTTCTTTTTTTTCATATTTGTCGTAACAAGTTATCTTACACTCAGCGTTACAATATCCCTTACCTGCACCAGCATAACTACTCTTTTCACATTCTTCACCTGGCTCTATCTTATCGTTACCACAAACAGCCGCCTGCCCATTGTTATTATTTCCATCAGGATTCTCACCCCCATCACCATTATTATCTTGCATCCAGATACCTCCAGCTCCTAGTACTTCGGCTACCCATTGAGCTCCATCGGCTACACAAGAAGCTTCATCAAAATATACAGGGTTTGTACAAGAATATGTATACAATTGATTCTCACACTCCGCCTTTGTACCAGAGACACCATCACTACATCTACCTACTTCTACTGGCTTATTTTGAGATACTGTGCTTGTACTTACATTGTTACTTGCTGGAGTATTAGGCACACCCTTACACGCCGCTGTGTTTGTACAATCTGAATCTTTACAATCAACAACACCATCTCGATCATTATCTAGCTTATCGATACATGTTGTTTGATCTTCTGATTTTGGACATTTTGCATATGCACTGAATTTCTTAATCAAACCAGCAAGCCTCTGGCTTTCTGCAGTCAGTACTCTCTTTTTAGTACCATTGAGATGATTTGCGTACAAAGATTCAAGTGCTTTGATCTGGGCTGAAAAAGCACTTACGGCCTTTTTGGCGTTAGTAAATGAATTTATCAACCCGTTCATACCATCCTCAGCTTTTTTAATTGCTGTTTTTATGGTTGCGATTTGTTTCTCAATCACAGCTCTTTGTGCTGGTGTCTTAGCTGCAGTTAACTTTTGAGTACTCTCCTGCAATGCTTTCTTTTGTTTAGTAATCTCAGCCTTAAACTTTGACACACCCGTATTGTAGGCACTCTCAACCTTCTTTAGGTTCTCATTAGCCTTGATTAATTGTTTTTGTATGGCAGACACCTGTGTCTTATATTTCTCTATCTCTTGGGGTATCTTTGATATTTGCACATCAACCTTATTTTTCTCTGTATTTAAAACTGAAAGTTGTCTATCTGAGTAACAAGTAGGTTCGTTTGAATAATCTAGCGCAGACACTGCTGCTAATTGATTTACAGAATTAATATTTTTTGACTGGTATTCTATGGAACCCCACACAAATGCACCGAACGCAGTGGCTAATACCAAGCTAAATAGAATATGAGACATCCCATGCTGCATAATCTTTAATCGTGACATGATAATACGTGTTATATATAAAAAGTATTAATACATATTAATCTAAGTATTTAATACACTTCACGTATAATTATATCAATGATATAGACCGAAAGATACACACCTACCAACAGCTTAAACCATAACAAAGGATATTTTTGTGCCGAGGGCCGGGCTCGAACCGGCGACCCCTTCCTCTTCAGGGAAATGCTCTACCAACTGAGCTACCTCGGCAGGACCACTACTGTATCAATAAAATGGGTGAAAAATCAACTAGACTAAAAATTCTTTAGCAGGTTCAATAATTGAGACGTATTTACACCCTCTAAATCTTTTGCAGGTGATGCCGCCTCTCCACCAAACGTACTGTAGAACTTCAACATCGTCTCAAGATACGGCTGAATGTAGTACAACGAACCAATCGTTAGCGCAACAATCACACCCCATTTGATAAATACAAAATATGAAGCAACTTGTGCTCTTCGGTATAGAGATTTAATCATTCTCTGATTTTCAGTAACCAGTTCGGATAATTCCTCTACCTTATGTTGTAATTCATCAATCTTTTGTTCCATAACAAGGGGCTTTGCTACTGTAGCATATACATGAATAATTTTCTAGGCAGTTTTTCTCCATCGAGACACGATTCCACATGGCAATATTCGCTGTGGTACACCAGGCCTCTTCTCCTCCTCAACACCTAATTCACCACTTGAAAGTTCACCACCATATTTCTGTACCAACACTTGCATATTGTTGTCATATGCAACTGGAGAATACCCAGCCGCATATCCGTTTAAAATTACAAACAACGGATTATCTGACAAAAGTTTGAGAACATCCTCAAAGAACGGGAGGAAACTTTCTTCAATTCGCCACACTTCCCCTTTTGCGCCACGACCAAATGCTGGCGGGTCCATAATGATCGCATCATATGTGTTCCCTCTTCTTATTTCTCTTTTTACAAACCCATACGCATCATCCAAGATCCATCGAACTGGTAAATCTTTAACTCCCGTTGATTCTGCATTTAGATTAGCCCATGTAAGTGCTGACTTTGATGCATCAACATGTGTCACTTCAGCACCTGCTTTAAGCATTGCAACTGTTGCACCTCCGGTATAACCGAAAAGGTTTAAGACCTTAATTTTTCTTTGTGGGTTCTTTTTTAATTCATCTACAACAATATCTGTTGACCATTTCCAATTCACGAATTGCTCTGGAAATATACCAGTATGTTTAAACGGTGTCGGTTTAATATTAAATATTAAATCTGCAAAAGATATCTTCCACCCATCTTCGATTCCTTTTCTAGTGTATACCCAAGTACCCCTTTCTTCATCTCTGTTTGTCCGATCTCGAACAAATGACGCATCGGCGCTACCCCATTCTTTTTCAGAAAGTCTTTTTCTCCACAATGCTTGTGGATCTGGTCGAGACAATGTCACAGAACCGTATCGCTCGAGTTTCATTCCATCTCCACTATCAAGGAGCGCATATTCTTTTTGTGCAGGAGTTTTAAAGATATTAAGATCTGACATGTTCGTAGTATACACTGTTTTTGTGCCGTCAGCAGGAATCGAACCTACATCTATCCCTTAGGACGGGACTGTTCTATCCATTGAACTATGACGGCAAAGCGCATGATATTACTCATGCGCGTTTGACTTACTTAGCCTCAGGTGTTTGAGGTTGTGGTCTTAGACTTCGAAGTGCATCAAGGACCTCAACATCAAATGTGAGTTGAGCATCTGGCGGAATGATATATCCACCCTTTCCATCTGGAACACCCTGGCTTCCATATGCTTTGTCACCTGGAATCACAAGTGTTTTCTTTTCACCAATCTTCATACCAACTACACCTTCATCCCAACCTCGAATCACCATACCTGCCCCGAGGACAAACTGGAATGGTTTGTTTCGAGCCGGCTGACCATTTACTGATTGGTTTGAACTATCGAAGATAGTTCCATCTGATAATTTACCTGTGTAGTGCACAAATACTACATCTCCGTTCTGTACTGTTCCGTGAAGTTCATTCATAAGTGTTGGTGATACAAAAAAGTATGTACCGAAAGCACCCACAAGGAATGCAATCGCCACAGCCATCATGTTAGTTTTATTAATCATTAAATTAAATATCTAAAGAGCTAATAAAGATTTACTGCTGAGCAGGTGCTGCTGGTGTAATACCTACAACTTTTGAAAGTAGAGCTTCATTGTATCCAACAATGATCTGACCATCAATTTCAAAGACAGGTACTCCGAGTTGTCCGCTCTTTTCAACCATCTCTTCCCGCTCTTTTGGATCAGCGGCTACATTTACATCTGTAAATGCAATATTATGGCTTGTAAGGAATTCCTTCGCCATCTTGCAGTAACCACAAGCTGGCGTGCTATATATCTTTATTGTCATAGTAGGTGCATTATACCCTCTTTGAGAGGCTCGTACAACCTTACATTTTATCGGAACACATTCACTACAGAATCAAAGAATTTCTTTATAACCCCTCTCTTATCTTCTTCAATTATCGGTATTTCCTTGTCTACAATGACCACAACACCTTCTCCGTCCTTTACCACATCAAACTTGTGACGTATCTCATGTTCAACACCCGCAGGAGTCCGTAACATTTCATTATGATTCTCGATATTTGAGAGTCTTTTCTGTAGCTCTTCTTTTTGCTTTAAGATACGTTCCATCTCAGCTCTGCTGTCTTTTTCTTTTATATATACCCCATACGCCCCACGAGAAACGATGACTAACAAAAAAAGTAATATGAACAATGTACTTTTAGAGTACATTCTTTTTTTAACTGTGTTTTTCTCTTGAAATTCTCGCATATGTATATTCTTGCATACAGTATACCATTTGGTACTATGTATGCATGTTATTCGATCAAAGAAACCAGAAATACATTAAGTGGATTTGGAATGCTCTAGCGATTCTCATTGCGCTTTCAATGATTCTCCTCTATATCCCTGCATTGTTTCAGTAATCTATATTGAAACAGTCTTTGTAATACCAACCTTCTCCACGAATTTTTTGTCGTGGCTCACCAATATCACAGTTCCTGAGAATTCTAGAATTGCCTGTTCAAGCGCCTCTACCGCTTCTATATCAAGATGGTTTGTCGGCTCATCAAGAACGATACAATTCGGCTTCATGAGATACATGAGTGCAAGTTGAAATCTTGAACGTTCACCTGAACTTAGATCTGTCACATGCTTTTTTGCATCTGCATCATCAAATCCAAATCTTTTAAGTGTCATACGGAAGTTTCCCTCGCTCTCATTGTCACGTACAACATCAAATACACTACAAATTACATCAATGATATCTTTGTGATTGCCAAAGCTTTCTAACACCTTCTCTTGTGGTAGATACCCAATATGCATGTTACTACCCAACACAACCTTACCTTTGATTGGTTTGATCTCACCTAATATTGCTTTTACAATTGTTGATTTACCAGAACCATTCTTTCCTTGTATGTGTACTTTTTGACCATACGAAATATCAATATTAAATGGACCAATGCTTTGTGTTGAATCATATGCAAAATATGCATCTTCTATCATGCACACCTTTTCACCTGATCTTTGAGTAACTTCAAACGTTAATCGGATTGGAAGTTTTACCACTGGCTTTTCAACACTTCTCTCTTCAATCTGCCGACCCAGTCTGTCACGTACCACTTTTGCACGAGTACCCATTCTCCCTTCTTTGTCTCTAAGGTACGCAGCTGCCGGTTTTTCTTTCTCACCAGGATCAAGCTTTCTGTTGTTTGCCCGTGTTCGTTCGATTTTTCTCTGCCACTCCTCTTTTCGATGAACATCTTTTTGTAGACGCTTTACTTCTTCCTGTTGCAGTTCATAGTCTTTCCACTGATCTTCAATTTCTTTTTTCTTAATTTCTCGATATTCAGAATATGTACAGGTATACACCTTTACCGTTCGGGTATATTCATCAATTTCATATATCTTGTTTGATACCGCATCAAGAAATGTACGATCATGCGATACCACTACAAGTGCGGACTTTTTCGGTAGAGACGATATCTCATCTTGAAGCCAAGAAAGTCCATCAGCATCCAGATTGTTTGTCGGCTCATCAAATACATACAATGTGCGGTGTACATCTACACCACTATCCTTCTGTGCAAATATTTCAGAAAGTATTCTTTTTGTTTTTTCACCACCTGAAAGGTTGCCCACTTCTTCACCTGGAATCTGAGGTACATACTGTATGTTCAAATCATCACTCATATCCACTGATCCGGAGATGAGTTCAAGTTCATCATTTTTTTGTGCAATATATTTCAGTAAACTAGACTTTCCTGCTCCGTTTGCACCCACGAGTGCAATCCGATCCCCTGACATGATATTAAATTCAATATGTGACAACACATCAAAAACTCCATAGCGAAATGAGGCATCTTTGAAGTGTACGAGCATGTTGTCTTTCTTGGACATATGCATAAGTATACACGATGTTGACATACCAGAAACTTACTGTACTATTTTGCAGAAAAAAGCTCTTTACATATTCAAGGTGAAATATCTGTGCATCTACTAGGTGTGTGGGTGTTTCACCTTGAAGCATACCGTAGTCTTGGTCTGTTAAATGTGAAAGAAAACCAAACACGTTCTACCCATGACACACCCATCCCTACCACCCAAACCACATCCACAACTCTTCCGTTCAGGATTCCTCTCCGCTTGGTTCCAGACACCACCCGGAACAAGCAGCGAGATGTTTACCCATAAGCCGTCGCGGGCATCTCTTACTGCTGCGCGCTGGCACATCGAATATGCAAAAAAGCACGGTATCCAGACCATTGAATTGGCTGGGGCTCATACCAAACGCACCGCAAATGTCAATCCGGAAAAACTCGCAGACCCGGTTGCAGCACACTGCGACATGGAGACCACCAGCGACGGAGAAGGCACAGACATGAGCGACGACTTCATCAAGCGGCTGAAAGATGCCGCTGATGGCAAAGTCACTATCGGCACACTCGGAACATTCGAAAATGCTCTGCATCTCGACCTCGGTGCCCGACGCCAAAACATCATGCACTTCCGGCGCGCAATTCGAGCTGTGGCGCGGATGAAAGCACTCGGTCTCGGAACTGAAGGGGTCACGATCTTTGTTGGCCGAGACGTCACAAAATCAGTGGCAGAGAACCTGCGGCTGTTCGCCAAGGTCCTCATTCCTATCGCACTGTATGCAAAAAGCCTGGGCGTCAAGATCTTCATCGAGAACTGCCCGATGTGCGGATGGAGTGAGACCCACGAGGTCTTCATCCAAAACATCGCGAATAACGTGGAGCACTGGATCGTCATGGCGCGCACCATCGAAGAAGCTGGCCTGAAAGGCTGGGTCTTCATCAACTATGATGCAAGTCACGACATCCTCCAGTTTACTCGCCCAGAGTGGGTGTTCCAAATCCTTAAGCGTGCGGGCTACGCTTGGATCATTGGCCGATTCCACGGCAAAGACTTGTCGCGAATGTCTGGTTACACAGCAGCGGCGACTTCTCTTGGCTCACGAATCCGTGGACCCTGGGAAAAGATGTCTGGTGATCAACCCCTACCGGGCGCGACACACCACAACCCCCTCGCCATTGCAAATGGTCAACAAGTGGACTGGTTTGGATTCTGTGTCCATGCAATCACAAGCCTTGGCTGTGCATCAGACCCAAACAACCTGATGACATTCACCACCGAATGTGAGCACGGCGCACTCCGATACTGGAAAAACTTCCTCGTGCCCGGAACCACAGACAAGTGGGACCAAGAACGACACGCGGAAGTCGCAGGTGCGGTTCTTGCCTCATCTATCCAATACATCCAGCATCAAGGATGTGCTGCGCTCCAACACACCTACATGCGAGATGTTCTTGCCCAAGTCCCCGGGTCAATCTGGTCATATCAACCACTCGACCCAAACAACTTGGAACTCCTACCTGGGGTTGATGACTGCATCAGTCGTGCGAAAGAATTCGAAATTGGTCCAATCAACATGACCGAAGAGGTCGTCATTGAATAAGGCCAAGCCCTGACTACGGAGAACACCCACAGCCTTTGCAAGCTGTGGGTGTTTTTTCTTTTCTCACTTTAATTATCCCCACTCTTCATCATCTTCAAGAAGACATCGTGAGGAATATTTACATTACCCTTTCCACGTTCTGCCATCTTCTTCTTTCCTTTCTTCTGTTTCTCCAACAACTTCATTTTTCGTGTAATGTCACCACCATAGAGATATCCTGTAACATCTTTTCGGAGCGCTGAAAGTGTTTCTGATGCAATGATTCTTCCATTTGCACGACCTTGTATTTTTGTAACAAAGAGTTGTCGTGGCAAAATATTTTTAAGTTTCTCAACTGCCTTTCGTGCCTCATCCTCTACTCTTCTTTGTGCAACAACGCGTGTGAAAGCTTCAACCGGTTCATCTGCAACTAAGATATCCAACCGAGTTACATCAGCATCACGCATAGATTCAAATTCATATGACAATGATGCATATCCTGAAGAGATACTCTTCAATTCATCGAAGAAGTTTCTCATGAGCTCACGAAGTGGCATGTGTATGATGAGCTTTGCTCTTCCGTCACCAAATGAAATTGTGTCTGAAAGCTCAGCTTCATGATCATAGAGTAGTTGATATATTGGTCCGGTATACAAATCAGGAGTGATGATTGAAAGCTTTACCCAAGGTTCTCTGACCGCTTCAACCTGACCATGATCTGGAAACATCGATGGTGAATATATCATCACAGTTCTTCTACCATCTTCATGTGTTTGGATTCTACCCATGTATGTGTTTCCAAGACCATTTGCAGGCAGAATTCCATTTGCAAAACCGACATCAATTCGATCATTCTGACTTGGTGTTGATTGTCTCTTGAGTGTCACCTCATATGTAATACTTGGTGTTGCAATTACAAGGTTAAGATTAAACTCTCGCTTTAATCGTTCTGTGATGATTTCAAGGTGAAGAAGTCCAAGGAATCCACATCGGAAACCTCGCCCCAGTGACCCTGATGATTCTTCTTCGTGTGTAAATGCAGAGTCAGACAATCGTAGTTTTCCAAGTGCTTGTTTAAGGAGTTCGAAATCATCCGCATCTTCTGGGTATACAGATGCCCACACAACCGGTGCCGGACTCATATATCCAGGAAGTTCTGGAAGTTGTTTTCGAAAGAGCGTGATGGTGTCTCCCACTGATGCGATACCTGGTTGTTTGATACCCGTAACAATATATCCAGTCTGCCCTGCTTCAAGCTTATCAGCTGGCACTTCTTCGGGTGTGAAGATTCCTGTTTCAAGTGCATAGAATTTCTCTCCTGCAATTTTGAAAAGCAATTCATCACCTTTTTTAACAGAACCTTCCATTACTCGTACGTATACAATTACACCTTTGTGATTTGAATATTGAAAATCGAATACCAAACCTCTGAAACTTCCTGAGTTTACAATTTCTTCCTTTGGCTCTGGTACCTTTTTAATTATCTCCTGCAACAATACATCAACACCTTGGCCAGTCTTTCCAGATGTTTCCATGATGTCTTCTGGGTTACATGACAAAAGCATGACCATTTCTTCCTTGATGTCATCAATTCGTGCAAGTGGTGAATCTACCTTACTTAAAACAGGGATGATGGTAAGACCTGCTTCTTGTGCCATATGGAGTGTGGTGAGAGTTTGTGCTTGCACTCCCTGTGTTGCATCAACAAGAAGAATGCACCCTTCCACTGCTTTAAGTGCCCGTGACACTTCATATGAAAAGTCGATGTGCCCTGGGGTATCGATGAGGTTTAATTCATAGAGCTCACCATCAGTGTTTTTGTAGTGCATCTTTACAGGTCGCATCTTGATGGTGATACCCTTTTCACGCTCAAGTTCCATGTTATCAAGAACCTGGTTCATCATCTTTCTCTTTTCAATTGTCTGGGTCAGCTCAAGCATTCTGTCGGCAAGGGTAGACTTACCGTGGTCAATATGTGCGATGATACTGAAGTTTCTAATTCGTCTAAGTTGCATGAATATATGAGCAATATACCAGAAATATTAAAAAATGACAGGGACAATAGTTGCAATATCCATAAACGCTCTGTATAGTTATGGCGAAAATACAGAAACCCTGCATTGCACTTTCTCATGAAACCCACATATACACCACCTGATAACGGCGGATTTATGATCCCCCGTTGTTCCGACAGGGTCATTTTGGCCTTTGTCAATGAAAAAGACCGCTGGGAAATTCTTGGCGGCGGCGAAGAACCCGAAGACAATGGTGATCTCCTTAACACTGCTATTCGTGAATCGCAAGAAGAAGGAATGCTCACCGTGGAAAGAAATCACGCGCGCCATGTTGGAAACCTGGTACAGGTCATTCCTGGTACAGGTGGAAAAACTGGCATCGCTGCGGTTTGGAGTACTCAAATCTTTGAGCCCATCTCCGGACTAAAGTGGAAAGAATTCCAGCTCTTTCGCAAGACAGACCCTGCCTACAACAAAGAGACTGGGGGAGTATCCATGATTCGCCTAAAAGACATCTTCTGTGAAGGTTCACCGTTTGCCATCCCACTGGGACACAAACGAATGATTCTCCACATGTTGAATGTTGAAACAGACTTCGGCAAACCACTCATTGAAGGAATTCGCCTTGGTCAACCTGTGACCGCCTTGGTGCCACACCTTGGTATAATCACATGCTGACATACTCACCCGACCTTGGAGCCCTGTGCTCCAAGGTCGGTTTTGTTATTCTCTAATTATTTGCCCGTCCTGAAGTCTAATTACCCTGTCTGTTGCTTTACCATATTCATCCTCATGTGTAACCATCACAATCGTTTGACCAAGTGCGTGTAGCTCTTGAAAAATCTTAAGCACGAGTGCAGAAGATTCTGAATCAAGGTTTGCGGTCGGCTCGTCGGCAAACAGAATTTTTGGTTCATGTGCAATCGCACGTGCAATACTTACACGCTGCTGCTCACCTCCTGAGAGTTTTGAAGGTAAATTGTTTACTCGATGTCCTAACCCCACACGTGTTAATACCCTCTCTGCAATTTCATATGCCTCAGAAATTTGCTTGCCTTGCATAATTAAAGGTACTGCAACGTTTTCTTTTGCGGTAAGGTCTGGCAAAAGCGCATAGTCCTGAAATACATATCCAAGCTCTTTTAATCTAAAGGAAACTCTTTCATCTTCATGCATATCAGTCACCCGAACACCATCAACATATATTTCACCTTCTGTGGGATGATCAAGAAGGCTCACTTGATACAAGAGCGTCGATTTACCAGCACCTGAGCGACCCATGATTGCAACAAACTCCCCCTTCTTTATTTTAAGATCAATACCTTTAAGTACATGTGTTACTTTGTCACCATCAACAAATGATTTTCTCACACCACTTGTTCGAATTATGTATTCTGATTGTTCTTGTGTAGTAGACATATATGTATTTGTTATCGTCCTAATATTGCATCAAGCGTATTTCTCTTCACAATCATTCTTGCTGGAATATATCCTGCAATTACGGTGGTTATGAGGAGGAGCACAACTCGCATCATAGTCCCAACGAGTGGTGCATAGATGATTCCGTCACTAAATGGGAAGTTAATTGGATGTGCATCAACGAATGGCACCAAAAATCCATAGAGTACAGCGAGGCCGATTGATGAACCTATTACAGCGTAGAAAATGGACTGGAGGATGTATGAAAATTCAATTGATTTCGGATGGATACCGATTCCCTTCATAATACCAATGAATTTTCTTCTGGTAAGTGCGTTCACGAAAATCACAATGAATATTGTGATTGACGCAACCGCAAGACCAATTGAACCAATGAGGTTTCCGAGGATTCCAAATGTTGCAGCGATATCTTTCAAGAATTTTGGCTGTGCCTCAACTGATGTCTGGATCTTAGCGAATTCCTCAAATCCGTTATTCAACAAAAATTGTTTGGTATATTGTGCATCTGCTTCGGTCGCACCAGGTTTCAAACGAACTGAAATCTCATCTACATTCGAATCGGTTCTACCAATGAGTTTTCTTGCTTCTCTGTCGAGCATAAATACTCTAAAGTCATTTTCGTCTACCTTTGATTTAATGACACCTCGGACAATTACCTCCTTAGCATTGTCACCGATATTTAATTTTAACTTCTGTCCAATTTTAATATCTTTCAATGTCTGGAATCCTGCGGTTTCAATTGGTGTATATTTGTACAACAAGTTTGCACCAATAACCACACCGTCAGTATCATTCTCTTGAAGGTACGCACCTTCGATGACATACTTCGATACACCTGTGATTAAGTCTTCATGCACGGGATTGATTCCAACCACTGTTGCACCTACTTTGTTTGGTGACTCATCTTGTCGAAGCTTTCTTCGATAGTCAGCATTTAATATTCCTGATCCAATGTACTTAGCTGATATGTGCTTTACAGAATCGAGTCCTTCAAGAACACTTAATATTTCACCACTTCGTTCAATCTGGTTTTTCTGCTGCAACTTGGTGACAATAATATCGCCAGTACCTCTCTCCTTCTGTGCCTGAATAGAGCTTTGAATAAGTCCAACAAGTACACCATTCACCACTACAAGGTTAAGAAATGTAAGTGTCATCACTGCGATAATGAGCATAGTAGTCCAAAGACTTGCTCGCTTAATCTGACGGTACGCAAGAAAGAACCCTACTCTATATATATTCGATTTTCTTTTTAATGCGTGCATTACTTCTTTAGTACAATTACAACATCACCGATATTTAATCCTGATACGATTTCAATTTTACCTTCTGCATTGATTCCGCCAGTTACCACATTTTTGTTTACCCTCTTCCCGTCAACTTCAACAGTCACCACCTTCTCACCACCTTCAAGGAACAATGCTTCTTGTGGAACAATCACAGTTCCAGCTTTCTCAGCTGTTTGAATTGTTGTATTTGCAGTCATACCAGATCGTATTCTAGGATCGTTCTCTACGAATTGTAATTTTGTTTTGTATGTAGATACACCATCTTGTACTGTTTCAGCAGGATCAACCTCTCCAACCGTTGCCTTGAATATGACTTCTTTTCCATATGCATCAAGAGTTACTTTTGCTGGTTGTCCAACTGACACTTTTGCAATATCTGATTCAGATACAAAACTTTCAATTTCATATCCAGCGGAGCTGATCATTGAAATTGCATTATCCTGTGTTGAAACAGTTTGTCCAAGCTTCACATCTACTTTCGTAATCAAGCCATCAAATGGCGCTGTGATTATCGTCTTTGCATATGCAGCTCTTGCACTTTGAAGATCCGCTTGGGTACTTTTCAATTTGGCAGCTTGTGCGAGTATCTCTTCGCTTGTTGCACCAGACAATTTAATTTGTAGTTGCTCTGCTTTTGTATCTCGTGTTGTAACAGCATTCTTGTATGTAAGTTCAGCAGACGTAAGTGAAGTTATAGCACCACCAACAGCAGTTCTCGCTGCTGAAATATCGTTTCTGTATTTGTCCACTATGGTCTGCGTGAGTGTACCGTTTGCCTGAAGACCCGAGACTGCACTACTAAGACCATTGAGAAAATCTCTCATCTGTGTGAGGTTTTTTCTAGCATCTTGAAGAACCGATGCAGTGTAGGTATCAACAGAGAGTGAATTTGTTTGCCTCTCCCATTGTGTAAGCATCTCACCCGCTCGAATCCTTTGATCTTCGAGTGTTTTCTTTAGTGAATAGTTATCAAATGAAATTATTTCAGGAGTCGCTGTTCTTGGGTTGGTGTACAACTGATCAATTTTACTTCGAAGTGCATCATCCGACACCGCGTATGCATCTTTAATTTCATCAACTAACACCTGCGTTGCTTGTTTGTATGAAGACAGTGCACCTTCGGCTTCAGCTCGTGCAATGTTCACATCTTCTGCTCGAGGTCCTCGTCTTACCTCTTGAAGTCGTGCAGATTCTTCATCAACTCGAGCTTGTCGTTGTAGTACATTTCCCCATGCATCACCATTTGAAAGCACTGCTAGTGTGTCACCCTTCTTTACCTGATCACCGATTGAGACTTTAATCTCAGCTACTCGTCCCGCAGTTTCAAATGCCATATCTACATTCTCAGCTGCAACAACTTTACCTGTAACTGAAACCTCTTGCACAAATGTTTCAGGTTGTACGGTAATTCGTTCCACTGTATCAGAATTGCCACCACGAGAGGTAAAGGTGATGATGGCAATGATTACTATGAGGGGCATGTATACCCTTTTCTTTTTGAGTACTGACATAAATGACGAGAATCTGCTTTTCATGTTTTGATATGAATAATTACAACGAATATACATACAAATATATCATATATATGTACATGTGTACTGTAGACACGGTAAGGTTTGCCAAATCATTCATTTAATGCTTTAATCAGAGCCTGATTAACCACGCCTCTGGCGTCATTTTATTTATGGACATACGAAACATCGCAATCATCGCTCACGTAGACCACGGCAAGACCACCATTGTTGACTCTATGATGAAGTACACCGGTATGGTAAAGGACGCCGTATCAATGGACTCAAACACTCTTGAACAAGAGCGTGGTATTACCATTTACGCCAAGAACGCTTCACTCATATATACCAGTAAAGCAACAGGAGTAGCTCACAAAATTAACATCATCGATACACCTGGTCACGCGGACTTCGGATCTGAAGTAGAACGTGTACTTAAATCAATCGACTGTGTACTCCTTGTTGTTGATGCCCAAGAAGGCCCAATGCCGCAAACACGGTTTGTACTCAAAAAATCAATTGAGCTCGGACTTAAACCAATTGTAATCATGAACAAGCTCGACAAACCTGCTGCGAACCCAGGACGAGTACATGATGAAATCCTTGAGCTCTTCATGGAACTTGGCGCTGATGATGCACAGCTTAACTTCCCTGTCATCTATGCCGTTGGCAGAGACGGTGTTGCTAAAAAAGAACTTACTGATGAGTTTAAAGACCTTGAACCATTGTTTGAAATGATCATTGAAAAAGTTCCAGCTGCTGAAGACAAAAGTAGCGAGCCACTTGTTGCACAGCCATTCAACCTTGCGTACGACAACTTCCTTGGACGACTTGCAGTTGCACGTGTATGGAGCGGTACAATTAAAATGAATCAAACTGTATATATCAAGAAACCAAATGGTTCAGTTGAAACTGCACGAGTAGTTAAACTATTCACATTCGAAGGCATGAGTAAGAAAGACTCAGATGAAATTACATCTGGTGATGTTGCAATGATTGCCGGCCTCACAAACATCTACATTGGTGACACCATCACTGACAACCCTGAAACACATTCCCTTCCAGCAATTTCAATCGACGAACCAACAATCTCACTCAACTTCCTTGTAAACGACTCTCCATTTGCTGGACGAGAAGGAAAATTCGTAACAAGTAGACAAATTCGAGATCGACTCGAAAAAGAACTTGAAGTGAACGTTGGACTTCAGGTTGATTTCACAAATGCTGATCGTATGAAAGTGTACGGACGAGGTGAACTCCATATCGCGATTCTTCTTGAACAAATGCGACGAGAGGGGTTTGAACTTCAGGTATCACAACCAGAAGTAATCTTTAAAGATATTGATGGTAAGAAACATGAACCATATGAAGAAGTGGTAATTGATACACCAGATGAATTCTCTGGAACAATCATCGAGAAGCTCGGGAAGCGAAAAGGTATCATGACTTCAATGAAGCAACATGATGGGGTTACTAGACTCACATTCGATATTCCGACTCGAGGTCTCCTTGGATTTCGAAGTCAGTTCGTGGTTGATACAAAAGGTGAAGGAATCATGTCATCACGATTTACGGAATTTAGAACATTTGCTGGTGTCATTGAAAAACGAGAAGTTGGATCAATGATCTCAATGGAGAACGGAAAAGCAGTAACATTCGCACTAGGCAACCTACAAACTCGAGGTGTTCTCTATATCGGTCACGGCACTGAAGTATATGCTGGTATGGTCATCGGAAACACCTCAAAAGGTGAAGAGATGGAAGTGAATCCAACTAAAGGAAAGCAGCTCACAAACATGCGAGCATCAGGTACTGATGATACGGTATATCTTACTCCCCCACTTGAAATTACAATTGAGCGAGGTCTAGAACTCATCAATGAAGACGAATATTTGGAAATTACTCCAACATCTACGAGAATACGAAAAAAATATCTGACACGAACAGACAGAGACAAAGCAAAGAAAGGAATTGTATAAAAATTGAACCCCCGGAGCATGATGCCACGGGGGTGAAATTTTTTTGACACTATATTTCAAAGTGGTTGCTGGAGATGCCAGCCTACTTCGTCTCTTCGATTTTCTTCAGTTTCGCCTGAAGCTCCTCGAAGAAACGATCCTTTGTCTGCACAGCTTCCTTACCTTCAGGGGGATTGGGGTTGTGAACATGTGTATTCTCACCCTCCCGCGCATGGATGCGCCCAAAGAAACCATTGAGTTGTTTAAGGATGGCAGTGGCACGCCCTGGTGTAATTGTCTTGTCATAGACGCGACGGAACACAAAAGCGATTCCTTTCCTGAACGGATCAGGTTTGCCATCTGGACCAAACTGGGTAAACAAATGTTGCTGCTTGTTTTCAACAGTTGCCAGATAATACGCGAGCTCGCGCTCATACCAACCTGGCTGACTGATGACATCTTCAACATGCTTCCCCAGTTGAACATATCCTTCACGGTGTGTCTTTGGCATGAAAGCAAAGAGCAGATCGAACTGCTGAGTGATTTCATACACCAATGCATCCTGATGCTTCTCATCCTTCAAGAGTTCAATCTGTGGGATGTTAGCAAACACCCAGAATGGAACCCCTTTGGTGATTTCATCGAATGCAGACTTCCGTTTTTCCAAGTCAGCATCTGTTGCATTTTTCAAAGTGACATTCGTCACCTGATCAATGCGGGTACTCACCGACTTTCGGGATTCCTCAATGAGCGGGTCATAGAAGTTTCCGCGACCAAGGACGCCGTAGGCGGTGATGATCCGGAGCCAAGACTCATGATCCCACCTGGCGTATGATGCAGGTTCTGAGACCATCGATGCGGCGTGAGTGGAGAACCATCCACCCCAGATGTCTTTTCGAAACTCCGAAGGCAGATTCAAACTGGAAGGCATCCTGGCGATGATGGAAGCCTCCACTGTTGTAAGGTGACTTCCCCATGATGTGTTTCCAAAGTAGGCAGGCGGAGGTGGAACACCTTCGCTTTCAGCCGCAATGAGGTTAAGGTTGATGTTAAGGCCGATGATGGCCATAAGGCAGGCGCGCAGCAAAACTGCGGACCACGACTGGGTGTGGGTGCTGGTGTTCATTTTCAATGAAAGCGGACTATCCGCATTTATTATTATACCATATATAACATATTAGTCAATATATGGCACAGATCAGGTAACAAGTTACATATTAAAATATAGAATTATGTATGCACCTAAAGAAACTGCCCGACCATTGGTCGGGCAGTTGCCGTCTTTGTGACATCACTCAAGCACTAGTGGTCTCAGGATAACGGTTCTTGATGACCGTTTTCACAGCACCATCCTTGAGGCACACCTCCGTGCCGAAGAGACACACCTTGTGAGCTTTCGGGAGTACCTCCCACAGCGACTCCACAGAAGAATCCAAATCGCCACCGAATGGTATTTCGAATGGACCACCCCGGAAGGATGGGATGAGCGATTTTTCGTCACTCGGATCTGGCGAGTCTGCTTCATAGGTTGTCAGGCACAGGCCGACACCTTTGATGAGACCCTCCGCAGGGTACGACCAAAAGGCTCGCTCGACAGGACTGTCAACGCCGGGTTTCGTCCGACGAATAATTCCCATCTCGACAGTGTGTTTCCCGCCACTTCGGTGGACAAGACTCGCGACGATGCGCGGAGTCTGATTCAAATCAGGCTCAGGGAGACATGTGCCGAGAACATTTGCGAGCGTCTTGGTGGCACCATTCTCGACGAGACCGACTGCGAGATCGGTGTGGTCACCATTGCTTGCCACATAGGCGTTGTTACCACAGAACACATTTTGACTCCAGGCATTGTAGATGACCAATGATGGGTCATCCTTAGTTTCCTCGGCGAATGCAGTCTTGATGTTCATGTGATTCACAGTCTGAACCAGCTTGCGGTTCCGAGAGCGTGTACTGCGGCCAGTGATGAAGTACAGGAAACGAATGCCTGTACCACCTTCATTGAGGCCGACTACAAGGCCTCGGCCAGGGTAATTGCACCCACGCAGAACCTCGAGGTTATGCGGGGCGTCCCCTGGAATGACATTAACACTAATATGTTTTGACTTCACGATGTTAGAGCGGGTTGATGTGTTTACAAACAACAAAATCAGCACAGAAGTGCCGACATGTTGTCGGCAAGCGTGTGCTTAGCCACAAGAAGAGTACTCTTAGAGACAGGGTTTGTAAAGCGACACGGGAATGTGATAAAATTCAAACAAATGGAATCATTTCAACATTCCTATGATCGTCCCAGTTTAAATGGATTTGAAACAGAAGAGCGTGCTTATCAAATCAAAGAAAGGATTTTTGGGTCGAGAACACTTTCAAGACTCGCCGAACTTGATCCATCAAGAGATGCAGATCAGATCAATACCCTACTCCAAGAGTCTATAGAAGATTTGTTTAAAAAATCTTCAAATGATGGTGTATTTAATGACAGAACACTACGGACAATAGCTGGACTATTTGATATACAACTAACGAATTCTACGGACAAACTTGAGGTATTGGAGCAGATAGATGAGAAACTGTCTGATCTTTTACTGTGGAGATCCGCACTCGAAAGATACAATCGCGAACACCAAGAGAGACAGCTAATATTTAGATCTGAGATTGAACCCGTTCTTAAAGACCGTGTCGAATCCATGATCGGTATCCAGATAGATTCCGGTTTTTTACCCATAAGTAGAGAACGTGTGAGTGATTTAGTCGCTCGACTTGAATTTAATGCAGTCGACCTGTTAAACCATCCTGAGCGCGCAGGAAGATATAGAGCCAATACTCATGAAATTGATATTGTACTAGATTCTTCTTTCCCTACTGCCAACTCATGGAATCCTGAAGATGTAGAAAAGCTCGTCGAACAATATACACATACATATTTGCACGAAATAGTGCATGCCATATCAGGTCATACAATTTTAGGGGTATCTGAACAAGATAAATTATCCAGTGTAGTTTCTAGTGAAGAAATTGGAATACACAAAAATCATGTTCAGAAGATTGGTCTTCTATACATGAAAGGGGCACCTAATAATATAGCAGGATATGCTGGAAAAGAGGCTCGGTTCAATTGGTTTAATGAGGCGGTAACTGAATACATAACAAGAAAAGTCTTGAGTACAGATTCTGCAGAAAGTCCAGTGTATCAAAGTGAAGTTGATTTTTTTGAGCTACTCAAAGAAAAAACTGGACTAACTGATGAATTAATTTTACAGGCATATTTCGAAGATTATGTACCATCTGAACAGACGGGTGATAAGGTCCCATGTTGGAACTTACTAAAGAAACAAATAGACGAATCACTTGGACCCGATGGATTGGTTAAATTAGATGACGCACTAAGAGGATTAAAAGGTCCGCTCCTGTACATGAAAGGAAAAAATATATTGAATAAGACACCAACGGAGATTAGTCCTTTACATGCTTTATTGAGTCAACAATTGTAAATCCAAAGACTTACCCACAAAACAAAACACCCCTTGCGGAGTGTTTTGTTTTGGAAACGTTATGCCTCAGTCGGGTAAACCCGATAGAGATTAATAACTGTTTCGTCGGAAACCACCTCGGTCTCCACCTCGATCGAAATCTCGTCGTGGTGGTCGGTCAGTCATAGGTCGAGCTTCGTTAACAACGATAGCTCGTCCGTCGAGATCCTTTCCATTCCACATGTTGATAGCCGCGTCTGCAGCATCATCTGGAACTTCTACGAATCCGAATCCTCGAGATCGGCCACTCATCTTGTCAGTCATAACTGTTGCTGACTCAACTGGACCTGCTTGCTCGAAGGCTGCCTTGAGACTGTCAGAAGTTGTCGCCCATGCGAGGTTTCCAACGTACAATTTTTTTGCCATTCGGTACTTTGTCTAAATGTAATTATCCATAGCCGACCCTCTACACCAAGTGAACCACGAGACCGCGTACCGCTGGCTTTGAGAACTACGAACGAACCTATACTAGCACATGTTTTTGGTTTTGGGAAACATGAAGCTTTCCTGGTACCTTACCAATCTCTTGATATTTTCTTCATCTGCTGATAGTAATATTGTTACCATAATCAAATAATATTAGAGAAGTAAACTATGAAGATACTGCTCATCGAAGATGATATCGAATTTTTAGATAAACTATCTAGAAAATTAACCAGTTCTGGTTACATCGTGGATATTTCACAGGATGGAAAATCTGGTTCATACACAGCTAGAACAAATCACTATGATGTAATAATTATTGATAACAATATTCCTGGAAAAAAAGGCATAGAGATATGTCAAGAAATACGTATGGCAAAAATTCAAACGCCGATACTAATGTTAACGATAGACAATGTTACTGAAGTCAAAGTGAAAGCGCTCGATGCAGGAGCGGATGATTATCTAACCAAACCATTTTCATATATCGAACTAATTGCAAGAATAAAATCATTAACAAGGAGATCTTATCCGATAACGGAACAAATTTACAAATTAGACGACCTTACTATAAACTGTAAAACAGAGGAAGTAATCGTCGATGGAAAAGGAATCTATTTCACAAGAAAAGAATTTCTACTTTTATCGTGTATAGCAAAAAACGCAGGCAAAGTGGTGAGTCGTGGCCAAATACTTGAAGAAGCATGGGGCAATGATGTAAATCCGTTCTCAAATACAATTGAAGCACATATAAGAAACATAAGAAAGAAAATTGGCGAGTCCAACAAAAGAAGATACATACAGACGGTACCTGGGCGAGGCTACAAACTCGACCGTTCGAGATAACTAGTGCCCCACCACCCCAACCACATACATAAACAACACACCCACAAATGTCATAAGTATTGCAAGCTTAGACGAGTGGTTACTATGTGCCTCAGGTAATATATCAGAAGCTGATATATATAAAAGAAAGCCCGCAAAAAATCCAAGATATGCTAGTAAGAATACCGGACTAGCTGTAAAGAACAATACTGAGACACCTCCAACAATCGGCGCGACAGCATCGAGTAACAAAAACAACCACACCCTCTTCTTTTCATTACCATGAACAGTCATAAGTGACACCGTATTTAAGCCATCAGAAAAATCATGAGCAAGGATAGCTATTGCTACAGCAATACCAGCACTGAGAGATATCTGAAAACCTAAACCTATACCCATACCATCAATACCTGAGTGAATTATGAGTGCAATAGCAGAAATCATCCCCACAGTTGGGTGTTTGTGATCTTCATAATGTTCTTCATGTGCGTGGTGTACAAGAAATAATTTCTCAGCAATATGAAACAAAAAGAAGCCAACAACTAAAGCAATCATCGGCACGTGTATATCCACGTCATTCTCTGTAACCATCTCAAATATCTCAGGTAAAAGCTCGAATGCCACTACTCCAATAAGTACACCGCCAGTGAACCCAAGGGTGATATGTTTCTTGTCTTTCCACCAAATACCAATAACTCCACCAACCAAAGTAGTACAAAAAGCAAGACACAAAAAGACTAGCCCCCAGAAATATTGTGGTGTCGTAAGGTGATTTAGAAATGTATTCAACATATGAGTAGACTAGCATAAGTATCTTTCCATATCCACACAGAAAGTGATATCCTTACTAACATATGATTCAAACACTACGAAAAAACGCATTATACATCGCACTTGTTCAAGCAATTGTGGCAGTACTTGGAAGTTTGTATTTTAGTAACATTCTCATGTACCCGCCATGTGTTCTCTGTTGGTTCCAAAGAATTGCAATGTTCCCATTATTCATCACATTAATTGTCGGTATCCTACTGAAAGACAGAAATGTACACCTTTACGTCCTCCCACCCGCCCTCATCGGTTGGTGTATTTCTTTGTATCACAATCTCCTCTACTACAAATTCATACCTGACACCCTAGCTCCATGTAGTACAGGGGTATCTTGTACCACTAAATATGTTGAATATTTTGGTTTTGTAACCATTCCCCTCCTTGCCTTCATTGCATTCTCAATCATCATCATTGCGGTCATTGAGCATCGAAAGTACCTCAAATAGTAGGTTTTTGGTATACTGTCCTCATGACATCAGAAGCAAAAATCATTACTGGGATTGGTATTTTTACCATCCTCATTATAATCCTCGGCCTCATGTTCAGTGGTGCACCAAACCCTAACGCTGAGGTTTCAATTAATAAAGAAATTCTTGTAAACCAGAATAACCCAATAGTTGCAGGAACAGCAGAAAAAAGAGTTCAGATTGTAGAATTCGGAGATTTCCAATGTCCAGCATGTGCCATGCTTTCATTTAACATGAAAGAACTCTTCAAGACTCATGGTGACAAAATTGATTTTGTATTCCGTGTAATTCCAATACATCAATATTCAGTTGAAGCTGCAGGCGCAAGTTATGCTGCACACGAGCAAGGTAAATTTAAAGAGATGTATGAAAAATTGTTTGAAAAGCAGGATGAGTGGAGTACACCTTCTGCAAACAGACCTGAACTCTTTGCAACATATGCAACAGAGATTGGTCTAAATGTTGAACAGTTTAAGAAAGATATTTCATCTAAAGCCGGCCTCTACAAAACATATGTAGATGCTGATGCAAAAGATGCTGCTGCAATGAACGTAGCTGTAACACCGACACTCATTATTAATGGAAACAAAGTAGTACGAGGAGCAGTTGGATATGAGCAACTAAAGTCACTTGTTGAAAGTGAACTTAATCCTGCTACAAGTACTAATAACTAACAACAATATGCAAAACTTCTTAGAAGAATTTAAAACATTCGCATTAAAAGGAAATGTTCTTGACCTTGCAGTCGGTGTGGTAATCGGTACAGCATTCAATGCCATTGTCGATTCACTGGTAAAAGATGTAATTATGCAAGCAATTGCAATGCTCTTCAAGCAACCAGACTTCGGTTCAATCCTCATTGGATCAATTCGAATTGGTGCATTCATCAATCAGATTGTGAACTTCCTCATTGTGTCACTCTCAGTGTTTGTCGCAATTAAAGCGATGAATAAGTTTCTAGTGAAGAAGAATACATCAGAGCCGACAAAGTAGCATAACTGAAACACCCCGCTATCCGCGGGGTGTTTTTGTATACTACACCTCAATCTTGTCAGGCTCAGATACGATGATTCTGTTTCTGGTCACCTTCTGCTTTAGAGCACCCCACACCTCTACCAACTCAGTACTTTCTAATATTTTAAAGACAAATGCTGTAGCGCCGGCACCCAACATACCTGCAAGTAACCCTTGAGAGAAAATTCCAGTAACTGTATTTTGATCAAATACTGGAGCAAATATATTTAATCCAACATATGCTACAAACCCCCCAACAACCGCAGCTTGAATACTTACTAACAAAGTGGCAAAGACACCTTTCATTTTGCCAAAGTCTTTCTCAAACAATATCCAAAATGCTACTGCATTGAATATTGTTCCAATCGTAAATCCAAGTGGGAGCATGAGAACTTCTGTACCTCGCAAACCTTCAACCTTAAAGAGGCTCTCCATGAAATATTTAAATGCTTCAGATTTTGTAAACAAAACAATTAAAGCGTACGGCATCGATATTGTAATTACAGAAGATATGATGTTTACAAACAAAGGTTTAGCTGTCTTTCCTGCAGCGTAGTAGCTTCGAATGAAGAGAAGTTCCAAACTTTGTGCAACAAGAGACAGTGTAAAGAGCGCAAGGCACGCAGCTGTGAGTCTGGTATCTTCCCAGTTAAAGTTACCGCTCCCCAGAACTGTTCTGACAATTTGAGCACGAAGCACAATGAACAATGCAGATATTGGTATTGACCAAAAGATGATATGCCTTGCAGCTGTTGCAATCTGAGACATGAATTGCTCTCTTTCCCCTTTCGCGAAGTACGCAGAAAGTGTTGGAAATGCAGCAAGTGCATAGCTGACACCGACAATTGCAAATGGTACAGACTGGAGGTTAAGTGCCAAGTTAAATACAGCTACTGATCCGGCAACTAAAGTTGATGCCATCGCTGTTAATATGATGAGCTCAAACATATTTGCCGAAAGTGCAATTGTTCGTGGTATTGATATACGAACCACTTTTCTCACCACCTCAAAATCAATATGCCGTACCGGTACTGGAAACATTCCACTCTTAAGGATATATGGAATTTGAATACTGAAGTGAAGGATTCCACCTAACACCACTCCGTACATCACCCCCTGAATTCCATACATTGGGAAAAGAACTACGATACCAAATATGATGGCAAGATTGTATACAATCGGACTCATCGCATACAAAAAGAATCGCTTACCCATCTGAGTAACTACACCAAAGACATTCGAGATTCCAAGGCAAATAGGTTGCAACAACAGAATTCTTGAGAGAGTAACAAGCTCATCACTTCTACCAATATCTGCAAAAAACGTATGCACAATCTGTGGCATGAACATGAATGCAATACCAGAAATGAGAACCATCGCGAGCATAAAGACTGTGAAAATGGAACTTAAAAACTTCTGCCCATCTTCTTTTCGTTCTTCTGATACAGAACTGAAAAAAGGAATGAGTACTGATATGGATACCAGTGATGCCACAGCAGCATATATGAGGTCAGGTATTCGAAATGCCGTATAGTAGAGATCAAGAGTTTGTCCGGCACCAAAGTTATGTGCCAACAAACGGTCTCTGACTAACGCCAAAACCTGAGACCCTAATGTAAAAGCGCCCAGCAAAAGCGCGGCTTGATGTACCCCCGCAATCTCTTTATGGAATATATGTAGCAATTTGCGCACCATATTGTTTACCTACCCATCTTACCTGATGACTTCGAACTTGTCGCGTGTATTTCGTTGTATAACGAAAGAGCTTCTCGATAGTTTGGTTTAAGGAGAAGTGCTTTTCTTAGTTCCCTGTCTGCAAGCGAAAGATTTCCAGCATACACATGGACTCTCGCAAGCATATATTGAGGTAACGGATGTGTTGGTGCAAGATTACTTGCAGCGACATATGCCGTGTATGCAATAGGTGCGGTTGTAGTCGAGCCAAGCATGGTCTTTAATTCTTGTACTCGACCAAACTGAATCCAGTTTCTAAAATTAACTGAATCACCTTTTTCACCAATAAGATTTGCAGCTTCGGCGTCTAGTGTATGTATATCAACATCTATCTTGTTCTCAATCATATACAAACGAAGATCCACCAAAAATCTCTTGTACTCGTCTAATGGATTTTTTGAAATTGCTGTTTCGAGAAGTGATACAGCTGTTTCCAAATCAGGATTAGCCCCTTGGTGAATCTTCTCAACCTCAGACAATGCTTTGTCAGCATACATTCCACCAATGTATGCATATATTGTCCTTGTGGATACATACATAGATGATATACACAAAAATACAATCGCACTTACATACAAAACTCCTTTCAAATCGAATTCAATATCGAACCAAATCTTCTTTTGTGGTCTTACAATACCACCAGTGACTCCGAGAAATACGAGTGCAAGAACTACATGTGCAATACCTGGTGTATATATGAGCTGAAGAACCCAAAGAATACCAGTAAGTGAACCGAGTAAGACCAAGATATCATCTTCAGAAAATACCGCATTGTATACAATGCGACCAACATACAGATATACCAAAACCAGTGAAAGTAGTGTAATTAAGCCCCCAGCAGTCACATGTGTTAGCACAGAGCTAAATGATTCCCTAAAATCATAGTCCCAATATTCTGTAATATTGATTGAATCTGGAAGAGAAACTGGTTTGTATCTTGCCCAAATCATCGGGTATGTATTTGGGCCAACACCAAGAAGCATTTGTCCGAACATGTCACCATACACATTCTTCACTACATCAAACGATGCCGGTACACTTACTTGTATTGAGGTTGTCTCACCAAATTCAAAATCTCCAAGGGATACGACCTGTCTAGATATGACATTCGAAAAAATACTGGCGATGAGAAATATCGAAACCGAAAGTGCAGCCAAGACTCTTTTTCTTGTCATTGAAGCGGCAAAAACAAACATACCGACTGTTGCAACATACAGAAATGGGACACCCGTCACGATGTTAAAGTTAAAACATATGACAAGGATAATATTCGCAAACAGTGCGTAAATCGAAAGGTATGTAATCCATCTTGTGCTTTCCCGTGCAAGATATATGGATACAAACACAGAGAGTAACGCATACACTGCCAGATCTGAAGATTCACCAATTGTATTTTGAGTAACAAAATTGAATATTCCCAGTGAAATAAACTCTCGGCCGACAAATATTCTCAGCACATGAAATGTTGCAAGGATTGCAGAAACACCCATGAGAACAGTTAAGATTCTAGTGTAGACATTGCGATTAAACGGAAATATGCGGGTACCCAGATATATGAGCACAAGAGAAAGCATAGTAGACCATGTATACAGCGATGCTGCGTCACCAATGAAACTCAAGCTAACATCGTATGACAATAGGGTCGAAATACTTGATGCTAGAAACAAGGTCAATATAAACAGCGGAACTGATATTTTCAACTCCTTAGATATGAATCTTTGATATACAAAATACCCAGACACCAACGTAGCAACTATTGTTAAAAAGAGATATTTTTGTAGTACAACCAACGAGAGACTATGCGTAGGTATATATAATACTGGGATAACAAGTATGGTGAGTACGTAAAAAATCCAAGTAGCACATGTATGTATTCTATTCATTCCCATATTATATGCGTATTTGATATAAATAAGAAACTATGGTATAAATATACCGTTGTGTTGGACATGTACTCAGGTTCCTGAGAGGAAAGTCCGAACACTCTCCTACCCTGTAGGAAAAAGTAGTGGGTAACACCCATCTAGCGCAAGCTAAGAGGTGCGAGCAGAAACGTATGAAGCCGAAAGGTTTCATACATCCAGAGAAATCTGGATGTGTCACTGTATACATTGAAGCAGTGGATGAAACGGCAAAATCCTTACTCGAGTGCAAGACCGTGCTGTGCCAGTCACAGAGAGTCGCTCGAGTCATACAGTAATGTATGACCTAGATAAATACATGTCACTCTAACGAGTACAGAATTCGGCTTATAGACACAACAACATATTTGAGAGCACTCACCGTTAAACGTGAGTGTTTTCATTTACAGAAGTCCCCAATATTACTTTATATACTAATATTTTAGTATAAATACATGATATAATTTTAACATGCAAAGAGTTGTTTTATTTTTCAAAGAACTTGGACCAAAACGACTGTTTTTTGGAGTTGTCACTTTATTAATCATAATTGGAGCAATCATCGTTCTCTTGAATAGAGAACCGGAAATTGATCCTAAATTCCAAGAAGCATTCAACAATAGTTCATACGATGTCATTATCAAAGGTTTAGAAGAAAGGATATATAGCGGAGAAAAAGATCCGACTATTTTGAAAGCCGTATCAGCTGCGTATATTCAAAAAGCATTACTAGGAGAACGGAAAAAGGCTCGTCAGTCTATATCTGTGGCTCTTTCATATCTCCAGTCAATCGTTAGATTTTACAAGAATGACGATGAAGCTTACAGGCTTTTAGGTCAGGCTTACCTCGTACTTCAGGACTATCAAAAAGCTGAAGAGAACTACAAAAAAGCAATTTCTATTAATCCACGTAACGCTGAAGCGCATGCGGGTCTTGGTATCATCAATGAAAATAAAGGTGATACTGATGCCGCATCTCGAAATTACAGAGAAGCAAAGAGAGTGGATCCAAACAACGAGACTTCAGTACTAGGTATGGCACGAATCAAACTCTCAAGTAACAACTCGAGAGAGACAATAAGTCTATCATCACAACTCATACAATCTGGAAACAAATCCATTAGACAAGGAGCATATATGACTTTAGGTTCAGGTTACACACTTGCAAAAAAACCTAATCAAGCACTTGAGGCATACAAAGAAGCAGCAAAACTCGGATCAAATGATCCTCATTTGTATGTGCTTACCGCTCAAGCATACATCAACCAGTATCTAAGTTATGTTCGAGTAAACAACCTGGAACCAATGGCCAAGAATGCTCTTGCAGAAACTGAAAAAGCACTAAAAATTGATCCTACATATATCTATGCATACACAACTCAGCATAGAATATATATGATGCTCAAGGATAAAGAGAGTGCTCAGCGTGTTGGAAACAAGATCATCTCACTACTCCCTAAAGACAAAAACCTCACCGCTGAACAGAAGAAGTTCTATGCAGATTATTACAAGAAAGTACCAACAGTAACCATCACAGATATAAAGGTCGGAACAACAACTGTAAGATCAAAATAAATATATGAAACAAAAGACACATATCCTTACCTCAATATTCACTCTCCTAATTGTATTCGGCTTGTGGGCTGTAAGAAGTAGCACACCAGTCATAGGTAACAACTCCATCATCTCTCTTCAAGAAGCCCTTGCCCAAAACGAAGAAGACATGGTTGGTGACACAACATATACAGACTGGGCATCAGCGTATGACGCAATGTATGGTAATGACACCGATAGCTCATCAGATGCATCTTGTCCGAATGGGACAACAGAAGTATGTTGCAGCCCATTCGCAGAAAACTATATTGGCAGACCACTAGAAGATTGTGAAGTGTGTAGTGAAAACAATAGCTCGTGTACTTTCCCGAGTGACACCGACAGCGCATCAGGATCAGATGCAGACAGTGACAGCGCATCAGGATCAGATGCAGACAGTGACAGTGCGAGTGCAAGTGATCCTAAGACAGGAAGATGCTGTTCAGAAGGAAATAAAAACTACAAAGCAAGTCTTGCGAGTGATGAATATTGTGATCCCTTTGAATGTATAGCATGTCCAGAATATATTTGTTGTGACCAAAGAGCGACAAACTATGTACCCGTATCTCAAAGACATAATCCTGATATGGATTGCACCTTTGATGGATCATGTAATCCACCACACACAACATGTAACTCTCAACAAACATGTGAATATGATAACTGTGATCCGAGCGATCCAACTTGCGGGCCAGGATGTTATGCGACTGCATCATGTACAGTCTCCAATGGTATAGTTTCAATTAGAGGCGAAGGTACTGCATTCTATCCAAGTGAAACCGGTTGTACCGAAGAAGATGCCCAATTTGAAGCCGAAGCTGCATGTGGAGCACTGTCTCCAGAAATGCCACTCGGCACGAGAATCACTTACTCACCTTTCGCGTACGCAATTGTTACTGATGTAGATGTATGTTCAAACCTACCTGGTAGTCAACAGCAAATGCCAGCCGGATATTCTCGAGATCCTAATTCAAATACCTGCGTGACTGACGAACAGGCATGTACAAGCACGGGTGGTACATGGGTTGCAGACAAAAATACTTGTGTAAATCCTGCTCCAGCTTGCGGATCAGCATCAAATCTTAACAACTTAAACAATCCACCTGTATACAACCTCTGCAATCCAGGCAATCCTTCAGCTGTATCAACAAATGTTTCCAACTACACTTGGACTTGTACCGATCAGACAAATTCACTTGCAGTAGATTGTTCAGCTGGGCGATGTAGTGATCCTGATGGATGTATAACTGCAGACTATTGCACCAACATCCCAGACATCCAAGATGCAGGCTACCCTGCTGCTAACAGCCTCTACAGAACAACAGATGGTGAATGTTACCCTAATGATGCAGACCTTTGTTCCAATATCGCTGGTGACCAAGATGCGGCATATCTTGATACACGTAATTTGTTCAGAGATGAATATGGACGATGTTGGGATGATGACAACCGAGCCTGTGGTACTGCTATGAATATGCTCACATGGGCTACTCCACCACAGAACAACCTTTGTGATCCATCTTCTACAGCGAGCCTTGTCACAACAGACGAAACAGACATGAAATACCGATGGACCTGTTCTGATATTGACGGGCACACTGTTGGTACATGTGCCGTGAACATGCTTTGCTCAACTAGTGAAAAGTTATGTAAAGGTCAGTGTATCCCTAAAACAAATACCTGTCTTGAAGTTGCCACCACAACCCTTATCCAAATCTTCAAAGTTGTACCAAAGGTTGTACCAAAAGTTACCGATACCTGTACCCTATCTTGGACAGTATCAAATGATTTCCCGGATCCAGAAATGCCACTTACCTGTACAATCGATGGTGTAAGTATTACAGACTTCAACTCATCAAAGCCTGTAACTCCAGGAGTACACAGGATGAGCTGTTCACTTGGATCAGAATATCAAGAGAAAGCTGCTCGATGTGAAATAAATCCTGAATACAAGGAAGTATAGAATAAAACATATTAAAACCCCTGAGTAATCCTCAGGGGTTTTAATATTATGCTTAGTACCTAATTTCATCACCTTCCTCTACTCTCTCAAACAGATTAGCGTCTCCTTCAATAACCATGACAGATGGCTTGTCTGGATAGAATGCTTCCGGGTACGTATCTGGTGACACATTCCTCTCAATATGAACTGCTCTCATATCTTCACCTACCCACATAATATCAATCGGAAACTTCATATCCTTCATCCAAAATCCATACTTGTCAGGTGTATCGAAAGTAAACACCATTACCGTATCACGAGGAAGACTCTCTCTACCTGAAAGACCGATTCTTCGCAACTCATCCGTATTCGCAAGAATTACTTTGTACTGAGTACCAGATATATATATGTTTTCAATATCGATTGATTTTACTTTTGCTGGTATGGACATGTATATGCCAAACACAAAAGCCAAAACAATACAAATCGAAATGGTGTACTTCATACCTATGATCTAACCGCAATACTCTCTACCTTTTTAAGAAAAGCTTCCTGTTCAGCCTCAGATCTGAAAAGTTTTTTGTCGAATACCTCAAACGCTTGTACTTTTAAACCACACAGTCTAAGGATTGGATATTTCCAAATAGTTTTAAATGGCATAGTAAGTAATCTATATATCCAAAGAGACCCATCACAAGTGATGAAGACAGATGAGGTTTTTCCTTTGAGTAGACCAACGGGTCTTCCATTTACATACTTAAATGCAAAATGTGCTGAGAAGTTTACATCAATAAAATTCTTAAGGATCGCGGGCATACCCACCCACCACAACGGATGTACAAAGACAATATTATCCGCCTTGGTTATCTTCTCCTGTATTTGAGCTCGTACAGGATCGGGTTTTGAAAGATCTTCTCGGATATTTTCAAATGCCAAAAAGGGCTGCTGCAGATCTGTTTTGTACAGATCAAGAACCTCAACAGTGTCTCCTTTTGATTCTTTGCCTCTCTTGTAGGCATCTGCAATTCTATGTGTAAAACCTTTAGAGCTCGGATGAGCTTTTACGATGAGAGTGTGCATATCTGTTATTTCTTAAGTTTACCTGCAATGGCACTTGTAATATCTTTGACTGGGCAATCACACCCTTCGGCACATGACCCTGAACATTCACAATTAAGATATGCGTAGAGCCACATACCAAGCACAGCTCCAACGATTGGACCGAGAAAGTATGCATATCCAAATGTTCCAAGTGCAAACGCTACAGCGGGATTTAAAACACCATTAGAACCTAATCCTGATGCAATGGTAGCGCCAATGGTAAGTGATCCACCAATAATAAATGGAGAAATCACTTTCTTTTCATCACCAGATCCATATACCACTGATGCGATACCGAATGTGAATACAAGTGCACCGATGAGTTCAGCGCCAAATGGGATGCCGAACTCTGATCCTGCCTGAAGAGGAATTATGATATTAAATATTTTCATGAGTATGAGTACGAGTGCAGCACCAGCAAATTGTGCAAGAATGTAGAAGAGAGCATCTGTCTTACTAATCTTCTTAAGTGACCAAAGCCCAAGTGTCACCGCAGGGTTCACATGGGCACCACTCATTCTACCGATTGAGTATACCAACAATGCTAATGTGAGACCGGCTGCCACAGTGCCAACAATATTTGTGTCTAATGTGATTGTTCCCAATACTGCTAATGAAAGTACAGATGTACCTATAAATTCTGCTATGTATTTATTCATACCCAAAGTATATCACAGCGGATTTACAGAGGTCTGTGGTTAACAAACCATATTTCAGACCACGTGTACCATCATTAAGCAAGCACCTTACACATACATATAATATTTGTCATAATATGCATCATGAAAGAAATACGCCTTGAATCATCATGGAAAAATATCCTCATGGATCAATTTGATCTACCATACTTCAAGGAACTATCACTGTTTGTAAGGAATGAATACCAGACAAAAGAAACATTTCCTAATCCAAAGAACATATTCAAGGCTTTCGATATGTGTCCATACGATTCAGTGAAAGTGGTCATACTAGGTCAAGACCCATATCACGGTAAAGGACAAGCGATTGGTCTATCATTTGCCGTTCCAGAAAACACCACCCTACCCCCTTCTCTTAAAAATATATTCAAAGAAATACAAAGTGATCTTGGTATCACTCCAATACAACATGGAAACTTAGAACGCTGGGCGGCTCAAGGTGTGCTTCTCTTAAACGCAACACTCACGGTGAATGCCGGTAGCCCTGGATCACACCAAGGTAAAGGGTGGGAAATGTTCACCGATGCGGTGATTCAAAAAATATCAGAAGGTAAACAACATATAGTCTTTATCCTGTGGGGTAACTATGCAAGACAGAAAGGGATACATATTGATAGGAAGAAACATCTAGTTCTAGAAGCCGCTCACCCTTCCCCTTTCTCTGCACATAGCGGTTTTTTCGGATGTAAACATTTCAGTAAGACAAATGCATATCTAAAGGAGCATGGGATTACTAAGATTGATTGGAAATAATTGATGGTATACTTATACCCATATGAAAATATTAAATATAATTTGTAAGGTTGTATTAACACTTCTAATTGCAACACCAATTCTTGGTACCATTGGTGTATTTCCACCTCCAACACCAGACATGTATGGAAACGCTGTTGCCTACTATTTTATCCTCATACTCATGAGTAGTGGATATGTTATGTACACCATGTCAGTAGTCTTCCTCATATCAATATTCCTTCTTTGGACTAAACGTGAAGCACTCGCTGCAATTCTTATTCTTCCGATCACCATCAACATTGTTGGCTTTCACGCATTCTTAGACAATGGTCTCCTAGTTCCAGGTGCGATTATGGGAAATATACTATTGATCCTAAACCTCTACTTCTTGTGGATGAACAGAAAGAAATACCTGCCCCTACTTGCAAAGAGCGAGTAAGCAACGAAAAACCACCCAGTTGGGTGGTTTTTTAATTCACTAGTTTTTCTTCATGTGCATCGCCGAGCCAGGTCCAAATACCAAAAGTACAGCTGCGATCGAGAAGTGTGGTAAATGACCAATTAATTCCATGGGTCCAAGGAGCATTAAAGTTGAAATCAAAAATACAGCAAGCGCGATTATTGTTGTCCTTGTAACAAGACCCAGAAGAATGAAAATACCGAAAAGCATCTCAGCAAACCCGGCACTGTATGCAAACCAATAATCGGTATACCAGTCAAAACCAATATTCTTCATAAAATTCCAAGGGTACTCCTCTAGGAACGCCTGTGTAAGTCCAGGTACAAGAATCTTTTCTGAGAATCCCAAGATGATTAAGTTTATACCCGTTCCAACTCTAAGCACAGATACACCAAATCTATGGAACACATGCATCAGTCTACTAAACGTTACTGATTCCACAATCCTCCATTTTGGTCTTCCGATGATCATGGCATAGACTGCAAATCCAAGCATCTCAAACGTATCCATCATCTCTGCGAATCCATATACCCTACTTGCAAGTATAAACAACACCACAAGAAGCAATCCACCGATTCTCTCGAAGAAACCAAGTAAGATCATTAAGCCAGCAATAGTTTGCAACGTAAGTAGAAGTGTACCCACTTCTCCTGTAGCAGGAAGATTCGGTGCAAATACAAAACCCATATACGAGAAAATAATGTATGAGAGACCAAACCCAATACTTGCAACAGACAAAATGTTTGGAGCATATTTCTCAATAAAATTCTGATACCATTTTGGTACCTCAAGGATACGTTCCAAAGACACACCAGCAAGAATCATACACAGGCCTATACATATTGAGATGAGTACTGGAATATCAGTAAGTGCATACGGTCTTACGGTATCGACAGCAGAAGCAAACCATTTCACATGTGCTTCAGTGATGATTGGAACGAATATGCCAAGTGCCATTGTAATTGATAGTATTTTTCTCATAGTATTTTATATAGTATATCAACAAAAATTACTTTACCTACAATATATATAAAGTATTTGACACTTCCCGCATTGGAGCTATGCTAATAGCGGATCCTCACCCTGAGACATCCACACCGACAGACAAACTCAAACCAGGACATTACCTTGAAAACGCACAATACTCCAACCGTCAAAGGCCTTCTCATCGGAGGTTCCGGCTTTATCGCCCTACACTGGGCAAAAGCAGCTCTCTCATCGCTCTTCCCTCGTATCAGCATGAATCATTGCGTACCAGGGAGACCTGAGAACATCGAAAAAAATGCTGCGATTGCCGCAAAACTCGGATTCAGCACATGCTACACCGACATCAATGAAGCCATCAAGTACTTTGACAGTGTTTTTCCTCTGGCAATCATTGCCACACCAAACGATTGTCATGAGCGCGACGCGATTGCCCTCATGGAAAATCGCGTCAACGTGGCCATTGATAAACCTCTGGCACATACCGTTGAAAGTGCATTGAAGATCGCCCAGGCCGCTCGCAGGACCGGCGTCAAAAACGCGATTCTCCCCACATATTGTGGCTACCCTGCAATCCTCGAAGTAAGGAAACGCCTCCACCTCTCAGGAAAGGCCGGCACCATTCGTGGCGGATCCTTCAATTACTACCAAGGATGGCTCCGCAAAAAATATGCGGAGATGACCCCTGAGGAAGGAAAAGATCAGGCACTCTGGAGAAAGATCGAGGAGAAAAGTGGAGCTGGTGGTGCACTTGGAGATATTCTCTCCCACCTCTTGTTCCAACTTTACTTCACCACAGGACTTCCCATCGTGGCAGTCAAACATGCAAATCGCAGGTTTGTAGTGGAAGGACGAACCATGGTGGTCGATGGGAGAACCCACAAGACGACTGATGATGACACGAGCGTCATCTGCGTTTTGGAAAACGGCGCGGAAATCAACTGCCATGCCGTTCAGTACGCCAATGATCATCGAAACGACAACTCGTTCGAGTTGTGGACCACAGACGAAACACTCAAATGGGACATGGCATCCCATCCTGAGATCCTGAAGATCAACAACCAGCTCCTTGCAGCAGAAGCATTCAGTCATCCGTGGCTCAAGCACACCAACACCCTTCCTTCTTTCCACGGAGAGGGGTGGCACGATGCCGGGTCTCGCATTCTGCAGGCATTAGCATGGGAAATTACCAATACCCGTCCAGAAGGTGTTGAACAATTCCCACTCGACACTCTTGTTGGCCTCAACGTCAACAAAGTGATTGATGCTGTTGTCTGCTCGGCCGAAAACGATGGTCAGAGAGTTGAGACAGGCTGGATCAATAGCTGGGATGACCTCCCCGCATGATCCATTGACAAGAATCGAAGCGCACCTAATCCGTAAGGGTCTGGTGCGCTTTTCTATTCATCAATTCTACAAATAGTTAATATCTACCCCGTCACTCTTGCATCTCTAGAATTAACCACCAACTAAATCTTTATTTCATCGAGTGGATCCCGAAAGTGTTTCCTTCCGTATCGTGACAAAGAGAAATGAATCCATACTCACTAATACTCATCTTACTTTTAACCACTTGTCCACCTGCACCCAGGACTCGTGCTTCTTCAATAGCACAATCATCTGAGCCAAAATATACAATTGTTCCACCAGGCCCAGCTTTGACTCCTTCCATCCATACGAGTGCACCACCAGATCCGTATTGCTCCATACTACTACCAAAGCTCATCATTTTCATTGAAGAGTCGTTTGGATTACCTAATGGTTCAAGTTTTGTATCAAATACCGTTTCGTAAAAAGTGACTGCCCTAGTAATATCATTTACGTATATTTCAAACCACACCGATGTTCGTTTCATATTGATATAGTATATCAAAATATGCTACCAGAGCACTAAACACGCTATCTAATTTCTGTACACCCTGGTGTACAAACAGTTGCACACATAGTAGCTGTAGCTGATTGTGAAGAACAACTTGATAGACACATGCTATATCTTCCTCCCCACTGTTTACATGACCACTCTTGAAGACGCTCCTGATTTAAATCACTTGACCCTGCTGAAAACATACATGTCCCCGTTGATCCCGACAAAGACCATCGACCTCGAACAAGTTCACAGCCACGCTGTTTAATCATTTGACTAATTGTAGGAGTAGATGTCACCGGAGGTGTACTTGTAGCAGGTGGGGTAACTACCACCGGAGGCGTAGAAGTTGCAACAACCATTGTCGATGGAACAGAGACATTTGTAGACGCCACTAATGGACCCAACCGACCATCAAGAGAGACAACCTGTGCAGATCCTGATGTATTCACAAAAGTAAATACTGATCTGTATGTCCCATGACTGACAATAACTGGCATGGTTATAGTACTATTACACACATCATCACCCTGAGAAACACTTACTCCAACAGGACATGTAGCTCGAAGAGTTACCGTATGAGCATCTCCCGTATCTGGAGATACACGAGCATTTACATGTGTTTGCCCAGCTGAAGTTGTCGTCGATGTAAGACTCAAAGTCACAGGTCGTGTACTCGTCGCCACTGGAGGTATTGTTATTACAACAGTCGTAGAAGCTGTTCCAGGGGTTGTAGTTGCACGCGGAGCAGTAGGTGTTGGGTTTGATAATACGCCTGTATTGAATACAGCTCTTGTCATTGGACCAAGGAATCCAGTTGCCGGTAGACCAATCGACGCTTGATAAGAACGGAGTGCATTAAATGTTGAGAATCCAAAAAAACCCGTGTTTAGATTCGCCCCAAGTAGATTCTGACTTATGAGAATATTTTGAAGTCTTTTCACATCATTACCTCTCATTCCGAAATGTAAGTTTGTAGTGAAGTTGGTCAACTGTGTACTTGTACCATTCTGAGCTTCTGGAAAGAAATCCAATGCAAAGGTTGGTGTGGGAGTACCACTAAAAAGTACCCCTGCGACCAAGAACATGATTAATATTGAAAATAGATTGAACTTCATTCTTATATATGGATAATCTAATAATTACAACAATTGTATCACACTCATTTATTCTGTAGGTATATTGTGCAGCACCTGCGGAGAGAGAGGGATTCGAACCCTCGGTAGAGTTTCCCCTACGCCACCTTTCCAAGGTGGTACATTAAACCGCTCTGCCATCTCTCCGTATTCTACTCCTTCCTTCCACCAAGCAACGCTTTGATTCTCTCCTCTGTTGGGGGATGTGTCATGAATAGCTTGTGTACACCCTTAAGCATTTTTGATGGACCAAATGGATTCGCAAAATACATATGAGCTGTAGCATCAGATGCATGTTCGAGCGGAGCACCATGCGCTGCATAGTTTTCAATTTTACGTAATGCGTTCGCAAGACCTTCTGGATATCTGGTAAGAAGTGCAGCTGTCGCATCAGCAAGAAACTCTCTTCTTCTTGAAATCGCAAGCTGAATTATTGTTCCAATTATTGGTGAAAGTATGAGAAGTATCACACCAATGATTGCCAATATTCCACCCGCTTTGTTGTCACTATCCCTCCCACCGAAGATGGAAGTACGTACGAACATGTCTGAAGCAATCGAAAGAAGACCAACAAGTATCACAACCACCGTTGCAAGGAGTGTGTCTCTGTTTCCAATATGTGCCATCTCATGCGCAATCACACCTTCAAGCTCCGCCCTATCAAGCATAGACAGTAGGCCGGAAGTAACAGCGATTGCTGAATGATGTTTGTTTCTACCGGTAGCAAATGCATTTGGAGCAGGATCTCTAATTATATACACCTTTGGCATCGGAAGGCCTGCTGTGATTGCAATATTCTCAACCATTCTCTTTAGCTCAATATCCTTGACTAGATCTATCGGTTCAGCATGTGCCATCCTCAGTGCAATCTTGTCTGAGTACCAATATCCAATGATGTTCATGAAAAAGCTTAGAAATATTGCTACATAGAATATTCCAGGATCTCGATATTGAATACTAAGTATATATCCAATGAAACCAATGAAGGTAAGGAAGCCCACCATTAATAGCCAAGTCTTACTAATGTTTCTTGATTTTTCTGTATAGAAGTTTTGTGCGTTCGCCATAGTTGTGACAGTATTATATACTGTATACATGCAAGAAGAAAACAAGCAAAACGAGCCTGAATTTGGGGCTAGAAATGAAGACTTACGGACACATGTGGATTACCCGAAACTTATTGAGAAATTCGGAGTATGGCCTGTAAACATTGGTCTTTTCTTCTTCTATAATAACGTAGTGAGTTTGGTAGTTCTCATTATCGGTATGATCATCATGTTCCAAACAGGTGTGACAGACCAACGAGTTATCTCAGAGAAACTTGGCGGCCTATCAGTTATATCTAGCTTACTAACACTAGGTCTCACAATTATATACAGCAGAAAGTTTTACTTCACAAGACACAACTAATATAAAACACCCCTCACGGGGTGTTTTATATATACTCTAGAACTTCACTTCAATATTCTGCTGTGCCGCATCCGTATCAGGAAGATCAAACAACTCTAGTCTTGTGAATCCAAAAGATTTCGCTATGAAATTTGTCGGGAATGATTCAATTGCAATTGAAAGATCACGTGCATTAGCATTGTAAAATCTTCGTGCAGCTTGAATCTTGTTTTCTGTATCTGATAGTTCTCTTTGTAATTCTACAAAGTTTGAATTTGCTTTAAGGTCTGGATATGACTCTGCGAGTGCAAACACTGACTTAAGCATTCCTGCTAATTCCCCTTCCGCTTTTACTTTGTCAGCACCCTGTGCAGACATTGCTGAATTTCTCGCACTAATAACTTTCTCTAACGTTGATGCTTCATGAGTAGCATATCCCTTAACTGTGTTAATAATATTTGGGATAAGGTCATACCTTCTCTTAAGTTGTACTTCGATGTCTGAAGCAGCCTCTTTACCATGATTTGTTAGACTAACCAGCTTGTTGTACGCAAAGATTACCCAAAGGACGAGTAACCCTACGACTATTAAAAGAATTGTTGTTGTTTCCATACCCTAATTATACGAAAAACCCCACGTTGTCACAAGGACTTTACCGAATACACCAATATCGATGAGCGAACTGCAGAGCTTTTGTCATGTGGTACTCTGTAAAATTTTCACCAACACCGTGCATGTTACAGTCATCATTACAGAGTGATGCCATGGCAATCGGTGTCTTTTTAAACACTGATGCAAACTGTCCAACCACCGGAATACTTCCTCCTACCGTCTTATGGAGCACCTCTTTATTGTGTACTTCAGCAAGTACATTCTTCACTTCATGGATATGAGCATGATTCAAATCCAAAAATACAGGGTCTCCATGGGTTTCAGTATGAACAACCACATCAACATATTTTGGTGTCTCTTTAATCACAAAATCCTTGAGGATTTTCATCACCTTTGCAGTACTTTGACTATGTACGGTTCGTACATTGATTCTCGCCTCAGCTCTCGCAGGGACAATATTTTTGTATCCTTCACCTACATAACCAGAGAAGAATCCTGAGACCTCTAGAGTTGGCCTGAGTCCGATTTGTTCACAAGCTGAGATACCTGCTTCCGTCTTTAATTCCTTCACACCAGCCAACTTTTGTATTGGCTGCAATTTTGAAAGCTTTTCATGTTGTCTCTTAATCTCTGGATTAGAACAACTCACACCGTCATAGAAACCATCAAGACTTACTATATTATTTGATTTCAATTTTGAAATTACCGTTGCAAGCTCGATTGCAGCATTTGGTATTGCACCACCAAAAAGCCCTGAGTGCCGATCATTGTCAGCGGTTCGATATTCAATCCTCATATTTCCACCACCTCTAAACGAGATATCTAGTGTAGGATGCAGTCCCACCATTTCTCCATCAGAGATCATGATAAGGTCTGCTTTTAATTTTGATTTGTATTTCTTCAAAAGACCGAATAAGTCTGGATTACCAGATTCTTCATTTCCTTCAATGAGGAAGATGACATTATGTTGAAGTGTTTTGTTTTTAATAGCATCAAATACAGCAACCATGTGTGCTAATATCTGACCTTTATTATCAACAGCTCCCCTTGCGACATATCTATCTTTCTTTTTTGTAAGAACAAAAGGATCAGTCTTCCATCCATCTTCTCTACTTGCAGGTTGTACGTCATAGTGACCATACACAAGCACGGTCTTTGCTTTTTTGTTTGCCACATACGAAGCACACACTACTGGATTAGTAATCTTCCCCTGTAAAAGCGATACTGAAAAACCATGTGCCTTGCACATGTCTGAAATCCAAGAAACTGCTTTCAAAATGTCACCCTTGAATGCTTTATCTGTGGACACTGTTTTAAAAGAAATGAATTCTTTTAAAAGCGTTATATATGTTTTTTGTAATTGTGAAATATTGTTTTTCATATTCGTATATACCAATCATGAGTACGGTGTGTATGCGCAAATGGAGGTAGTTGGTTTTCAAATCTTGTACAGAATACTCTTTTCTTTGTACAAAACAAGCCAGCTCGTCGTGAGCTGGCTTGTGTAGACTCTTTCCTCTAATCTTCCTTAATTTGAGTACT
>VEQN01000020.1 GCA_018883165.1 Candidatus Tayloriibacteriota bacterium
GCAGTGAGTAAGACAAACCATGCGACACTGCGATTTAGGGATCCTGTATACAAGACGGTACGAGAGCTTGCGATGTCATATTTTCATGAATATATACATTTAAAAACGGGAGAAAAGATATTAGTTAGTTTCTCAAAACCACTTGATCTACGGAATATTAGGAGGAAGGGTTTCTCGAAAGAAGATATACAAGCCTCATGGATATCTGGAGTAGAAGACTTGTTCTGGCTCGCTGAAATGTTGGATGTGATACCACATGAAGAAATATATCCAAAGAAGAACAAGAAATATCTACGTAAAGCAGACCCTATGGAATTAAAAGCAGGGAATTTGTTGGAGTGGAAGTAGCTTACCGACCTGCTTGGTTTTGTAGTTTAAACTCCTGATTTCTTCTCATTTTCTCAATGCTTCGAATCTTTCTTCGGTCCCCATGTTTTTTAGTATGTAGGTCAGCGTATGTGTAAAGTGACTCCAATTCTTTTGTATACATGTTTTCATTTAATGGGTCATTGCTTTGCATAAACACAGAAACAGGTTTTTCGTGTAGTACACTTTCAATCATTTCTATATCCGTATCAGCATTCTTTGCTTTGTTTAATACTATTCCATAAGGTACATCAAAAAACTTTAATGTTTCAATTATCTGCCCAGCAGCTTTAATTGAGTGAGGGGTAGGTTCAACTGCTACATATGCAAATGAGAAACCTGTTGGAATTCCAGTTGCTGCAGCATCGCTACTTGCAATCATATCTACGACAACGTGCTGATTCTCATCAAGTTCAAGTAAAGGAAGATATACTTTTAGTGGTGTGCCAAGGGAATGACTACATTTGTTTCCATGAAGAATCATATCATTATGTGGGCCAGTGCTCATGAATGAAAGATTGTTTGAAATGATATGGGAGTATTTTTTTGTAAAAGCATCAACATTCTTCTCTAGCTTGAAAATAGGCGGTTTTTCAAGGGTAAGTAAATCACTACATAATTTACTTTCAGAGCCGAACGTGTCTATCAAAAATTGAGCACCTGTTGTACCAAAAAAAGGGAAGTTCTCAGGCGCCCCTAGGTTGTAGCTTAAATCCATGTTGTGATCAGCATCAATTGCAAGTACATAGGCACCTTGTGATACTAAATGTTTTGTGTACAAGGTGGCAAGTGTTGATTTCCCGCTACCTCCTTTACCTAGAAATCCAATAATCATAATTTCATAATATGCGAATCATTTGCATCTGTCAAATACGTCAAAAGCGCTGCTCCGTGGTTGGGGAGCAGCGCTTGAGGGTAATAACCCTTGTTACAGGTGAATTTCTTCACCGTTCTCGTCAGTGCGGACAGCGGCATTCTGAATTTTCACCGAGTCATTAAGGCACAGGCGACCGAGTGACGCTTTGCATCCACTGCAGCAGAGATTTGCGAAGCAAATGTCCTTGCCGAGGAGTTTTGAGACGTAGGTCTCGATGAGGCCGCGTGCAGCTTCGTCACCGACAACATCGTGGACGAGTTCTGCAAGGGGATCACCGTCCGCTGCGTGCTCAACGTAATAAGGTTTGCAGGTCTTGCCAACAACACTTGTTACGCGTGCATGGAACGGGTTCGTAGCACCAGCGATGAGCTTTTCAGCCAAGCTGGTGAGACGTTCAAGCACTCCTGGGCAGTGTGCTTTGAGTCCTTCAAGGAAGCCACCTTTGTGGCCCCATACTTTTTGTGCGGTGGAGCAGTTCATTTGGAATGATCAGTTTGGTTTTATGTCTATATGCGAACTATTCGCAACAGACTATTAGACTATACCACAAGAGACTTGTATTGCAAACTGTTCGCATTACTGTAATATATATGTATGAAGCATGAATATTTCTCTAGTGTCCTTAAGAAATGTGGGGTTAAGGTGACCAAACAACGTGTCGCAATACTTGAGGTGTTTGAAGAAGGTTGTAAACCTATATCAGCAGAGGGTATTTTTGGCGTCCTGAAGAAGAGTAAAAAGGTATCGGTTGATCTAGCAACTATATATCGAAACCTACAAGTTCTAGAAGCACATAAGGTGATACGGCGAGTAGACCTACGTGGAGATTCTCAGTTGTATGAATTGGGTGGACACCACCATCATCATATATTGTGTACAGCGTGTGGTGCTACAGAAGGATTCGATTTTTGTATTGCTAATACAATTGAAAAACATGTAGTAAAACAGTCAAAGAAGTTTAAAGTCATAACCGAGCATGCTGTTGAATTGTTTGGGATATGCTCAGAGTGTGTTTCAAAGAGTAAAAAATAGTATGAAAAAACTTCTTACGATTGCATATATATTCCTCATATCGTTACTTGTTCCTGTTTCTGTACAGGCACAGGTGGTGCTTGAAGACAAAATTACAACATCTTTGGCACAGATTGTAGAAACTGAGAAAGCCCCTGATGAGACATTACCCGGTTCAGACAAAGTGGTACCAACACAGAAAATCAAAGCAAAGGTTCTTGAAGGTGAAGATACGGGTAAAACAATTGAGTTTGTGAATGATTTCGTACAACTGAAAGAGGGTGATCTTTTCTATCTCCGTAAATTTGAATATGTAAGTGACGGAAAGACTGTATATTCATTAGCTGATCCATATCGACTTACTCCAATATATTGGCTCTTCGCGATATTTATTTTTATCACAACCATGTTTGGTGGAAGACAAGGAGTTAGGGGGTTGATTAGTCTTGCATGTAGTCTTTTCCTCATCATATATATTCTTCTCCCTGGAATATTAGAGGGATATTCACCCATATTAATTAGTATTCTTGTCTCTGCTCTCATCATTATTCTCGGGTCATATATCACTCATGGATTCAACAAAACAACTACTGCTGCGGTGGTTGGAATGATTGTTACAGTCATCTTCGTTGGTGTATTGGCACAATATTCTGTTGAGGCTACACAGCTTACAGGGTTTGATTCAGAAGAATCTGTATATTTAAACATTAATACAAGAGGTCAACTTGATCTTTCGGGGCTTCTTCTTGGTGGAATGCTCATCGGTCTTCTTGGGGTACTCTATGATGCTGCAATCGGACAAGCGGTTGCGGTCGAGGAACTTCACAAGATTGCACCTCATGTTTCTCGACTATCTATATACAAAAGAGCAATTAGAATAGGTCGAGAACATATTGGAGCACTTGTTGATACTTTGGCAATTGCATATGTAGGTGCATCGCTGCCGCTCTTGTTGCTGTTCTCGATGCATGATACGCCCATATTACAGCTCATCAACAGAGAAAACTTTGCTACAGAGATCGTTAGAACCATAGTTGGAAGTATCGGACTCATCCTTGCTGTACCTATAACTACATATATATCAACATTGATATTGGTTAAGCCACATAGGCATGGTGTCTCTGTTGAGAAGATGAAGAAGGAGGAGGAAGAGATGGAACATTTCCACCACGCACACTAATTGATATACTGTACGTATGTCTAAAGAAACACCAAATCAAGAATCTGAAGTAAACCCAGAGTGGTTAGTTGTAGCTGATGAGTATGCTCAAAAAATAAATTCAATACCTATGCCTAAACGTATGGAATTTATGTTTGGTCTACCTGATTTCGAAAGACAACTTCAGGGACAATATCCTGGTATCAATTTACGCAGAGTTTTCTTGTTTCATACCATGATTGGTAGTACCCCTATGTATGAGGCAGGCTTCGATATGCTTGATTTACCTGGTGATGAAATAAAAAATCATATCGACGAGGCATCAAAATAACTATTCTCTCGTAATGTGAGCTTCAATATATTCTTTTGAGCCTCCAACTTTTTTACCCGGGTTGAATATGTTTTCTGGATCGAATATCTTTTTAATCTCTATAAAAAGAGAATATATTTTTGTACCAAACATTTGTTCAAGATATGGTGTTCGAATGATCCCATCATTGTGTTCTGCGGTTATGGTACCTCCAAACTCTTTAATGAGTGTAAATACTTCATCAGCAACTGGTACAATCTTCTTTCTTTCACTTTCTTTTGTGAGATCCATGAGAGGAATGATGTGATAGTTTCCATCACCAGCATGTCCTGCAATGTTTGCTTTGATACCTGATTTTTTAAGAATGTGTAGTAATTTTGGTAAAAACTCAGGCATCTTCTCTGGGTTAATACAAAAGTCTTCCACAAATGGTGCAGTTCTTTTTCCTTTTACATGTTGACGGAGTAGGTTAAAGCTTTCTCGTCTCATGATCCAATATTTTTCTTGATCCCTGCTGTCTTTAAGGATACGAGGGTAAGTGCCATTGTGTTTCTGTACCACATTATATATCTCACGTGTTTTCTTACTAGCTAATTCTTCATCTTCCTCTGCAATTTCAACAAGCATGATGAGTTTAGGTAATCGAAGCATCCGTATACCAATGAGGGTCTCTGGAATGAAACGAAGAGCGAATCTAAAGAAATTTTGTCCGACTTTCTTTGCGATTTCAGGCATGAATCGCATACCAAGAGTTAATGTTTGATCATCGAAAGTCTCTAAACTTTCTGGTTGAAACGGTAATATCTCATTCACTACTTGTGGTAGGTTGTCCCAACTCTTGAAGAAGATGACAACCATTTTCTTGTGTGGCTTATGCTTCATTACTCTAACTTTCGCTTTCGTGAGAAGTCCGAGGGTTCCCTGTGATCCTACAAAGAGTTGCGTCATATCAAAGATTCCTTTCTCTTTGTCTAATACCCTCCAGAGAGCATACCCAGCAGAGTTCTTGTGCACATTTGGTTCAGCAGCTTTAATTACATCATAGTTGTCATTAATCAGAGTGTATACCTTTCTGTATGTTTCAGATTCATAATTAGAACCCTGCATCTTTTCATTGAGCTCATGTAGTGTAATTGGCTTGAATGTATGTTCTTTGCCATCTGAAAGTACAATGGATACTTCTTCAACGAAATCTCTTGCTTGACCATACCTGAGTGTTTTCTCACCTGCAGAGTTGTTCATGACAATACCTCCAAATGCGGCTAGTTGTTTTGAAGCTGGGTAAATTGGATATTCAACACCGAGTGGAGAAGCGACTTTTTCGAAATCTCGGTAGAACACACCAGGTTCAATAGTGGCTTGGAGTTTCTCGGTATTAATATCTATGTGCTTGAAGTATTTTGTGAAATCTAAAATGATTGATTCGTTAAGGGGGCCTCCGGTCATATCAGAGCCAGCAGACCTTCCTGTAATGGAAAGAGAAGGGGAGTTTTTCTTCTCTTCGTATACAAAAGAAACAATATGCTCTAGATCCTTAACGTCTTTTGGAAAGACAACCATCTCGGGTTGTACAGTAAAGAGGCTGGCATCTTTACTGTACTTTTGTATTGCTTCAGCACTGGTATCAACTTCTCCTGAAATTATTGATCTGAGTTTCTCTATGTTCATTTTTGTAATATTACTTTTTTGTTTCTAATATGTATTCCTTCGCTGGTAAGTAATTCAATCTTTTTCTTTTGATTCCTTTTTCCATTGTATGTATATTCTCCAACCTGATAGTCTGACCGAATGACACGATGGCAGGGTATGACTATTGGGTTAGTGTTTTGACCAACGATTGTTGCAACTCTTCTTGTGGCTTTCGGATGACCGACGCGCGAGGCTAGCTCTCTGTATGTAATGACTGTGCCTTTTGGTATCAGTTTTAACTCTTTGTATACCAGTTCACTGAGTGTCTGCTTCATGCGTACAGTATATCAAATATGGTATTTGTGATATATTCTTTCACATGTCACAATCAATTGCTAAAAAATATATTGCTGAGTTTGTATACGGTGCAACTGACGGGACCATTACCACTTTTGCCATCGTCTCTGGAGTAGTTGGAGCTTCTTTGTCACCAGCGGTAATTCTTCTTCTGGGACTTTCTAATGTTCTTGCTGATGGATTTTCAATGGCTGCATCAAATTTTCTTGCGAAAAGAGCTGAGAGTGGTATGGCTGAAGGAGAGAGTGCGGTTAGTCCACTGAAATCAGCTGGCGCAACGTTTGCTTCATTTGTTTCTGTGGGAATGATTCCACTTCTTCCATTCATCATAGCTTTCTTTGTATCATACCCAGTTGAACATCAGTTTTTGTACTCAATCTTAGCAACAGCTGTTGCCTTCATATTCTCTGGATATTTTAGAGGAAAAGTAACTGGTGAGAATGTATATATCGCAGCGATTGAGACACTCCTCATTGGTGGTGTTGCTGCAAGTATTGCGTACGGTGTAGGGTACTTCCTTCAAGGCGTCGTTTAATCCATATTCTACGGGATATATATCTCCATTGAACTCTTTTGGTGGAGTAGTAAAATTAGGGTATGGAAGTATATGACTTCCTGTAACTAACATAAACACAACATGAATATCATCATCAATGGTTCACACATTCAAATTACTGATGCGATTCGGGAGTATGTCACTAAAAAACTACAAGCACTTGATGTGTTCGTGGACGATACTTCAAAGGTTGTAGCTGATCTTGGTAAAACTACTAATCACCATAAATCAGGAGATATATTTAGAGCGGAAATTCATGTACATAGCCATGGTGTCATGACACGGGTTGCAAAAGAAGCAGAAGACCTCTATGCAGCGATTGATATTGCACAAGGGGAGATGGTAGATGTCCTTAGTGCAAAGAAAGACAAGAAGCAAACATTATGGAGAAAAGGATCACAGAGGATAAAGGCATTTGCTCATGGGTTGGTACCAAAGAAGTGGAGGAGGTAATTACCTCAAAAAATTAACCAAATCCTTCCAAGACATTTCTTTCTTTCCCTCAGGAACAACTTTTAGAATTGTTGCCATCTTTGTGTTTTTGTCATATGACATTTCAGATATCTTAATCCTCATCTGCATCCCATTCTTTCCTCTAAAGAAATGTACCCCAGGCCACTCATTAAGTGCACAGAATTTAAGATATGTATCAAGTGGTACAACATGAGTTAAGACAGTGGCTTCTGTAAGTTCTTTGATGTGACCATCTTCTTTTGATATCTTGCTCGTGAATGTTGCCTCATCATGATTTTGAATTGTAAACTCATGTGTGCCGGCATATATACTTGGTAATATATGGTGAATGAGTTCAGCACCTATTCTTGCTGTTACTTTCTCATATGCTCCAAAAACAAGTGGCCAATTCTCTAACTTTCCTTCACCTGGGGTCAGATATTCAACTGCTGCAATTGGTCCATGATCCATTAGTGCATCCATTTTAATTATGCATACTCCAAGTTTTTGTTCATTGTGGAGTAGAGTTGATTGAAGAGGTGACGCACCTCTGTATTTTGGAAGAAGTGAAGGATGTACGTTGAGGGCGCCGAACTTTGGTATATCAAGAATATTCTGCGGAATGATTTTTCCATATGACGCGACGATGAACAAATCACTTTGTAATCCCTGGAGTACCTCAACTGGATCAATGGTATGCACTGAGTCATCTTCAAGGGTGACTTGATATGGTTTTAGTTTCTCAAACTGAAACACTGGAATGTCTCTCTCTGTAGCCCACACCTTTGCTGGAGGGGGAGTAAGAATCATCTTTCTACCTTGTGGTCTGTCGGGCACAGTCACAATGTGTGTAGGAACAATACCAAGCTCTTCAAGTCTTGTAAGTATTTCGGTTGAGAATGTGGATGTGCCAAAGAAAATCATATTATTTATGCTTATGTTCTTTTTTAATTGCCTCAGGGTCAGCTTCTTCAAGATCTTTTGCTTTGTCTATGAACAAGATACCATCAAGATGATCAACTTCGTGTTGGAAGATATGTGCAAGAAGTCCACCTGCACCTCTTTCAAACAAGTTGCCTTGTTCATCATATGCCCGAAGCGTTACCTTTGTTGAGCGTTCCACTTTTCCATACACCCATCGTACAGAAAGACACCCTTCGCCTTCCATCCATCTTTTTTCTTTTGAGAATTTCACAATCTTTGGGTTGATGAATACCATATCATCAGGGGCATCGTCGTATACCCGTTTTGAGACAATGAAGATACGGAGTGGAACTCCGATTTGTGGCGCAGCAAGACCTACACCATCAGATTGACTCTGGAGAGCTCGCTTCATGTCACTAATCACTTTTTGGATTTTGGGTGAAGAAATCTCTTCTATTGGCACTTCCTTTGCCTCAGTTCGTAGTGTCGCATTTCCTTCACTCACAATCATCTGTGCTTCCTTGGTATCACCATTTTCAATATGTGACCATTTTAAACGTGCACTCTCAAGCACTCGCACATCTTTTGCGGTTAAGTTGTCGTTATGTGGTACTTTAGGGTCATTCTTCTTCATTGTGTGGATTATAGCAAACTCTGAGGATTGACTCGAACTTCATATTCTTTTGGAAGTGCCATGAGGATATGTCTCAGTTCTTCTCCGTGTGATCCTTTCTTCCATTCTTTCTTGTCGAGTGTTATGAGTAAATGAAGCATGGACTTACCTCTGGGAGATGGGACAAAGGCAGGGAATATCATATGTTCAATGACGCCCGGGTGTTTCTCTTCAAAGGTATCAAGAATATCTTGAAGCTTCTTCATCTTTGATGTAGCAAGTGCACGTGTATCTTCAATGGTGATTTTAATATGCTGTGTGAATGGTGGATATTTAAGTATCTGTCGCATCTTGATTTCATTCCGATAGAATTCAAGGAGATTTCCTGAGGTAAACTGTGAAAGCACATGCTGATTTTTTGATCTTGTTTGTATGAGCATGGTACCTGATGTCTTTTCAAGAATTCGAAGAAGTATCTGCATGATTCTTTCGTTAATTCTAAAATCTGGTATTGAAAGGAGACTGTCAATTGATGCTACAGCTGAGTTTTTAACTTCAGGAAGGAATGCAAGTGCACTTTCAGTACCTAAAAGAATTGCGCCTTTGGCTTCACTGAATCTTTTCACCACCTCTTCAGCTTGCTTGTCCGTACCTGCTGTATCTTTATCGAGTACGAAAATATCAACATTGGGAAACATTTTCTTTATTTCCATTGCCGTGTTATCTATGGCAACTCCAAGTGTCACGAGCTTCCAGCTGTTGCAATTCTTGCATGCCTCGAGCGCACTTCGTTGTCTTCCGCAATGATGACACAGAAAATATCTACTCGGTATACCATTCTCACCATTCGGACTTTTTGATTGGTGCAATACAACTGGTGCGTTACAGGTATCGCAAGACACTGTATGTCCGCAATCACCACACACTGTTTGTGGTGAAAGACCTCTTCGTGATGCAAAGATGAACATGTTCTCATTCTTTTTCTCAACTTGTTCGATGAGACTGATGAGTTCAGGTGACAATACTTTAAAATCTTTCTTCTCTTTTTTTGTCCTGCCGTATTCATCCAGATCACCTTCTTTCTTCTGCATATCAACAATCTTTACCGCTGCATTTTTTTCAATTCTAAATGAGACAGGGAAGAAGTCTGAGAGCTCTCCTGACTCTCGTTTGTGTAGTGTCTCAATTCGAAGCAAGCTGTCACCAAATATGATTCTTGCACCTAAAGCTTTGGCATACTGCTCAATATATTCACGGTAGTCGACATATGGAGACTGCATATTGATGTATGCTCTTGAAGACTCCTTCTCGAGAATTACAGTACTGATATCTTTTCTTGGAACGTTCGCAAAGAGAGGGGTGGTTATGAGGAGAACAGAGTGATCAAGTTCAACAGCTTTTTTCCATTCCTCAAGCTGTTTCTTTTTGGTCAGTCTTCCGTGTATACAGAATGCATATCCGTCTACACCTCGTTTTAGTGCATTGAACATTTCAACAGCCGAGGTGGTTGTTGGAAGGACGATGAGTACTGATTTTTTTCGAGCAAACTCCTCACGAACAATACTCTTGTATGTACTGAGTCTATCTTCAAGATGTGTTTGGTACAGTAATATATCTGCAGTTGCACGTTGCGTTTGTTTTTCAGGTGTACCTACCCCTTGAAGTGATTTTGGTAATTCATATTCGAATGCTGTATTTGATATACAAGATTTAAGTACTGATCCAAGAGGAGCCGCATATTTTTTTGAAAGGGAAATGCAAGATTCAACGGAAGCCTTAGGAATTTTTTCAACTGGTTTAACCTTCTCAATTTTTCTAGTCGCAAATGAGGCATTTTTAATTTGACTCTTCATGTCTGTAGCTTCAGTTACTTCTCCAACAAGTGCATGAATTTTTCTACCTTTGAGTGGTACCTCAATGATTGAGCCAAGGGGAATTTCAACAGGGCTCCAGTAGGTGAGCTCCTGTTTGAACGTGGCTTTAATGATGGGGTAGACGGTTACGATATACATGTGTAATTGGCATAATATTACAACAAAATATACTTAATATCATACAAATATGTATTGACTTTATGAATATTTGTGTCTCTGTTTTACCTAAAATTTTTCTTTTTACTTAGAAATATAGTAATATATCGGCACAACACGTATGGCTCTATTTTCTAAAAAACTCGGTATTGATCTTGGTACAGCAAACACACTGGTATTTCTTCCAGGAAGAGGAATTGTATTGAATGAACCATCTGTAGTTGCTGTATCTGAACAAGATAATCGGATTCTTGCAGTTGGTATTGAAGCAAAAGAAATGATTGGTAGAACACCAGACAGTATCATCGCATACCGACCCATGAAGGATGGTGTCATCGCTGACTATCGAGTGACAGAAGCAATGCTTCGATATTTCATTAACAAAGCACTTGGTAAATGGAATATTTGGAAACCAGAAGTTATGGTTTCAGTTCCAGCAGGTGTAACATCAACTGAAAGACGTGCAGTAATTGAAGCTGCAATTAAAGCAGGTGCAAAAAATGCATACGTCGTTAAAGAACCAATTCTTGCAGCAATTGGTGCTGGTATTTCAATACAAGAAGCGATGGGACATATGATAGTTGATATTGGTGGTGGTACAACT
>VEQN01000021.1 GCA_018883165.1 Candidatus Tayloriibacteriota bacterium
GTTCGAGTGGGCCAGTGAGTAAATATGACTCTTTGATGGGTTGAGGTGACAGTTTGGGATATATACATGAACTTCCCAGAAAAAGGAGTTTCTTAACACCATATGTATGAGCTGCTGTTATGACATTAGTCTGGAGTATTAGATTTTCACGAATGAAGTCAGCTGGGTGCTTACTGTTATCTAAAATTCCACCTACACGAGCGGCGGCAAGAAACACGTATTCAGGTTTTTCTTGTTTAAAAAAAAGATCAACAGCTTTAGAATCTAGGAGATCAAGCTCTTGTCTCGTTCTGGTAACAATATTTTTGTATCCTTTCTTCTGGAGATTTCTAAGTATTGCACTTCCAACTAATCCTTTGTGTCCTGCGACAAATATTTTACTGTTTTTTAACATGGTGGGTATTATATCAAAAATCTCTAGGCTTTACGTGCTTCAGATTATACCTCTCGAGCGCTTCTTCGCGCGCAATTTTATGGTCAATTATTGGAGCACTCAATGGTCTTTGCATGAATCCATCTTGGCCTAGCCATTTCTCCCTGTATGCACCTGTCTTGTCATGGCTTTCCGCTTGAAGTTCCGCATTAAATATTCTAATGGGTTTTGGGTCCGCTCCAACCGAAGCGCCCCATTGCCAACCTCCATTGTTTGAAGCTTCGTCTAGGTCTATGAGCATGGCTCTAAAATATTCTTGACCCCACCTCCAATCAACGCCAAAGTTTTTGGTAAGTACACTGGCAACAATCATTCGTGCCCTGTTGTGCATCCATCCTGTTTCAGCGAGTTGTTTCATTGCAGCATCAACAATTGGATATCCTGTTTCACCCATAATCCACGCTTTGAAACGTACCAGTGCAATATCGTCTTTGACCCAAGATATGGTACCTCTAAATTTCTTTTGAAATTCCGTGTGCATCAGTTCAGGGTGGTTGAAGAGGAGATATCCATAGAACTCTCGCCAGATGAGTTCGGAGATGTAGCACAGTGCTCCTTCATTGTGCTCTTCGTCTTGTGTAGAAATCTCAAATGCGTCATCAAAATGTTTTTGTATTTCGTGTACCAGCGTTCGTGCTGAGACAAATCCCCACGCAAGGGCAACACTCATCTTTGAGGTTTGACCAGATCCAACCGTGTCTTCTTCCAATGAATCTCTTTTCTCTTTGTATCCAGAAATACCATCTTTTTTAATGAATGACTTAAAATGATTTAGCGCATCTTCCTCGTTGGTGTACCAAATCGAAAGATTTGGTTTATGTGGTATTTTGAGCGTATGTTTTCCAATGTGAACCATCGGCTCTTTGTCGCAGAGTTTTTTGATATCAGTAGGGGATATGCTATGGGGAAGACTTTCAAACTCATTCTTTGAGATGTGTGTACAGGAAGACGCATCTGCTTTTGGAAGTGGGGCACTTCGGACGAATTCATTCCAAACTGCGTTTTTAAATGGAGTAAATACACTATACAAATTACCACTACCGGTTTCGGTATCTTTTTTTACTGTAACTCTGTCTTTGTATACATGAACCTGTATGTTATTTCTCTCTAGTTTTTTTATTTGTGTATTGAAGTCAGGATATACATCATCATTTACAAAAATATAAAGATTATATTTTTTGCTTAAGAGATCAAAGTACCCAGCTCCTTTGTAGTGTACTACTGCAAAGCGGGTGAATTGTTTCGCAAATGATGGTATGGCTTCTGCAATCATGTATTGGGACGAGTATCCAAATTCTTCACCTTGAGTCATGTATTCTTCGAGTATGAAGAGGGGGAGAAAAGGAATATTCTTTGTTTTGGAATATGTAATGGCCTCAAGTAGGGCCTCATTGTCTCTCAATCGAAAGTCTCTTCTAGACCAATATATTACAAGGGGGGATTTCATAACGATATTGTACTATACTATGTGATATGGCACATATGGAAAACAAAAGATTCTCGTTGGTTGCTCGTCTCAAATCTTTTACTCATGCTGGTAGGGGGCTTTGGATATTTGTAAAGACTACGCATAACGCGTGGGTCCAAACGATAGTTCTTCTCTTGGCGATATTTTTTGGATTATTTTTTGATATCACTCGAATGGAATGGATTATTTTAATTGTTACATCGGGTATTGTACTTTCAGCTGAGGCATTTAATACGGCAATTGAGATTGATATGGATCTAACATCACCTGAGTATCATCCTTATGTAAAAGATACAAAAGATGTTGCTGCAGCGGCAGTACTTATCACGGCAATCGTGGCAGTAGTTGTCGGTGTACTTATCTTCTATCCGTATATAACTGACTACAGTAGGCAAGGGTAGTTGGTGTATACTGTGTATACAAAGTATCTAAAATACACATATGCATATTATCAGTGACAAAGAATACGAGGAAATACAAAAAGCAGTAACCTCGTTGAAGGATGCACCGAAGAAAGCTAAAAAATTTTGGCACAATTTAGGTCCGGGTTTAACCACCGGTGCCTCAGATGATGACCCTTCTGGTATCGCAACGTATTCACAAACAGGTGCTGCAACAGGTTTCAGATTCACCTGGCTTGCTCTATTTACGTTTCCACTCATGGCGATTGTGCAAGAAATGTGTGCACGTATTGGTATTGTGACGGGACAAGGTCTTGCAGCAAATATTCGACAACACTATTCAAAAACTATCTTATACACCTGCACGATACTTCTTCTTGGTGCAAACATCTTCAATATTGGTGCTGATCTTGGTGCAATGGCCGAAGCAGTTAAATTGTTACTTCCAATTTCATCAACCGGTGCACTTGTGGTTATGTTCGGAGTACTTAGTCTCTTGCTCCAAGTGTTTACGAGCTATGAGAAATACGCAAGATATTTGAAATATTTAGCTTTGATATTACTTGCGTATGTCTGTGCTGTCTTTTTTGTGTATGTCGATTGGAGTTTGGTATGGAAGAATCTTTTCATACCTTCTATGGAGTTTACGAAGGAACATATTATTCTTGTATGTGCGATTCTTGGAACTACAATATCCCCATACCTCTTTTTCTGGCAGACGTCACAAGAAGTTGAAGACAAAATATTACACAAGGAAAAAATTGTAACTGAGAATGTTGTTTTAGAGGGAGGTGTTAAAGTCTCTATTGAGAAAGATGAATCTGTGAGCGTGAAGATAGATATGGTTGATCCTCATGTACCAGAGGAGATTAAGAATATGCGCGTTGATGTATGGGTAGGTATGTTTGTTTCAAATATCGTAATGTTCTTCATCATTGTACTTTGTGGCGCTGCACTTCATACACAAGGTATTACAAATATCACTACTGCAGCTGATGCTGCACAGGCACTTCGTCCATTCGCGGGTGATTTTGCATACGCTCTCTTTGCATTTGGAATTATCGGAACTGGTCTTTTGGCGATACCAGTTCTTGCAGGATCCGCTGCCTACGCTGTATCTGAATCTTTCGGTTGGAGATTTGGGTTATACAGGAAACTAAAAGAAGCATATGCATTCTATGGTGTCATTGCATTCGCAACGATTGTTGGAATTCTTCTTAATTTCATTGGTTTAGATCCAATCCAAGCGTTAATATATTCTGCTGTAGCGAATGGGGTGGTGTCACCAATTATTCTAATACTCATTGTGCAGATGGCTTCTAGAAATGACATCATGGGTGAGTACAAAAACAGCACCTTTTCAAATCTCTTCGGATGGATTACAGTAGGCCTCATGACAGCATCGGTGGTAGGGGTAGCCCTTTCGATATTGTAGCAATATATGTCACATAAATCATTTTGGAACAAAGAATATGCTAACCCTGAACACCTCACACTTTCTACTGAGCATGCTTCAGATTTGGAAACTTTTGAGAAGTGGGCAATTAGAAACTCAGAGTGGTATCCATTTCCTAAAGATGGCTTGGTGTTAGATGTTGGTTGTGGGAACGGGAGAAACAGTGTACATCTCTGCGCAGTACACGACATGAAGGGTGTTGGGTTTGATATTTCAGGTGTAGCAGTTGAACAAGCAAAAAAAGCTGCCGAAGCTAAAGGGAAGGAGATTGGTAGAAAACTTGATATGACTTGGTACACACAGTCTGCAAGCGAGACTTTACCTGTACCTGATGAAAGTGTAGATGTGGTCATTGATTTGATGACCTCACATTTCCTCAGGCAAGCTGAACGGGAGAAGTATATTGCTGAACTTGTTCGTGTGATGAAACCATATGGTTGGTTTCTCTTTAAAACCTTTATTCTAGATGGTGATTTTCATGCAAAGAGGCTAATACAGGAGAATCCAGATACCGGTGAGATCATATATGATGCAGAAGGAAAGAAGATCGGTAGCACTAAAGCAGAAGAGAATTCATATATTCATCCGAAAATTGGTGTGTATGAACACGTGTGGACTGAAGCTGAGATTCATGAGACGTTTAGTCCGTACTTTAAGATTTACAAAACTATTAAGTCTTACAAGCATATTCGTGATGGGAAGCCATACAAGAGAAGAACTGTCTCTGTGTATATGGAGAAAAAAAGATTAGAGTAATCTTGTCCACATTTATATCGTTAAAATATACATTTTTTGATATACTTGGGAGAGTATGAAAGCGCTGATACGTGTAACAAAAACTATTGCTGCGATATTTGCGCTGTACCTCCTTTTTGTTGCGACTCCCGCGTTTGCACAGGTTGTTATTAATGCACCTACGGACAATACCACTTATGGCCCTTGGAATCCGTCTGTCTCTTGGGGTGGTTACTCTACGACTTGTGAGTACAATCTTTCTGGTAATGGTTATCTTCCGTTGGATTGTGCGCAAAATGGTGCAGATATTCCTCCTCCGGGGTACAACGGTACTTGGAGTCTCGATGTGAGAGGTTTCGATATTGATAACAACATGAGTGAGGCACATGTGTACAACTTGGATATTCAGATGTATGGATGTACAGACTCAAATGCTATTAACTACAGTTCATATGCTGTTATTGATGATAGTTCTTGTTATTACTTACAGATCACCAACCCTACGTTTGAGGAGAATGTCAGTGTATGGTCACCAGCTGTAAACTGGGGAGTGTATAGTCCTACAACTTGCGAGTACAGTTATGATAATTCATCATTTACTGGGGTTGATTGTAACTCTGGGGGTTCAGATATCCCGGCTCCTTCACCAGGGTCTGTAACTTTGTATGTTACTTCCAGTTCATTATCCATGGGGCCATATTCGACCAATCTTCAATTTTCATATAACCCAGCTCAAGGTATAGTAATTACGGCACCCGTAGCTTCAAGTACTATATATCCAAGCACATGGCTGCCATCTATTGACTGGGGGGATTATAACAGTTCTTGCGAATACAGTTATGATAACTCAAATTGGAATTACACAAATTGTGTAAATAACGGATCGGATATTAGCGCGCCTCCAAGTTACGGTACTACTGTACTATATGTACGGGGATATGATGGATCTTCAAACCAGGGAGAGACATCTGTTGAGTTCCAGTATGATTCTGAGGATGTGCCAGGATGTACAAATTCAGAGGCAATTAACTACAACTCAGAGGCTACTGTTGATGATGGCTCTTGCTACTATATTGAGATTACAACTCCTACAGAAGGTGGCTCGTATGATAATTGGTCACCGGCCGTAAACTGGGGTGCTTCTCCACAAAGTTGCGAGTATCGATTTGATTCTGATGGGTACAACTCGGTATCCTGTTCTTCAGGTGGATCAGATATTCCAGCACCAACTGAAGGATCTAGAAATCTTTCTGTGAGAGCATATTACCCGAATCTCATTGCAACACATGAGGATTCTGTGAACTTCACATACTCTATCCCTGTATCTGGCTGTACTAACTCATACGCCATCAACTACAACTCAAATGCTAACACAGACGATGGCTCTTGCTACTATATTGAGATTACTTCACCGACTTCAAATGAGTCCATTAATTCCTGGTCACCAGTTGTAAACTTTGGAGTGAGTGCAAGTTCATGTCAGTATAATTTCGACAACGGTGGCTGGACAACAGTAACTTGTGGAAACAATGGATCTGATATTTCAACTCCTTCTGGAGGTAGTAGGACATTGAATATCCAGTCAGTTAACCCAAGTCAGGGTACTGTAAATACTTCTGTTTCTTTTACATATCTTGAACCTGTTTCAATCACATCACCAACTGCTAGTGAAACTGTAACTTCTTGGTCACCTGTGGTCTCTTGGGGTACTTATGGCTACACCTGTCAGTATAGTTATGACAATTCGACTTGGAACAACCTAACTTGCTCAAATAATGGATCGGATATTCCTGAACCGGGTGCTGGCTCACAAACTTTGTATGTACGAGCTACTACTGAATCAAATCTTACATCAGAAGCAAATGTGACATTCACATATGAACCACCTGTATACGGTTGTACTGACTCTTACGCCATCAACTATGATTCAGGTGCCAACACAGACGACGGTTCTTGCTACTATATTGAAATTACGTCGCCATCTTCTGGAGAGACCATTACCTCATGGTCACCTGTTGTGAACTTTGGAATGGGTGCAACTTCTTGTGGATACAGCTTTGATAATTCCAGTTGGACAACAGTTACTTGTGGAAACAACGGATCGGATATTTCAGATCCAGGGTATGGTAGTAGGACAATGTATGTAAGAGCAAATAATCCAAGTCAGGGTATGGTGAGTGCCTCTGCTCCATTTACGTATAATGAACCACCTGTATATGGTTGTACTGACTCTTATGCTATCAACTATAACTCAGGCGCTAACACAGACGATGGTTCTTGTTACTACATACTGATCTCATCACCAACTTCTAATGAAACTGTAACTTCTTGGTCACCAAATGTAAACTTCGGTGTGGGTGTAAGTTCTTGCGAGTATAACTTCAATGGTTCCGCCTGGACAAATGTTACTTGTGGAAACAATGGGTCAGACATTCCGACTCCAAGTAGTAGTGGCAGTGTTACAATGGATGTCAGAGCGAACAATCCTGGTCAGGGCATAGTGAGCACTTCCGTCTCCTTCTCATATATGCAATCAGTTTCAATTACATCACCAACTTCTAATGAAACAGTAACTTCCTGGTCACCAGTGGTCTCTTGGGGTAGCTACGGCAATGATGGTAACTGTCAATACAGTTATAATAATTCAGATTGGAATAACCTAACTTGCTCAAATAATGGATCTGATATTCCAACACCTAGTACTGGCTCGCAAACTTTGTATGTCCGTGGTGTGACAGCATCAAATCTTACATCAAGTGCAAGTGTGAGCTTTACATATACACCTGATGTATACGGCTGTACTAACTCATATGCTATCAACTATAACTCAGGCGCTAACACAGACGATGGTTCTTGTTACTATATAGCCATAAACTCACCATCTTCTGGAGAGACCATTACCTCATGGTCACCGTCTGTAAACTGGGGAGTGTATAGTCCAACAACTTGCGAGTACAGTTTCAATGGATCAGTATATGAAACGGTAAATTGTGCAAACAATGGATCTGATATATCTACACCAAGTGCTGGAGGAAACACTTTGTATGTAAGAGCGTCAGCGAGTGGTATTGGTCCACATTCAACATCTACATCGTTTACATACGTCAGTCCTGTAAGTATTAATAGTCCCGCAGACTCAACTATTGTACATGAATGGAATCCTGTCGTGAGTTGGGGAAGTTATACAAGTACTTGTCAGGTAAGTCTTGATGGTGGAAATACATATACTAATGTTACTTGCTCATCAGAGAGTATTGGATCTGAGATACCAGCACCTGCTCCAGGTACAGTTAATTTGTCTGTGAGAGGTTACTTAAATGATAGTACTTCGGTTGCGAATGTGACATTTACATATATACCGTATTCAAGCACACCAAGTCAGCCTGATTTAATAAGTGAGGACGATACGGGCTCTTCAGACGCAGATGATGTGACTTCTCAGGGTGCCAATCTTACGATTACTGGTAGTGGTATTTCTGGTGCGACAATAACGGTATGTAGAGGTGGATGCACTAATGAAGTACTTGGTGAGACTACGGTAAATGGTCCAGGTGACACATGGACATATGAACTTCCAACATTGTCTGAGGGTGTACACTCAATTACTGCTACTGCTTTAGAATCTGGAAAAGCTACTTCTACTGAATCAACTGCTTTGGTTTTGACAATAGATCAGACTGGTCCTTCACAGACAAGTACTCCACAGATGGAAAGTGATGACGATACAGGGTTGAGTAATTCAGATGGCTATACAACAAATAACACACCAAGGTTTACTGTTTCATGCGAAGTAAATTCTACAGTATCTCTTCTCGTAGATAACACTGAAAATACATCAACAACATGTTCTTCCGGATCTGTAACTATACCTGTAGTTGGTACTCTGTCTGAAAATTCATATTCAATTACTACAGTACAGACCGATGTAGCTGGTAATCCGTCTGCTGTTTCTAATACTAAAACAATAACAATAGATCAGACTGCACCTGTGATTTCATCGGTTGCTTCAAGTACAACAGACACTACCGCTACAATTTCTTGGAGTACTGATGAGAATGCTACATCTTCAGTACGATATGGAATAACTACTTCATATGGACTTGCATCATCTACAAATGTGGTTGCACAAAATCGATCAGTGAGTCTAAGTAACCTTGCTCCATCAACCACATATCACTTCGAACTTGCATCAACTGACTTGGCTGGTAATAGAACTGTGACATCTGATTACACTTTCACTACACGAGCAACACCTGATACAACACCGCCTACAATTACATCTTCTGTAATAAATGGTACAACAACAGTATTAACCCTTTCAGAAATACTCTCATCAACTTCAACACCGAATATTTCGACCTTTACGCTTGGTGGAACATCTGCTCAGGTTACCGCAGTCGATATCTCTGGAAGTACAGTTACATTAACCCTCAATCAAGCGGTTCTCTCTACAGAGACAATCACTCTCTCATACGTTGCGCCAGTATCTGGAAAGATTCAAGATCCTTCAGGTAATCCACTCGCAGGTTTTTCTAATAGAACACTTACGAATCAAACACCAGCTGTGGCGGAGGCATCAACATCTAGTCAGTCTTCATCTGCACCAACGGCGTATGCAACAAGTGGAGGTATTAGCTTTACGGCACCAACAAATATTCTTGTAATCGGAACACGTGCAAGTGGTCAGGTAGGTCCTGCGGTATATGTTGCTGGTGTACTCAACTCTACAACTGGCGCTCCTTTAAACAACGGATATGGTGGACTTACAAATACATACAAATTTGATAGTAATGTACCAGCAGGTAGAAGAGATGAGGACATTAAGAATCTCCAGAGATTCTTAAATGCGCAAGGATTCAGAGTAAATCCAATAGATGGAGCACCGGGTTCACCTGGATACGAGACAGATCTTTTTGGTACGCTTACAAGGCAAGCACTTGCAAGGTTCCAAGCCGTTGTAGGTATAACACCAGTTGGATTCTTTGGTCCAAAGACACGAGCATTCATCAACAACTTCCTTGAGAAGAATGCACCGGCTAAATAGATGTCACACCAAGATCACCGAGAAACTCTTCAAGTTCTTCACCTCTAAGTTTTCTCATGGTATTAGGGGATAGGTGTCCCAATTCAATATTCATGATTCGAACACGTTTTAGGTCAACTACATGTGGGCCGATAGCTTCACACATTTTTCTAATCTGTCTCTTCTTTCCTTCGGTAAGGACGATAGAAAACTTTCGTTCATTGAGAATGTGAACAATACATCTCTTTGTTTTGAATTTGTTACCTTCACCATCTTCAATCGTTACACC
>VEQN01000007.1 GCA_018883165.1 Candidatus Tayloriibacteriota bacterium
CCATAACAAGGAAAAGAGAGTACATTACGTAAGTTCTGAAAGGTTTACTATCGACTACATCAATTCAGTACAAACAAACAAAGTAAACAACTTCAAGGAGAAGTATAGAAAGTATGATGTATTAATCATTGATGATATCCAATTCCTTTCAGATAAAGAGAAAACCCAGGAAGAACTCTTCCATCTATTCAACCATATGTATGATGGTAATAAACAAATCATCTTTTCATCTGATGTTCACCCGAACCACCTACAGAATCTAGAGGATCGTTTAAAGTCTCGATTCATGGCTGGAATGATTATTGATATTTCACCTCTTGATACAGAATCAAAGATTGCAATCCTTCAAAATAAGGCCAAAATCAACAATTTCAAACTAGACCAAGAAATCGCCTATTATATCGCCTCTGTAGTGCATGGAAGTATCCGAGAACTTGAAGGTACACTTAACGCTGTAATCTGCCAAAGCCAACTAAAAGGCCGTGATTTAAGCCTAAATGAGGTAAAACAACTTACAAAAGATGCTACAAAACCTCAAAAAACAGTGTCTGTTAAGGATGTAGTAAAGGCGGTTTCAGCTTTTTACAACATAGATGAATCGAATATTTACAACAAAACAAGGAAGCAGGAGGTTGTAAAACCAAGACAATTAACCATGTATATCCTGAGAGAGGATTACAACATCTCTTTCCCATCAATAGGACAAAAACTAGGGAACAGAGACCATACCACTGTTATGCACTCTTGTGACAAGATAAAATCAGAGCTCAAATCTAATCCTGATCTTATAAACGAACTGAACCAGATACGAGCATTAATCTAATATAGGCCTATAATAAAAGACAGAATTAAAACCTCTGTCTTTTATATTTGTCTTATTCACATGTGTATAACCCTGTGGATAAAACCTGTATATCGTTATAAAAACTGTGAGAAACTTGTGGTTATTATAAGAATTACTTGTTTATAAATTAAGGGTTAGGTGGTATCCTTAGAAACAGAGCAAAGTTACCTACATTTGAATTCACAGGTTTGAAATTTTTTTTCACACCTTTCATGTAGTAAAACTTACCTCTAGAGAACTTATCCACATTTCCACGGTACTAATAGTAGTAATAGTCTTTTTTAAAAAATAATTTATTAATTAATACATGAAGATAGAAACCACAAAAGATAGATTAGCTGATGCACTACAGAAAGCTGAAAAGGTCACAGCTAAAAATGCCAACCTCCCTGTCCTAAAGTGTGTTCTTTTAGAAGCATCTAAAGGAAGTCTTTTTGTACGATCTACGAACTTAGATATAGGACTAGAAATCTCTGTACCAGTAAAAATTGAAGAGGAGGGAATTGTTGCAGTACCTGGAAACATCCTCTCAAGTTATATTTCTCAATTACCAGTAGATAAGTCTATTCAGATTGAACATAAGGTTATAGGTGGTTTAAAGGTTTCTACTACTAAAAACAGTACAAGTATTAAAACATTCTCACCAGAAGAGTACCCACCTATTCCAAAAGTAGATACAGATACCTCTAAAAGCTTCAAAATTGAGGCTAGAGCCTTTGTATCTGGTCTTAAGGCTGTTTGGTATAGCTCAGCTAATTCAAACATAAAACCAGAGCTCTCAAGTGTTAGAGTGTACCCTGATGGTAACAACCTTGTTTTTGTTGCAACTGATGGATTTAGACTTGCAGAAAAGAAGGTGAAAATTGATCAGATGCCTGATTTTACACATATTTTGATTCCAGTAAGGAATGCATCTGAAATAATTAGAATATTCGATGGTGTAGATGAAACTGTTGAGGTATTTATTGATGATAATCAGATAGCAATTAAATCAGGTAGTATTTACCTAGTTTCAAGAACCATTGAAGGTAATTTTCCAGATTACAAAGCAATTATCCCTAAAGAGTTTGTAAGTACTGTTGTAGTGTTAAAACAAGATCTTTCAAATGCATTCAAAATAAATACATTATTCAGTGATTCTTTCTACCATATTTCATTCTCCATTGACCCTAAAGAGAAGAAGTTTACTTTAAGTACTAAAAACAATGAGGTTGGGGAGAGTTCTACAGATGTACCTTCCACACTCGAAGGAGAGTCTTTGCAGATAAACTTTAATTATCGATATATTAACGATTGTTTGGCTAGTATGAACACTGATAGTTTGTCTTTTGAGTTTAGTGGTTCAAACCGTCCACTGGTAATTAGGCCTGTTCAAGACACTTCATTCTTGTACTTGGTGATGCCAATGAATAGATAAAGTATGAAAAACATAGGAGATTTCTTATCTAAATTTAAGATAATAAGAAACCCTAAAGAAAATCGGGAGCAAATTTCAATTATATTAAAGAACTCTATACAATTAGATGTTTCTGAATCAGAAATTAAAGTTGAGAAGGGTGTAATATATCTTTATACACATCCTGCTGTAAAAAACGTTATATTTCTAAACAAAGAAAAGATTCTTGTGATAATAAAAGAAAAACTACCTGATCTTTATGTTGTAGATATCAGGTAGTTTTTACTTGTTTATTGTGATACAGAGAAGAATATCTTCGATTCGGTGTATTTACCTAATCTATCAATCATCACTGCTTTAAGCTCGTTTTCCGGGTCTATACCTTGTGTTGATGATGGTATAAATGAGAATGAGAACGGACTTTCAGTGGACTTTCCAATCAATGTTCCATTGATATGGTATTCAACTTGAGATGTCTGAGCTGAAGTTCCTGAAACAGATATTGTTACTCTTTCATTAGCTCCTACTGAACTATTAGGTACAGGATTTACTATTCTAAAACCAACCGCATTATTCACAATATTCATGTTTGAAATAAGTGCATATCCTTGTGTGTATGCCCAGTTTTGAACACCTGCTTCAAAGTTTTTAAACAATGAATCTCTTGAACTGTATCCAGGTGCTTCACCCTGAGGATCTGCTTTGTTTATCCAATACAATTCTGAGTGTACCTCATTCCCAGGCCCTTGCCATACACCCCTTAAGAATGGCTTTACTGAACTTGATGTTGGTTCAGGTAATTCAAAGGTTTCATCTGGTATTTTTGTAAGTACCCAATCCATGAATTCTTTCCACATTGGCCCAATAATTCGGGCAGATGCTTGTTGTACCATCGGAGTGTTATTGTTATTACCCATCCATGCACCAACAGAAATACTTGGTGTATAACCGATTACCCAAGCATCACGTGAGCTGTTTGTTGTTCCTGTTTTAATTGCAACTTGTCTATCACCAAAATATCTTGAACCAAATATTGGTGCGCGTGCGTATGGGTCTGCGAGAACATCATTCATGAGTTGTGCAGTTTGTGTTGGTATAACCTGTTTAGGATTTGCTTTAAATTTCTCAATCTCAACACCTTCACTCGTTTTAATTTCTAAGATTGCATTAGATTTTTCTCTTTCGCCGTTGTTTGCAAATACTCCATATGCACTTGTCATATCAAGGAGTGAAACTTCACCACCTCCAAGTGCTAATGAAAGACCGTACTGTTCAGCAGATGTGAGGTTTTGAATACCCATAACCTCTGCTGTTTTAATTGAATCAGAAACACCAACAAGGTGTAATAATCTTACAGCGGGAATGTTTCTTGATTCTGCCAATGCTTTTCTTAAACTCATTAAACCTTTGTATCCACCTTCATAGTTTTGAGGGCTATAACACTTCGCATCACCACTAAGTGGTTTTCCATCAGTTCCACACGATGCATTAAATTCGGTTGGTACATCGTATGTTGGTGTATCAGGTGTAAACCCTTTACTAAATGCGGTTGCATATACAAAAGGTTTAAATGCTGATCCTGGTTGTCGCCTTGATGTTGCGGTATTGAAGTTACCATCAATCTCTTTGTCGAAATAGTCTCGAGATCCAACCATTGCGAGTATTCCTCCAGTATTTGGATCAATTGCTACAAGTGACCCGTTTGAAGCATTAAACTTCTTTTGATTATCTTTCACATATCTTCCTACAATTTCCTCTGCTTTTTGTTGCATTTCCCAATCTAATGTGGTCACAACACTAAACCCTCCTTCAGCAAGCATTTTTTCACCATACTTCTGTTCTAGGTAATCTTTTACATACATTACAAAATGAGGGGCTTTAATACCACCTACTGTTTTGGGTTGAAAAATAACATTCTCTTCAAGTGCTTTACTGTACTCTTCCTCAGTGATTAGTCTGTTTTCATACATTTTTTTAAGTACCAAATTCTTTCGATCTACAAGAGCTTTAAGGTTTTTACCGTATGGTGAATACAATGAAGGTGCTTGGGGGAGTGCAGCAAGATATGCAGCCTCTGCGAGGGTTACATCTGAAGATTTTTTAGCAAAAAATACTTGTGATGCTTCTTCAATCCCATATATATTTCCACCATATGGTGAGTCGTTTAAGTACAAGTTGAGAATAGAATCCTTATCGGTTGTTCTTTCAAGTTTAACAGCAAGAATCCATTCCTTTAATTTTCTTGAAATATCTTTATCTTTGGTAAGTAGGGAGTTTTTAACTACTTGTTGAGTAATTGTAGAACCTCCTTGGCTAAATCTTAGTGTAGTAATATTTGCAATGACTGCTCGTATGATGGATGTTGCTTTAATACCTTTGTGGTTATAGAAATCAATATCTTCAATGGCAATTGTTGCTTTTTTAATATACGGAGATATCTCATCAAATGGAACTACTGTTCTTCGCACTCTTTGACTTAGGTCGTATAGGAGTACTTTACCTGTTCTGTCATATATTTTAGCTGACTGTCCAAGTAACCGGTCATCAAACGAGGTTAGATCTGGGGTTTTAAGTGTTGCTGCCCAAAGGATGAACCCTGAAATGAAGAATATTGCTATAGCAAAGAATATGAGGATGGTATCCCTAAAGAAATGTTTCTTTTTCTTAGCTTTCTTTACTGTCTTGAATGTTTTGTGTATTTGCCATTCAATCACTGACGATATTCTGTCGATTATTTGAATTGCCTTCCTGAAGAAATTCTTCATAAATGTACTTTTAAAGCTAAAAATAAGGATTTTAAAGGGTTAATATATGTAAGAATACCAAATAGGGGTTAAATATGCTAGATTTATAACCATATATAAATAGAAGGTACGTAATATGAATAATACAAATACACAACAAGATGCTTTAGAAAATCTCCTCCATCGAGGGGTTCAGGAAATATTGCCATCTGCTGAGTATTTCAAAAAAGAACTTACCGCAAGGAAACTTAAGATTTATGCAGGTATTGATCCAACTGGCCCAACACTGCATATCGGACATGCGATTGTAATAAAGAAACTGAAGCAATTTCAAGATTTAGGCCATGAAGTAATCCTTTTGATAGGGGACTTCACAGCAACCATTGGTGACCCTACTGACAAGATGGCTACTCGTAAGGTACTTACGGATAAGGAAATTAAGCAGAATTTGAAACAATACAAGAAACAAGCAAGTGTTTTCTTAAGATTTTCAGGTAAGAATAAGGTTAAAATTGCATATAACTCTAAGTGGCTCAGAAAGCTTAACTTCAAAAATATGCTTGAGTTAACATCCCTCATGACCGTGGATCAGATGCTTAAGCGACATATGTTTGACCAGAGAATGAAGGAAAACAAACCCATATACATACATGAATTTTTGTACCCGGTACTTCAAGGGTATGACAGTGTTGCTATGGGTGTTGATGTTGAAGTTGGTGGAAATGACCAAATGTTTAACATGATGGTTGGAAGAGACTTCTTAAAGAAATTAAAAAATAAAGAGAAGACATGTATCACCATGAAACTTTTGGCTGATGCATCTGGAAAGAAGATGGGTAAGACAGAGAATAATATGGTTGCTCTTAGTGATACACATACTGAGATGTTTGGAAAAATTATGAGCTGGACTGATGGTATGATTCTTCCTGGATTTGAGCTCTGTACAGATGTATCGATGACTGAAATCGCAGAGATTAAAAAGGTATTAGAGGATCCTGCTTTAAATCCAAAACATATTAAGGTGAGACTAGCAAAAGAAATTGTATCTATATACCATGGGGTAGAAAAAGCTGAAGAAGCAGCTGAGAATTTCGAGAAAACTTTCTCTAAAGGAGATGTTCCAGATGATATTGAAGAAGTTTTTGTTACTCTAAATACACCTCTTGGTCTTATACTTCAAAATGAAAAAATAGTTGCCTCACAAGGTGAATACAAACGTTTGGTTAAAGAAGGTGCAGTGAATACTACAGAAGGTGAAGAGATTAAAGATTTTAATTACTGCATATCAAAACCTGTGGTGGTTAAAGTGGGGAAGAGAAGATTCTTAAATATAAAGGTGAAGTAATAATAAAACCCCGGAATTCCGGGGTTTTATTATCTAGAATGCGTTTGAATCGTCTGATAGTTCTTCTTCGTCATCTCCAAAATAATCCTCTTCTTCGTCATCTCCAAAACCACTTGGTGCGCCAACTCCATATGGATCTAGTTGAGATTCATCAACTGATTTTGCTGAATTAAATGCTGCTTCATGCGGATCCTCTTCATCTTCTCCGATATCATCTGAAAAGCTTGATGATGCAACTGAAGTTAAATCCACTTTATCCTCCTCGAGTTCACCTTCTTCTGGAATTTCTCCTTCTGGGATATCTATTTCTTCATGTTCAGTATCTTCATTCAATTCTCCCTCTTCGATTTTGTCATCATCAACCATTTTGATTTATGTGATTATACTTGTTAATTATGCTGATATATTTAACATATCAAGAAAAATATGCAAGAAGAAAAATACCTTTATTTACAAAGACAATTTAGAGTATCTGCTTTTCGTATGCAAAGAATGCGAGACCAATAGCAATGGCGTCATATTCATCATCTAGAGCTTTGTCTTTAATATTTTTCACAAGCATCTTAACCATTCTTATCACCTGATCTTTCCCACTTTTACCGTCACCGGTTACTGCAAGTTTAATTTGCAGAGGGGTGTACTCCTTAACTGAAAGATTAAACTTTTTCGCAAGGTATATTAAAACTCCTCGTACCTCGGCAACTCGCATCGCAGTCTTTTGATTGTTACTGATAAAAAGATTTTCGATCGCTAGTGCTTCAGGTGTATGTTCTTCTAAGATACGTTCGATGGAATTACCAATTTGATGAAGTCTGTCTTCGAAGACCAAATCACTTGATGTACGTATGCAATCTGAATATATAACAGTTTCTTTTTGTGTTCTTGTCTTTTCTATTATCGCAACCCCTAGTCTTTCATATCCTGGATCAATTGAAATGATTCTCATGTTATTCAAATAGCTTCCTGTCCTCCGTATACTCAATTTTTAAATGTGCATACCCTGATTCTGTAACAGTTCTCCCCCGTGGAGTTCTCTCAATGAAACCTAGTTGAATTAGATATGGTTCATTAAACTCCTCGATAGTTGCTTGGTCTTCTGAAAGAGAAGCGGCGATGGTGTTTAATCCTACTGGTCCACCTTTGTATTTTGTAATGATTGTCTCAAGAATCATCCTATCTGAGTGTGTTAAACCTTTCTCGTCAATTCCAATAAGTGAGAGGGCGTCAGACACAACCTCTTTTGTTAAGGTTGTTTTCTTTACCTGTGCATAGTCTCTACATCGCTTGAGGAGATAGTTTGCGGTTCGGGGAGTCCTTCTGCTTCTTTTTGCAATTTCAGAGTACGCAGTTTTGTCTGCTTGTATGTGTAATATATTTGAACTTCTTCTAACAATCTCTTCGATTTCTTCCTCAGTGTAGAACTCGAGTCGAAAGACTCCACCGGAAAACCTTGATCGAAGTGGTGAAGAAACCATAGCGATTCTTGTTGTGGCAGCGATTAGTGTAAATGGTGGCAAGTCTAGTTGGATACTTCTTGCAGAAGGGCCTTTACCAATTATGATATCAATCTGTCCTGATTCCATGGCGGGGTAGAGGACCTCTTCTACAGTTTTATTCAATCGATGTATTTCATCGATGAATAGAATGTCACCAGGGGATAGGTTTGTGAGTACAGACGCAAGATCGCCTACTCGCTCAATCGCAGGACCTGAAGTGATTTTCATCTGTGCACCAGTTTCTTTTGCGATGAGGTGAGCGAGTGTTGTTTTACCCAAACCAGGTGGTCCATAGAAAAGAATATGTTCTGGAGGATGTTTTCTTTCTTTGGCAGCTTCCAGGAGAATACTCAAGTTGTCTTTAATGTTTTTTTGACCAATGTATTCATTAAATGAAGAGGGTCGTAGAGTTTGATCCAGTACCTTATCACTAATTATCTCTAAATTATCTCCAGAACTCATATTTTCAGCCATATTTTGAGGGTCTAAATTTGTTTGGTCTGAAACGCTTGACATAAAAAATATAGTATGTTAGGATATTCACAGTTCGCAGGAAAATGATTGTTCGAAAGTTTTCTCTTGAATAATCATTTCTCTGCGATTATCTGTTTATATTCTGTTACTCGGTCCGTTTCAACGGCTCCTTAAATCTCTAAGCAATAGAAATTTTACGGTTTCAATCGGTTTTTCTTGAAGGACGTTTTGGTGCTAGCTTTTGCTAGTTCCTGGAACTATCCTTAAAGGGCTATCGGGCTTTCAATCTTAGGATCGAAAGCATTGCTTAGAGATTTAAAGAGCTGTTTTTTATTTGAACAGATTTGATATAACAATATTCTCTTAAGGAACCAAAGTCAATTGACACTTATACACTAGGTGTGTTTAGTTCTGGAGCTGATATTTCAACACTTTGTTCATCAGTGGTATAGGAAGGAACAGAAACAAGTTTCTCTTCTTTTACAGGTTCGGGTGTAGGTTCTGTTGGTATTTCTTTAAATGCATCCTCTGGATTGTATACAGGAGGGATTTCTTCTTTAGGTACAGTTGCAATTTCTTCAGCAATATCCACCACACGTTCTAGTTCATCAAAAGAGGTAATACCCTGAAATACTTTAATTAAACCATCTTGTTTCATGGTGAGGATTCTTTGTGAAGCAGCAGCTTGTCTGATTTCACGCTCACTTGGGTTTTCTCGTACAATGAATTCAATATTCTTGTCTGCAAGAATGGCTTCGTATACACCAATTCGTCCTTTGTATCCTGTGTTGTTACATTTTTCACAACCAACCGCTGAATATGCTTCTGTTGGTTTTGTGGGGAAGTATTTAATCTCCTCATATCCATCAAGGGAGTTATATAGCTCATCTGCAAGTGCTTGTCTTTCTGGTGGAATTGGACCTTTCTTCTTACAATCGTTACATAGTTTTCGTACAAGTCGTTGCGCCATAGCAACTCGAATTGCAGATGTGAGTACTTTTGGGTCTACACCAAGATCTACAAGTCGTGTAAATGTTCCAGCAGCGTTGTTGGTGTGAAGTGTTGAGAATACTAAGTGACCAGTGAGGGAAGCCTGGATAGCAGTTGATGCGGTTTCTCCATCTCGGATTTCTCCCACCATAATTACATCAGGGTCTTGTCGAAGTGCTGCGCGGAGCCCTGATTCAAAGTTGTAGTTCTTCCTTTCTTCTACCTGAGTCTGAACAATGCCAGGCAGGTGATATTCGATAGGGTCTTCAATGGTAATGATTTTCATTTCAGGGCTCTGAACACTTCGAAGGAAGGCATACAATGTTGTTGTTTTACCAGATCCTGTTGGTCCTGTTGTGAGAATCAAGCCGTTTGGTCTAGCTATTTCAGTATTTAATATTTTTAAGAGTCTCTCTGGGAATCCAAGTTCTTCCATTGGTGTAGAAATGCTCTTTGGGTTAAGGATTCTCATCACAATTGATTCACCATATGATCCAGGAACTGTAGATGTTCTGATTTCAATATCACTCATGTAAATTTTTACAGTAAATCGTCCATCTTGTGCCATTTCTTTGATGTTTAGCTTCAATCCTGAGAGAAGTTTGATTCGAGAGAGTAATAATCTATATGTATCCATATCAAACTTAATCACTTCGATAAGTACACCATCAAGTCGATATCTTACTCGTGCACTGTCTACTTCTGCTTCAATGTGAATATCAGAAGCTTTGGTTGAAAGTCCTCCAGCCATGATTATGGCAATGAGCCTTGATACTTTGTGACTCTTTTTAATACTGAGTGCTTCTTCGATGAGGGTTGAAATATCCCCAAGTTTCTTTGTTTTTTCAATCAGTTGTTCAATTTCATCATTTGAAATATCCAATGATCCGGCTTCTGTTTCAAATGCAAAAGAAAGATCTTTGTATCGATCCCAAGCTTTTTCGATACTGTGTTTTGAAGCAAGAAATACCGCAGTTTCGTATCCTTTCTGTTGAAGGTTTCGAATTGATTGAATAGTTGGTGCGTAACCAGGAGAGTGAATTGCAATTGATATTCGTTTACCAATGATATCAAACACAGCCATGGTATTGTCGCGAGCTTCTTGTTCTGGAATCAAACGAAGACCGTCGGTGTTGATTGGAACTCTGGTAAGGTCAATATATGGTAGTCCATACTTTTCAGATACGAGTTGCACGGACTTTTCTTCTTCCTCTAGTCGGAGGAGTTTTAGTCGCAGATTCTGTTTGTCTTCATCAAAGTGAATTGTCATTTACTATATTGTATCTCTTTTTTGTATTTTTAGTAGTATCTTTACTATATATACACACTATGTTTATATACCCATATCATGAAACTCATATCTGGAAACACATACACTGTCTCTGAAAGTGAAATGCACGCATTCGCTGAGTCTTTTGTGTTGTATGTACAAGAGAAGTACAAAGACATTCTTTCTTCTCGAGCGGTCTTTGTTTCTCTGTCTGGAAACTTAGGTGCAGGAAAGACGACGTTTTCAAAAGAAATTGCACAGGTTCTTCGGGTGGAAGAGTCGGTTACAAGTCCCACTTTTGTCATTCAAAAGACATATGTCACTAAAAATTCTGAAATTAAAAGAATTGTGCATATAGATGCATATCGACTCGAGGCAGACAGGGAATTAGAAGCTCTGCAGTTTAAAAAAACTGTAGAACAAATGAATACTATGGTTTTACTTGAATGGCCAGAAAAAGTACCCGAAATCTCAAAAAACGCTGATATTTCATTGGTATTTGAAGTTGTTGATCAGAACTTAAGGAAGATTACTGTGCTATAAAATCATAGTGGCTTTTGTACAGTATCGAATATGTTGAGGTGGGGTATAATACGTATTAATGAAGGAAAAAAGGAAAACCTTAGTACTCCTCGATTCTCACGCGATTATCCATCGTGCATATCATGCACTCCCTGATTTTGCTTCAAGTAAGGGTGTTCCAACCGGAGCTTTGTATGGTCTTTCAACCATGCTCATGGGAATCATTGAGAAATTCAAACCTGACTACATTGCTGCCTGCTATGACCTACCAAAGCCAACATACAGACATGAGGCATATGAGGGATACAAGGCTGGAAGAAAGAAGAGTGATGATGAACTCATAGAACAGCTCAAAACCTCAAGACAGATTTTTGAGGCTTTTCGTATTCCAATGTATGACCGAGAGGGGTTTGAAGCTGATGATATGCTCGGAACCATCACTGAAGAAATATTAAAAGATGCAAGTTGCACAGATGTCGATGTAGTCATTGCATCAGGAGATATGGATACACTGCAACTGGTTGTGGGTACACGGGTGCGAGTATTCACATTAAAGAAGGGAATTAAAGATACAATTACATACGATGAAGATGCGGTTAAAGAAAGATTTGGTTTCTTGCCAATTCTTCTACCCGACTATAAAGGTCTTCGTGGTGACCCATCAGACAATATCGTTGGTATTCAAGGTATTGGTGAGAAAACAGCTTCTACACTCATCTCAACGTTTGGAACAATAGAAGAGATATATGTGGCACTTGAAAAAGATGAGGCACAATTTAAAAAAGCAGGCATATCAGACAGAATGGTGGAGTTGTTGAAGAACAACAAAGAAGAAGCGTTGTTTAGTAAAATGCTAGCGACCATTCGAAGAGATGCACCTATAGATTTTAAATTACCAGAAACAGTTTGGAAGGATCATTTTAATCCTGAGAAAGCAGAGGAGATATTTAGAGAGTTTGAATTCAGATCACTCATACCTCGAGCGAAGAATATTAAGAATATATATGAGGGTGTTGCTGTAAAACAAAATGAACATGTACCAAGTGGTGAGCTAGAAGAGATAGAACCAGAGAAAGATACTCCATATGTTGGAATTGAGAAGAATCTTGAAAAAAGGCTTAAAATAATGGTCTCTTTGCTACAGCCGCAATTTTCAAATCCAACTCTCGAAGATGTATATGCATTTACACGAGAATCTGATGCTAAGAAAGCTGAAGAAAAACTGCTTCAAGAGATTACGCATAACAACCTTACACGTGTATGTGAAGAAATCGAGTTGCCACTCATTCCGGTGGTTGAACGAATGCAAGAAGTTGGAATCAAGATTGATGTATCGCTTTTAAATACATTAAGTAAGGAATACCATAAAAAGATATCTGAACTTGAAAAGAAAATTTGGGAGTATGCCGGTGAAGAATTTAATGTAAGCTCACCAAAACAACTTGGGGAAATTCTGTTCACTAAGCTGTCACTTGGTGGTAAGAATATTAAAAAGACATCAACAGGTGCAAAATCTACTAAAGAATCTGAATTGGAAAAACTAAAAGGTTCGCATCCAATCATTGATTTAATTATGGAATACAGAGAATTAACTAAGTTGGTTGGAACATACATTGATGTTCTTCCAACATTGGTTGATTCACAAAACAGAATACATGCAACATTCCTTCAAACGGGAACAACAACCGGGAGAATGTCTTCACAAGATCCAAATCTTCAGAATATTCCGATAAAATCAGATGCAGGAAGGGCAATTCGGGCAGCATTTGTATCAGAGAAGGGATACAAACTTGTATCTTTTGATTATTCACAAGTAGAACTTAGAATCGCAGCAATTCTCTCTGAAGATGAGCATTTGATGAATATTTTTAAAGAGGGAACAGATGTACACTCAGGTGTCGCCGCGAGAGTGTTCAATGTTCCTGAAGCTGAGGTCACCAAGAATATGCGTAGACAAGCGAAGGTTATAAACTTCGGCATCTTGTATGGAATGGGAGTAAATGCATTAAAAACCAACCTTGAGAGTACTAGAGAGGAGGCTCAAAAATTTTATGATGAATACTTTAAAACATTCACGGGTCTCGCATCATACCTTGAAGAAACAAAGCGTTTGGCTGCAAAAAATGGCTATACCACAACGCTCTTTGGGAGAAAGAGATACTTTGAAGGTATCAGATCAAAACTTCCATTCATTAGAGCTGCAGCTGAACGAATGGCAATCAATGCTCCAATTCAAGGAACTAATGCTGATATGGTTAAGATGAGTATGCGATTAGTACATGAATATTTGGTAAAGAATAATTTACTGGATAAGGTAAGACTACTTCTCCAGGTACATGATGAATTGGTGTTTGAAATATCAGAAGATGTCTTAGGTACTGTGATACCAGTAATTAAAAATATTATGGAAAGTATCCTTTCTAAAGAAGAATCAAAAGGTGTGCCAATTGTTACATCAGCAAATGTCGGTGATAATTGGGGAGAGATGGAACCATTTAATATATAGATATGCTTTACGTCATTCACGGCACAGATACTGATAAGGTGAGAAAAAAGACTACTCAATTAGTTGAGATGCTTCAAAAGAAACGACCGGATGCATCTTTGTTTCGTGTTAACCAAGATACGTGGAGAGAGGATTTTCTTGAGGAAATAATACCCTCAATATCTCTTTTCTCACCTAAAAACATAATCGTATTAGATTTCTTGTTTGATAACGAAGAGGCTGCGAAGAAAATAATTGATAACCTCAGTCATCTTAAGGAAACAGAGCATGTCTGTATTGTTGCCGAAGGGAAACTTACAAAAGAAGAACTAAAAAAACTCACAGCTAAAGCTGAGAAGGTTGAGGAGCATAATAAAGGCGAGGTAATACAAAAGAAAGAATCACCTAAGACATTTGCACTTGCATCTGCACTTATAGAAAAAAACAACCGAAAAGCCTTTGAAATATTTCAAGAGCTTCAGAAAGAGGGAATTCCTACAGAAGAAATACATGGAGTACTGTGGTGGCAATTCAAAGCATTGTATTTAACTGTGACAACAAAAAGCGCAAAGGAAGCAGATCTTAATCCGTTTGTATATTCAAATTGCAAAAGAGTTGCGAACAACTGGAGTCCTGAAGTTGTATCTAAATACCTAGAAAGGTTAATGGACATGTACCATAAGGCACACAGAGGAGGGTTAGATTTTATAGCTGAGCTTGAATTGTTAACCCTGCGGTGAAAAGTATAATATATCTATATGGAAACATCTCCTGAAAGACACATACACAAAGAAAGAGAAATTAGAGAGAAATTTCATCCTATGGTTGAGTTTGGGTTAGATGCAAAATTGGAAGTATTTGTAGGTGATTTGAAAGAACAGATACAAGAAAGTGGTGGTCAGGTGTTAATTCTCATGCATCCTTTCTATGAAGACGTGGCAGGCCTTCCACCTGCAATGCAAGGGGATTCTCAACAAGCTCAAGTGTTAAGAAGTAATCTTGAGATATTTGATACAGCCATAGAGCTTTGGTTATCAGATATGAAAAAACCCACAATCATACTGGAACAACGTGATTTCATGAATGCTACCGCTGATAGGTGTGTTGCAAAAGAAATTGTTCCAAATAGAAACATATATACCATTCCGACAGTGAAAAAGAATGGAACTCCATTCTTTCCGTTTGTATGTGAAAATGTTGATACAATGAATTTAGGCGTAATACACCCAGCCGTCATTGAAAACCATAGAGAATGGGTGGGTCGTAATGGATATGGAAAAGAATACCAGTCGGCAGCTATGAGAAACGTGGATAATAGTACTACAACTCTTTCTTGGGCTGTATTACATCATATTTTAGTTGACTCACTTGGGGTAAAAAAAGTGTTTTTGGGTGGAAAATATATCGATGTTGTTGAGTCAGAAAATGGTGACTTTTTAGGGAAGTGCCTCGGGGAAGCGTACAACTATATGGATCTTCTCTCTCATTCATCTAAAGAAGCAGAGTTGGAGGTGGTACTCTCCGATGCAATATTTCCAGCAACGAAGGAAGGTTTGAAGGGTACACCATTACTTAGAAAAGGTGGAATATTTGAGGAGTAATTCTAGTCCGCTCGATAGGAATCGAACCTATGACCCTCTGCTTAAAAGGCAGGTGCTCTACCGACTGAGCTACGAGCGGATATCTTCAGTTAATAACCGAATGTAGAGATTTATAACATAAAGTTATAAAGAATGCTATAGAGGAAAATCAATAGCCATAAAACCAGCACCGCTAAGGATCAAAGAGGTAGCGATGACAGAAATGAGGATGTATTCAGTGACACTTCGAAGCTTTAGATCTGGCTGCTTTACAGCAAGTACGATAGAAACGAGTGTAATGATTAATGCAATCAAAGCAGCTATCTGTGTAAGTGTTCCAGTAATAAATAGTAGACCTAGTACAATTTCAACACCACCAAGTGTCTGTACAATCGTTCGCGCGGGATTAATTTTAATTGAAGAAAGAAACTCACTTAGATGTTCTTTGTGTGAATTGTATTTCTGATACCCAAGGAACACAAAAAGGATACCGATGGTAATCCGAAGAATGCTTGGAGCCATGAATCCATAGTCGAGTAGTTCGGGGAATATGTTTAACATGGATACATTGTACCATGTTGATTCTAATTTTTGGTGTGGTACATTCAGGGTATGATTAAAGGAGAAATTGCTGCATTCCTGCCAAATATTCGAAGCTCACATAATGTGGGATCAATATTTAGAACATCTGACGCACTCGGTATCTCAAAGATTTTCTTAGCAGGTTATACACCTTGTCCCGTTGATAGATTTCAGAGAGTGCAAAAAGAAATTGCAAAAACTGCATTGGGTGCTGAAAAAAATATACCATGGGAATATATCAAAGATATACCGGGGTGTTTTAAAAAACTAAAGAAAGAAGGATACCTTGTTGTCGGAATTGAACAAGATGGGAAGTCTATTGATTACAAAAAATTTAAATTAAACAAAGTGCTAAAGGAATCTGGATACACGAAAGTTGTTTTTGTTGTAGGTAATGAAGTTGATGGTTTGTCACAAAAGGAAAAATCATTTTGTGACTACATTGTGGAAATACCCATGAAAGGGGAGAAAGAGTCTATGAATGTCGTTGTTTCTTTTGGGATTGCCGTCTCAAGAATATTAAATGTCTAAAGCATTTTTTGATGCATTGAGCAAAAATGTGCGCTCCTGCCTCTAACTACTTTTCGCAGTATGGTTCCGTTACAACCCCTCTTTTTGCAAGGATCACCTGTCTTTCTGTATGCATTATGTTCCCCTTGGAATAGTCCACGTTCACCTTTAATATTTCGGTAATCCGACATTGAATCACCACCAAAATCTATTCCTTTTTTAAGTACCAAAATTACCGACTCGTGTAGTTTTTTCAATACATTTCTCTTGTGTAATATATGTTTAACCTTCTCTTCTGGGTGTAAACCAGTGAGCCACAACGCTTCATCTGAATATATATTACCAACACCTGCAATGATGGTTTGATCCATTAGGACACTTTTGATTGGTCCTGTTGGTTTCTTTGAAATTCTTTCCACAAACAAAGAAAAGGTAAATTCTTTACTTAGTGGATCAGGTCCAATATGTGACAGGTGTTTGTTGTCTAAAGAATCAATGAGGGTAACCTTTGCAAACTTCCTCATGTCCGAGAGTGATAGATGTTTGTGATTTGAAAGACTAAAGACTAATCTGATGTGTCTGTTGAATGGATCTTTCAAAGCTTGCGTTTCAGATTCGGAAGGCTTCCATGGATCTTTCCGGTGTTCTTTTGAAGTGTTAAAAACATATGTTCCATACAAAAGATGGCCAGTCATCTTCATGTGTATGAGGATAATCTTTTTGTTACTTAGGTGAATGAGTATATTTTTTGCAATTCTCTCAGCCTTAACAATTCTTTGACTAATAATTTCTTTTTTAAATAAGTTAAAGAATGTAACATCTTTAACCGTATGTTTGTGAGGTTTGAATGAACTTTTGTAGTTGGTCCATACGTCTGTGATTGTTTTACCAACAACTGTTTCGTTCAACCCATCAACAGTTGTTTGTACTTCAGGGAGCTCTGGCATACCTATCGACTTAGATTTTTAAGAGCAGATTTAATCTTCTCAGCGGTATCTGTGATGTCTTTAGGGATTTGTTCCAAGGCATCCTTTGCTTCTTTGTGTGTATACCCAAGCGATTTAAGTGCCTCAATTGCATCAATATCACCACTTGATTCAAATGCGCCAATTTTTTCAATACCAACCTTTCCTTTAAGTTCCAGTACAATCTTTTCGGCAACTTTTTTACCAACACCTGAAATCTTTGTTAGGTATGCTGTTTCACCAGTAGATACCGCTTCTCGAAGTGCGCTCACTGATGCTGCACCTAGGATACCAAGAGCCGATTTAGGGCCAATGCCGGAGATGGTAAGAAGAAGTTCGAAGAAATCTAATGTTTCCATGTCTTTGAAACCATACAGGTCAATTGAGTTTTCTCGAACCGCTGTGTATACCCAGAGAGTGCCAGGGTTACCCTCATGTAGGTTTACTAAGGTGTCTGTTGTAGAGAATACTTTGTACCCAACACCTCCAGATGTCTGAATTACAGCATATTTAAGGTCTTTATGGATCACAATACCGCTAATGTATGAAATCATATGTGTGTATTGTATCAGTTGTGGCTAGAGAGGGAATAGCTTGCTAAACCCGCTATTCTTTGATACATTTGTGCTCACATATGCCAATTATTCAATCAGCAAAAAAGGCTCTACGAAGTTCTGAAAAGAAGCGGGTATACAATATCCGACGACAGAAGAACGTTGATGAAGCTCTTAAGACAATCAAGAAGCTTGTAGCGGAAAAGAAAATCAAAGAAGCTACAGCTCACGTATCAGCTGCGTACAAGGCGCTTGATAAAGCAACAAAGGCAGGTACTCTCAAAAAAGGTACAGCAAGCCGAAAGAAATCAAGAATCGTCGCTCTCATAAAGAGAAGTAAGTAACAAAAAACCACCCAACCGGGTGGTTTTTTGTTATCAGCGCTTTAATCCTTCTCTACGCTCTTCTTTGTCGGCAAGCTCCATGATCACATCTTTGACGTCCTGTGGTCTCGGTACTTCCTCAAATGTAAAATGCTTGTCTGTTGCTGCTGTTTGAACTTCTACATATCCAAAATTTAAGAAAGTTGGTACTAAACCTGAAAGTGTAACTTTAATATCCTGAATGCTACTCAAATCAAGCTCAGAGATTGTTCGATCAAAAAAACCATTCTGTTTGTTGTCAATAATTCGTTCGTCGGTAACAATCCAATAGTCTAATGTGTACATGGTGAGAGAGTAGAATATTAAAAACCAGATGAGCATAAGGAAGCTTGCCCATGCAAGCATGAAGTATGGTAATAGGTTGTTATCAACAATGATTTTTCCAAATATAAGGAACACAACAAGGGGGATTATTGCACCAAGTGCTATGAATATTACTTTGTTTGTAATTCCAAACCAGTGTCTATGAAGAAACAATTCAACGTTTTCGTCTCCTTTTTTACCCTCAAAACTATATGATGTTTGTGAAATGAAGTCGAAGAATTTCATGTTAGTTCATTAACGCTATTTGTGCGAAGAATAATGTTGCAATCAGTGAAAGGGCGAGGGATCCGGCAAAGAAAATGATTGCAATCTTCTTTGGTTGCATACCAACACCGAATCGTATGAGGTGATATAGAAGTACAAATGCTCCTGTCCAGTAGGCGAGAATCACAAATGTAAATATGATATATGCAATCTGTTGAATATGTACCCCTTCAATCATGGGTGTATTGTAGCATTATTGTCACAATCTTTGCATCTTGGGTGAGAAACCGTTGGTGGTGCCCTCGGCAGGAATCGAACCTGCATTACAACTTCCGCAAAGTTGCGTCCTATCCATTGAACGACGTGGGCTGATACTGGAAAAGTATCATAAAGGAATTAAAAACCAAAATACTCTAGAATCTTTTGACCTAATGGCTCAACATGGTGATTCTCAAGGAGGTGATCCATAAGGAAATCTCTCACTTCTTCAGGATTAACCTCTCCGAGGGGGAGTGCTATAAGGGGTACAACCATTCGTCTAGATTTGATGATAAGTTTTGATGGTTTACCAACGTGACGGTTATCCTCAACCCAGAATGATTCGAGTGTACCAAAAGGATAGAGTGTATTATCGATCATGATACCTTTTTTACTTACTTCAAAACGGACAACACTTGGTCTTTTTGAACCAAAAAGAGCAAGTGCAAATGTACTGAGCAGTATAAGTAATGAAAAGAGAGCATTGCTGAATATTACTGCGAGTACTGATATTGAAACTCCGATAATACCAACCGCCCAATACCAGTCAGATGTTTTTTCTTGGAAATAATATTCTTCTGTTTCCCAAATGAACGGACCTTTAGCCATATAACTGACATTGTATCATACATGATATACTTTTTGTGTTACTACTTAATACACATATATGGAATTCATATTATTAATTGTCCTAATCTTCTCACTTGTTTCGATGAGTAATCTGTCTAACAGAGTCTCTAAACTTGAAAAAAGATTGATGAGTGCTGAACAAGAGAGAGCAGATGGTATTGCAGAGAATGTTTCCGTGTCTGAGGTGAAAACGAAGACCATGGATATGTCTGTAGAAGAGCACGCAACAGAGCCTTCTCTCTATACAGATTTTCCTTCCAATTCTTTGGGTCTGGATAAGCCAAAAGAACTTACCAATGAAGAAGTTGGTGGAAGACTACTTGGAAAGATTGGTATTTTTGCTGTTCTCATAGGGCTCGCAATATTTATCAAATATGCTTTTGATAATAATTGGGTAGGACCCGTTGGAAAAGTGATGGTTGGTATGATGATTGGTGTACTGGGTATAATCCTTGGAAGTACACTTCGAAAAAAGTATGAAAACTACTCTGATGTGTTAATGGGCGGTGGACTCGGTGTATTGTACCTCTCTTCATATAGTGCGTTCTTCTTCTATCATCTCTTAAGTTCAAATGCAGCGTACGTTATTTTAATGCTCATCACAGGTGTGTCGGTGGTATTGAGTATTCATAACAACACTAAAGCATTGGCGATTGTTGGTATTGTGTGTGGTTTCCTTACACCAGTTCTTGTTTCTGTACAAACACCTACTTTCGTGGAGTTGCTCACATACATACTCATTCTTGATGTTGGTGTAGTAATGGTGTCATATGTATATAAATGGATACAACTCAATCACATTGCTTTTGTGGGTACCATGGCGGCATTCATTGTATCTGCAGCGCAGCATGTCGATCAGATTAGTGTGGGATACAAGATGACATCAATTACATATTACTCATATGCATTCGTGTATTTCCTCATATTCCTTGCGGCATCTATTGCACATCATGTTGTGAGAAAAGAGAATTCAAATCAGGATGATATTGTGTTTATTGCGCTCAATGGCCTAAGTCATGCACTTCTTGGATATATGCTTTTGTATCCAATATATCCAGGGCTCATGGGATATTTCATGCTTTTCTTGGCGGTAATATATTCAGTTGTAGCGTACCTCTCATTTGAAACACACAAAGGAGACGAGGTGCTTAACAAGTTTTTGGCAGGTATGGCAGCACTCTTCCTTACAACTGCGATACCTCTTCATTTTGACGGTGTTTGGATTGCACTCTTCTGGTTTATCGAAGCCATAATATTCTATGTTGTAGATAAGAGTTTGAAAGGACAGAATCTATATAGTTACGGATCAATGGTGTATGTACTAGGACTCATTCAGGTATTTACATATACAGGGATTCGATATGGAGAGAATCCTGCGGTATTTATAAACAAATCATTTGGTTTGTATCTTGTTGCAACCATAACTGCATATGTGTTGGCATATATTCTCCATGTTGATGAAAACAAAACAGAAAAGACAAAACAACTCACAGGTATGTATATTGGTGCTGCACAGGTTTTGACCCTGATTGCAATTACTGCAGAGATTTCTAGATTCTATGGGTACAAGATACAAGAAGGGTATCGAGTGTATGGTGAGAGAGATACGGTGATATCAATATTCTGGATGCTATATGCAATATTTTTGTTGGTGGTCGGATTCATGAAAAACACAAGGTTCTTTAGAATCTTTGGTTTGATACTGTTTGTACTAACAGCAGCAAAGATATTCATTCAGATATTCACCCTTGGGCCACTCTACGCAATCATTGCATCAATTACGTTAGGTGTTCTGGCCCTCTTGGCATCGTTTGGGTATGCAAAATATAGTGAGAAGTTAAAACAGTTAATGTAGATAAAAAAGAAAAACCCGAGTCAGAGACTTGGGTTTTTCTATATGTGCGGAGGACCGTTGAGGCTGTTAGAACTTGGTACATGGAACAAGATGAATCATTTTATATACCCAAACTAGAAAAAGTGGTCCAGATGGGGCCCTTTACCCCGTAAAATGACCGCCACAGGGTGGAACAAGTCGCCATGAGACTTTTATCTTAAATAGGTATAAAATGTTGAATTATGCTAGAAAAACTAAATGGACTTGTAATCGACCATCTACTTGCGAACCCGGAAGAAGATGAAAGAGTTGAGTTTAAAGAAAATTATTGTGAAAGTCATAAGCTAGGAGAAATACTCTCGGCTGTTTCTAATAGTGCTAATTTGCTCAATACACAATCTGGATACATCGTATTTGGTGTTAATAATGAAACTAAGGAGGTGATTGGAACAACTTTCAGACCAAAAGACGTTAAAGTGGGTAATGAAGAGTTGGAACATTGGTTGGTTCAGAAACTAACTCCAAAAGTTAATCTGAGTATTTATGAAATTGAAAAGAAAAAGAAAAGATTAGTGGTTTTTAAAATAGACGCAGCGGTAGACAGGCCTACTTTATTTGACCAAGTGGGCTATGTAAGAGTTGGATCTTTAACCAGAAATATTAAGGATTTTCCTAAAAAAGAGGGGCAGATTTGGCAAAACTTACATCATCGAAGTTTTGAGAAACAGACAGCGTATGAATGTGTAGACGAAGACGAAGTGATTAAAATGATTGATTACCCATCATTTTTCCAGACGACCGAATATCCGTTACCTGAAACAAAAAAACTCATAATTGAGAAACTAAAAGAAGCTGGGTTGGTTAATTATCAAGATGGGGTGTATTTAATAACAAATCTTGGTGCAATTCTGTTTGCCAGAGATCTACGAAAAATAAAATCTTTAGCCAGAAAATCTCCAAGAGTGATTATTTATGAAGGGACCGATAAGTCCAGTGCAATTCTTGAACAAGTTGGTATCAAGGGTTACGCAACCGCCTTTCCTCTGCTTTTAGAGTTTATTAATGATAGGTTACCTTCAAATGAGGTCATTACCAGAGCATTAAGACAATAGAGAAAAATGTACCCTTTGATAGCAATTAGAGAGTTGGTTGCTAATGCACTGGTACACCAAGATTTTTTCGAGACAGGGACTTCTCCAATGATAGAAATTTATAAAGATAGGATTGAGATAGTTAATCCTGGAAAATCTCTTGTTGAAGCGGAAAGATTTATAGACCATATGCCTCGTTCACGAAATGAAGACCTGGCATCCTTTATGCGACAAATAAAAATATGTGAAGAGCGTGGCAGTGGAATAGATAAGGTGATAAAAAGTGTAGAGGCTTATCAGTTGCCCGCCCCGAAGTTTGAAGTGAATGAAGATTTTACAAAGGTAACACTTTACTCCTATAAAAAACTACAAGATATGGACAGGGATGACAAAATTAGAGCCTGTTATCAGCACTGTGTTTTAAGGTATGTATCGAATGATCCCATGAATAATTCATCACTAAGAAACCGTTTCAATATCAAGGAAAAAAATTACTCAATTGCATCGAGAATAATCAGTGAGACTGTAAAGCAAGGGTTGATTAAGGTTACAAGTGATAAGACTTCTAAAAAATATATCACTTACGTACCTTTTTGGGCTAAATAGTCTTATGTGATTGGTAAGTCTCCATAAGCCACTTTTTTGCATTAAAATGGCTATAAATAAGAATATTCTTATGTGACGGTCATGTGATTGTTGTGCTTATACAAAGACATTTCTTCTAAACACCATAAGTAAAGGGATTTATGCAAATTAAGCGATTAATATCAAGAACGTGTCTTCAGGTCGGGGTGTCTTGATGGGTAAAATTTTGTGTAAATTATATATCTGAGCTTGTATTTTAATTAAAACTGATCACAACCAGGGCACACCTCTTGAAGATAGCTTGGATTTCCTCCGGAACCAGATGTCTGCCACATCAATAGAACAAGAATGGCAACAATCACTACAATTCCAATATAAATACTTTTTATTTTTTCTTTGAGCCTAAATTCTATTTCTTCTGCGTATTGCATCACATACTCTGCATTATTTCTATAGGCGTGTGGTTTTTCTAAATAAAGTTTGTATTCATTCTCAATTATTTCTTTTAAGACTTTAGTTTTAGTTTCTGAATCGAATTTGTAACCACAACGTGTAAGATAATCCAATCGTTTTTTATAGTCTATCTTCAAACCTTCATGATGTTCTGTTTCAAATTGATGAAGGGACAAGATGTGACCTTTTTTGTAAAGTATTTCCATCGGCGTATACCTATTTTAGTAAACAGACACATGAAGAGCTTTATGAGACACAAAAAGCCCACCACATGAGTTGGTGACTTGCGTCACCTATACCAGTTTCCCGGTACAGCCTAGGAAGACAACCCCATATGATGGGTTCTTTATCTTCCTAGGACTTGCAACCATACCTTAGATAAAATTTATCAAAGGGTTAGGTCGTCTTTTATTTAGTTGTATTGCCATTATTACAGAAAAAGATATCATTTTCAATAATATGCGTCCTATTAAGATAATTGCTCGGAAAAATAAAATCATTAAACAGAATATTGATTCTGTAATAGAAAGTCGTGTTTTTGAAGATGCGGTTAATTGGTTTCGAAAAAAGTACAAAATAAAGACCATCGGTGAGGATACAAAGCGCAAATTTGAAGCACAGGATGTTGATGAGTATGGATATTATCCTTGGCATAAAGACATCCATGAGGCCTTAAGAAGAGCATCGCTAGATCACCAGTGGTATTTGATATTTTTTGATTATGTAATGACAGGGAATTATGATCCGGTTCTCGACCCTGAGGGAGTAACTATTTTTGAAGACGACTTTAATACAGTGAGGGGAAAAAAGAAAGACTACTACATTAGAATCCATCCGATGACAACAAAAAGAGACTTAATCGATGCTTACACCTACGTTCATAAGGAGATAAACGGAAAGAGGGTAACAAAACGAAGATTTGCAAAGAATTTTGAAAGGGACAAAGATGTTTTTTATCTTTTTAGACAAGGTTTAAGACCAGCTCAGATCGCAGTAGAGATAGAAAAAAAATATTCTGACCCAAACTTCTCAATTTCAAATGTATACAGAATTATTTCTCAGCATTCTAAAAAGATAAAAGGCGAGAAAAAATTTAAAGCTTAGGTGTATTGGGTCCAATTAGCCTGAAGCACTTTTTTGTGAATGGTATTTAATTGATTGCGAACATCACGGATTAGTGTTCGCGTCCAGTGCACATCCTCGAAGGTAAGTCAGGACGCGACTTGTCTTTCGGGATGTGCATTTTATGGTTGATAAGAAAAAATACATCCTAAAATTTAAAAGCCTTTATGAACAAAAGAATAAAAAAACTTTATCCGAAGATAAGGCTCTTGAATATTTTGAAAATTTAATCTGCCTTGTGTCGGCGATCACAAACCATATCCCTGTTAACAAGATAATTATCCCTAAAAATGAAAAATAAACATGAGAGGTTGAAAGAATACATTGATTCCTTAGAAGGGGCTGGAGAGGAGGTGAGTCTTGATCCACAAGAAGAGAAAACACCACAGCCTTTTTCTTGGAAAGAAATAAATTCAATGATTTTTCCTGAGGATCGGTGGAGGGTTGAAAATTTATTACCCATTGAGGGTATTTCAATTCTTGCGTCAGCCTCTGGTGAGGGTAAAACCATAATGATGATGGATCTTATAAAAAGTATTACAAATGGAACACCCTGGCTTGGACAGTTTAAAATTAAAAAGGCAAAACTCCTGTATGTTAATTTGGAGATGTCGGTCAGTGAGATTCAGCGACGAGGTAGAAAGATAGGTTTTGATGTGGATGATAATAATCTGATTATTCTAAATGAAGATGACTTTAATTTAAATGAAGGGATCGGACAAGAAGATATGAAATATAAGTGGCTACTTAAATTCATATACGATAAAAAGATTGAGGTTGTCATTATTGACACGTTTAGAGCGGCTTCTGGTGGTTTGAAAGAAGAAAAGGCGGAAGAAATCAGAAAATTTTTTCAGAAATTCCAAATTCTTAAAAACTCTGGTGTGTCGGTGGTGTTTCTTGAGCATGTTCGAAAACCGACACAAATCGAAGGTAAAATACCAAAGAAAGAGCAATTGCTTGGTAGTCAAGATAAGACTGCTAATGCGGAGGTGTTGCTCATGATTCGCAAGGATGATGTGACGGGTAATATAAATGTGTATCAAAGAAAAAATCGAATCGGGATTGAGGTACCGCCTTTTGCAATTAGAATGGTTGATATTGTGAAGGATGATGGTACGGAACGAATTGAATTTCAATATGTTGGCGAAATTGATGATGACACGAATAAAAAAGAAGAGGCAAAAGACTTGGTCATGCAGATTCTTTCAACAGGAGAAATAAAGACACGGAAGGAACTTGGAGAACTTACAAAGAAACAGGTCGGAGATAGAAATCTCAGAGTGGGACTCAAAGAATTGGTACATATGAATATGATTGATTACTTCAAAGACGGAAAGTGTCACTGTTATTTTATACCTAAAGAGAAAAAAGAAGAGGAAACAGAAGAGGAATCCTTACTTAATCAAAAGAATGTGGATTTTTTTGATATTTAATATATGTGCTACCACTTTGCCACTTTAGATTTCTTCCTTTTGGTATATGGGTGGCAAATTGGCAAGTATCTATTACCAAATAATAAAAGTTACCAACAAAATATGAAACATATATACAAAATAGAAGATATTGAACACTATCATGATGATTGGGACAGAAGTCACAAAAGCTCTTGTGATTGGTGTTGGATTGGAATAAATGACCTGGGTATTCCCCAGTGTCGAGACTGTCTAGCTTTGTTTAATTGGAAACGAGATAAAATACTCATTATGAAATACCTCAGTGAACAATTTGGAGAAGAATTCTCCAAAGATGAGTGGTTGGTGCTAAAAAAGGTTCAAGAGTTGCTCCATACCAGAATGTTTTCCCAGCTTATCTGTGTCCTATATACATATACTGATAATAATGGGAAAATTAAGACTGACAGACAATTCTATGATAAAAAATAATGAACTAAAATTTTTTGAATACACACGAAAATCAAGTGAAGATTCCCAACGACAAGTTGCTTCTATTGGTGATCAAATAGATATTATGCAGAAAATTGTGGAAGGAGAAAATTTATGCGTGGTGGATATTTTTAAGGAAGAAATGAGTGCTAAACAGCCTGGCAGACCTCTTTTCAATGAAATGTTGGAACGAATAGAAAAAGGCGATGCTAATGCAATTTTGTGTTGGGATATCGACAGGATGTACCGTAACCCATTAGACGAGGGTCGCTTGAGGTGGATGCTTCAGAAAGGAATCATAAAAGTAATTAAAACCCCCTACAGGCAGTTTTACCCCGATGACGCGGGCCTTTTGATGGGTGTAGAGGGTGGGCGAGCTACAGACTATGTTATTCGTCTATCAAAGAATGTTCGGCGTGGCCTAAGTTCAAGAATTGCAAAGGGTTGGAGACCCAACCTCGCTCCTATTGGATATAAAAACGAAGGTGTCAAAGGCGAGAAGATTATTGTACCTGATGGTACCAATTTTGAATTGGTTCGTAAAATGTGGGACTTACTTTTAACAGGTTCATATTCTGTATCAAAGATACTAGATACAGCTAATAACGAGTGGGGTCTAAGGACAACAGTCCGTAGACGTTTAGGAGGTAAACCACTAAGTCAGGCACAGATTTATAAAATGTTTAATGACCCATTTTATTACGGATATTTTTGGTGGACCAATCCTTCCACTGAGCAAAAAGAACTCATAAAAGGTAGTCATCAAGCCATGATTACCGATAAGGAATACTGGAGAGCACAGACCCTTTTAGGAAGAAAGGGTAAGCAACAGCCAAAAACTAGAGAATTTTATGTTACAGGGCTTATGAAATGTGGTGAATGTGGTGGAAATGTTACAGCAGAAGAAAAGCATCAAATTATCTGTACTCAGTGTAAATACAAATTTGGATATGAAAACAAAACTGCATGTCCCAAATGCAGTATAGAAATATCTGAAATGAAAGACGCAACAATTATGGACTACACGTATATCCACTGTACAAAAAAGATAAATAAGAATTGTACACAACGGTCAATTCGGCTTGATGAACTAGAGAAACAATTTGATGCAAAGCTTGCTGATTTAAAAATAGATGAGGATTATTTACAAATCGCCCTTGATTATCTCCAAGAAAAACAGCAAAGCTCTGGAAATGCAGAACAAAAGACTAGAGAGTCTCTGCAGACCGCTTATGATAACTGTCAGACTCGTATTAAGAATCTTCATAGAGAATATACTTCGCCTCAAAATCTAAATCACGTCCTCTATACACCAGAAGAATTTGCGGAGGAAAAGAAAACTCTTGTCATTGAACGTTCTAGTATTGAGAAACACCTTAAAGAAATAAAAGAAAATTTTGACCATTCTCTTGAGGCGACAGAAAGAACCTATAACTTTTGTGCCTTTGCGCGCCGAAATTTCGACACAAAAGATATTCAGAAGAAAAGAGAAATATTTTCTACTATCGGCTCGAACTTAATTTTGAAAGACAAAATACTCAATATTGAAAAGCTACATCCGTATTTACTCATCGAAAACGAGTTAAAGGCACAAAAAGCCCTGTTTGCTTCGCTCGAACGTAAGAAAATAACCAATCCTGAAGCCCTAAAAACAGAAAAGGACGCCCTATTACAGGCGTCACTTCTCATGTTGCGGAGGAGGTGAGATTCGAACTCACGGTCCCCGTAAAGGGACTCTTGTTTTCAAGACAAGCGCAATCGACCACTCTGCCACTCCTCCGAGGAAGACTATATCGGAAAACGGTATTTTTTTCAAGTTTTGTGATATATTCACCATATATATGACAAATGAAGAAGAAAAGACAGACGTGTTACCTGGTCAGGATCCAAGGGATAGAGCAGGTGTTTGTGTCGGCTTAGACTATGGTACCAAGCGAATCGGTGTGTCTGTGAGCGACAAAGAGTGGAAAATGGCATTTCCACTTGAGGTGGTCAAAAACGGCCCATCAAAGATGGAGAGAGAGTCGGCACTGAACAATATTCGTAGTATTTGTGATTCCCATGATTCAAATGTCATTGTTATGGGTGAATCAAAAGATTTTAAAAACAAAGACAATGCGATCATGGAAGAGGTGAGAGGCTTCAAAGAGTACTTAGAAGAAGAATTCGGATTTGAGGTGGTGTTTGAGCCTGAGATGCTCTCAACACTCCAGGCCTCCAGAATTCAGGGGGAGCATGACAGAATTGATGCATCTGCTGCAGCAATAATATTACAAAGCTATTTAGACCGTATACAATTTAAAAACAACATATAAACATATGAGTGAAGAACAAACACAGTCTGAAAAGACATATATAACAATAGATGATTTTGCAAAGGTTGAGATTCGAATTGGTAAGATTTTAAATGCTGAGCCTGTTGAAGGATCTGAAAAATTACTCAAGCTTTCTGTTGATTTTGGGGAAGAGTCACCAAGACAGGTTTTTTCTGGTATCGCAAAATTTGTTAGTGTTGATAGCTTGATCGGATCACTTTGTCCATTCGTCACAAATCTTCAACCTCGAAAGATCATGGGTATGGAAAGTCAGGCAATGATTTGTGCGGTAAATGACGATCAGAACTTTGCACTTCTCAAGCCAACAGTTGATATAAAACCTGGAACACTCATAAAATAATTTCACATGGTGTATATAGGTGAGTAAAAGATTTTATCGTATAATATAAGGGCTTTGAAATTCGTACAGAATCTTTTTAAACATTTTCCAACTCCAAAATATATGGCTATGCCACATGTGGGTATAGATATTTCAGCAAATGATATTCGGTTTGTTGAACTAATTAGACGTCCTTCGGGGTTAGAGCTTGGTAAGTTTGGTATACAAAAAATACCAACACCTGTCTTATTTAATGAACCGTTGGTTACAAACAAAGACCTTGTTGCTGCTCTTAAAAAAGTACAGAGAACAAATCGATTTCAATTTGTTGAAGTCTCAATACCAGAAGAGAAATCATATCTGTTTACAACAGAAGTCCCATCAGGTGACCCAGAGACTGTTAGAAACCATATAGAATTTCATCTTGAGGAAAACGTTCCAATCTCTCTTTCGGATGCTGTTTTTGATTATCACATCATTCACAGGGATAACAAAAAGGGTGTTGATTTTGCTTCAGTATCTGTGGTGCCACAACAAATAATTGATCAATACATTGATGTCTTTAAGATGGCTGGTATGACCCCGGTATCGTTTTTGATTGAAAATCAGGCCTTAACAAAAGCCATTATCCCTGAAGATGATAAATATATGTATTTGGTGGTACATATCGGTGATAAGAAGACCGTACTTTCAATTGTGAGTGAGGGTGCAGTACAGTTCACCTCAACTGTCACTGTTGGTGGTGATGATTTTACAAATGCAATTGCAAAAGAATACGGTATTTCATTTGAAGAAGCTGAAAGAATGAAGAAAGAAAAAGGTTTTACGAGAACAACAGAGAATACTACATTCTTCATGCTCCTCATTAACTCAGTATCAGCACTCCGAGATGAAATTCAAAAGGCATATATGTATTGGTTGTCCCATATTGAAAAGAATGGAAAGGATGCAAGTGTTCCGCTCAAAGTAATTTTGGCAGGAAGAGACGCGTCAATCATTGGTTTTAGAGACTACATGTCACTGTCATTGAAGGTTCCTGTAGAACTTGCAAATGTGTGGGTGAATGTACTTTCTTTCGACAAAGAAATACCTCCAATTGAATATCTAGAATCGTTAGACTATGCAACTGTTATTGGTTTGGCACTACCAAAAAATTCTCGTTAGCGTACAATATATGTAACTTATGTTGCACCTTTTGCCTGAGTATCATAAACAACAAGTAATTAAAGAGTATAAAAGTAGAGTGCTTACAATTTTCTCGATTGGGGTTTTGATACTTGTGTTAATTAGTTCTGCCTTCTTAATCCCTGTGTATATGAGTACACACGGAAGGTATTCCGCAGTCATGCAACAGAAAAAGGAAATGGAACTACAGATTAGTAAGAGAGAGAATAATGATGATGCTGAGAAGGTTAAAGAGATTGTTTCAGCTGTTGAGATACTTAAAAAATATAAGATGAAAGAGCTTCCTAGTGAAGTCATGACAAGAATTATTCGAGATAAGCCACGAGGGGTTACTGTTCTTGGTTTCATATATACTCCTCCGGCAAATCAAGTAGAGTCTACAGAGGAACTCTCTACTATAGATATTTCTGGTGTAGCATCTACTCGAGTTGCTTTGTCATTATTTAGTGAGACCTTGAAGAAGGATAAAGTGTTTAAGAGTGTCTTTATACCTATATCTAGCTTTGCGAAAGATAAGAATATTGCTTTTACGGTTAAACTTACAATTAGTAAAAACCCATCAGATTGGTCGTATCAAGATGGTAGTGCCCTGAGTAGTACTAGTACCGCGCAATAAGATGAACAAAACAACCAGAACAATTTCAATTATAAGTATAATACTGGCCATCTCGGCAGTATCAGGATATATATATGTAACGAGATATATCGAAGGTTTGACGCAAAAGACGGTTGAAACAAAAGATGAGCTAGAGATTTTAAACGTTAGGCTCGGTCATCTAAAAGCCTTGCATCAAGCTGCGCAAGATACTAATGATAGTAAGGCAAAAATTGGTAGCTATCTCATTAAATCAGGTGGATCAGTTCCTTTCATTACAGAGTTTGAGCAGTTGGCGTCATCAATTGGTCTTACATATACTACAGATAGAATCGAGTCACGAGGCGTTCCTGATCTTGAAACGCATCAGAAAGAGTTGCTTGTAGTTTCATTTACAGTGAATGGATACTGGAGCTCGGTCTTTAAATTTATCAAGTTGGTAGAGCTTATGCCGTACAGTTTGGTCATTGAAAGAATTGAATTAACAACTCAAGATGTGTCAAAAAAAGAAGGGGTTGTGTTAACGAAAGACTTAGGAACTACTACCGCATCTACTACACCTGAGGTGCAAAGGGTAGTAAGTAAAGAATCAATATGGAAGGCAAATATACTTTTTACAGTTGTTAAGAATAAAGATAATTAATATGCAAGAATCACTCAAAAAAATTGTACAAAAGATATCTTTCTTTACCACCAAGCCAGATGTTGATTGGAGGAGGATGTTTACCATTCTTATTCTAGTTGCAGTAGTCTCACTAGGATGGAATGTATATTTTTATTTTGTTGTTCAAAGACAAATTGCAGAGTCTGAGATTGTAATGAAGAATAAAGTTGGTACAAGTGGTGCGCGTGAAGACGAAGTTCAGGAGGTTGTTAATCAATATGAGAAGAGAAAGGCTGATCAAACTAGCCTAATCACAAACAAGTCTTTCAAGCTGGAAGACCCTTCAGTCTTGTGATACACTCCGAAGACTATCCTTGAAAAAGGTTAGATAGGTGAGGTATAATCCTTCTGTGCCTTATAAAAATAAAGAAGATTTGTACTTAGCACAAAAGAGACATCGTATAAGAATTAGGAGGGCCGTGTATGAGTATCTTAGAACCAGGTGTTGTGTTGATTGTGGTGAAAAAGATCCAATAGTACTAGAATTTGATCATGATGGAAAAAGTGGAAAATTTAAAACGATCAACAAAATGCTCTCGGGCCACTATTCTTGGAAATCTGTGCTTAATGAGATCAATAAGTGTGATGTCCGGTGTGCAAATTGTCATCGAAGGAAGACATATAGAGAATTGGAAACTTTTAAAATTAAAATGCCCCTGTAGTTAAATGGATATAACTGCGGACTTCTAAGCCGTTATTGTAGGTTCGATTCCTACCGGGGGCACAGCAATGAAAGTGGTTTCGAAAGCGTCAGAATATTTCCACTCACTAGACACGTTAAGATTTGTTGCATTCTTTTGTGTATTTATTTCACACGTATTTGTATTTTCTGGTATATCATCAGGTAATTCTGTTATTGAAATCCTGACACCATATCTTTTTACACAAGGTAACCTTGGCGTATCTCTTTTCTTTGTCCTTAGTGGATTTTTAATTACATGGTTATTATTTAAAGAGAAAGAAAAAAATGAGGGTTTGGCAATTAGAAAATTCTACATGCGTAGAATTTTAAGAATTTGGCCAGTATATCTATTGGTTTTGTTTGTTGGGATGATGGTAATTCCTTTTTTACTAGTTAACATAAACGATTCTGTATTCATTGGAAGTGGTCTTCTTGAATACACACCTTCTGGTTTGTGGAAGTATGTGTTTTTCGCAATGAATTCATACATGGTTGATATTGGAAGAATACCTTTTTATATAGCCATACTTTGGTCTATATCCATTGAAGAACAATTCTACTTTGTGTGGCCGTGGATTGTGAAGATGTTTAATAAATCAAAATTACCCATACTTTTCATATTCCTTATAATATCTTCTACGTACTTTAGGTTTAATAATATTCACGATATGGAATATATTAGGTATGCAACAATGAGTGTGTTGTCCGATCTGGTAATGGGAGCTTTTGGTGCGTATCTTGTATTGTACCTGCCTAGATTGAAAGAATGGTTCATCGAACAACGAAAATATATTGGATATATACTCCTCATATCTGTTCCGGTTGTATTTTATGTCTTTAAAATCATTGAGTTGCATTCTGTATCTACTGATACTATATTTCCTGATCTAGTTTTTACACTCTCGTCCACGGCCATTTCAATATATTTCTTGTATATTGTGTTGTTTGTAACATACAACAAACATGCATATCTTAAAGTACCATTGAAAAGAACATGTGAATTTCTCGGTCAAAGATCATATGGCTTGTATTGCTATCATGCATTTGGGTTACTTCTTACAAATATATTGATACGTGCAGAGGTGTTACCTGTGTCAAACACCACCTTGTCCTTGCTCATATATATGATTGTCTCGTTTGGTATTACACTGGTGATTACCGTGACTTCGTATTCATATGTTGAAAAGCCGATACTTAAGTTGAAAGAGAGGTTTGTGTAAGAATATGAAAAAACCGCACCAGGCTTTCGCTAGGTGCGGTTTGAATCAGATGATTTGTTCCTGGTCAGGTGGTCCCGAGGAAACCAGCTGTTCTGAGGAAATCCACATCGTCATCAAGAACTTCAGTTCCTGGTCGCTTGTTTTGGTACACCCCTGAAAGAGCGAATTCGTCGATGACATCTTTTTTGTCGAATTGTTCGACCGACGGGGTGATTTCAGGGTGACTCTCAGAAACGTGATTGAAGAGTCGCCCTGCAATTTTGCAGAAACCTGGAACCTCCGGCATGGCAAGCCTGTTCGGCATGCCATACTCGACTGCTCCGATGATGTCCGCATTGTCCGTGAAGAACTTCAGGACATTTTCCATACCAACCCAGGCTGCGATGTGGACCACAGCAGCAT